>JAMPGE010000045.1 GCA_023664085.1 Muribaculum sp. | reverse complement strand
ACTTTCAAGACAAGTTATTTTATGGTTACAAATTATAGGAAAATTCAGAATTATAACGCGAGCGCGAAGAGACGAGCAGACTCGCAAAATCGTGACAACAATTTAAAACAACAGTTATAAACCAAAATCAGACACAATGAAAAAAACTCCGGGTTTATTCCGCGTTATGTCGATCTGTCTCATCTGGGCTCTGGCACTCGTGCTTGCGCCGGCGGTGATGGCACAGACCAAGACCGTAACCGGAACTGTCTATGACGCTACCGGCGACGTAGTGATCGGCGCCACCGTATCGGTCAAAGGACAGCAGACCATCGGCACAGCCACTGATGTCGACGGTAAGTATGAGCTGAGAAACGTGCCGGCAGACGGCACGCTGGTATTTAGCCTTGTAGGCTTCCAGTCAGTAGAAAAATCAGTAAAAGGTCTCAGCGTGGTCAACGCCACAATGACCGAAGACACCGAACTCCTCGATGAGGTGGTGGTGGTAGGCTACGGCACGGTAAGCCGCCGCGAGGTGTCGAGCTCTATCGTGCAGGTCAATAAGGATGACTTCCAGAAGGGCGCCATGAACAACCCCATGGAAATGCTTCAGGGTAAAGTGGCGGGTCTCAACGTATCGAGCACAGCAGCCGCCAATCCTAACGGCAGCGCCGATCTGCAGGTGCGCGGCGCCACATCGTTGAGCGCCGGCAACGGTCCTCTTATCGTGATCGACGGAGTGGCCGGCGGCGATATCCGCACTATTGCCCCTCAGGACATCGAGTCAATGTCGGTACTTAAGGACGCCGCATCGGCTGCCATCTACGGTACCCGCGGTGCCAACGGTGTAATCCTTATCACCACCAAGAAGGGTACAGGTCAGGTAGGTCTGCCCGTGGTCACTTACGATTCATACGCAGCCATGAGTGTGGCCAACCGCAAGCCAGAGGTGCTCTCGCCTTATGAATGGCGCCTGGCACGCCGCGGCAATGACTATGGCGCAAGCACCGATTGGTATGATCTCATCACAAGAGACGTGGCCTACGATACCAACCAATACATCAGCATCGACGGCACACTGCCCGGCGGCGGCTACTATACCGCATCCGTCAATTACAAGAAAGCCAACGGCCTCGACATAACCAGCGGTCGTGAGGAATTCGGCGGCCGTGCTGCCGTATCCGCCAATACATTGGCCAACCATCTGAAATTCACTGCCTCTATCAACGCACGCCGCGTAAACGAGAAGTGGGGCGACGACGGTATGTTTGACACTGCCCTCGGCATGAACCCCACCATCCCCGTCTACAACGAAGACGGCACTTACTACCAGCCCACCTCTCCCACCGATATCAAGAATCCCGTGCAGCAGCTCAAGGTGAATACTTCCGAAGGCCACCGCACATATCTGTTGGGCACTGCCGACGTGAAATACGACATCTGGCACAACGATCTTCACACAGTAAGCACCACGCTTTCATACTCCTATAACTACAACGACCTCAAGAGCAACTACTACACCCCCTCCACCTCCGGCGAAAGCTTCTGGGGAGGATATGCCGGCCGCGCCAACATTGAATACCAGAAATGGTATACCAACGGCCTGGAATGGATTGCCAACTATAGTTTCAAAAACGACCGTCACGACGTACGTTTCGTAGGCGGCTACTCCTTTCAGCGCAGCGACTGGGAATCCATGGGCGAGACCAACTACAACTTCGCTTACGACGATCCTCTGTGGTGGGGCATCGGCGCAGGCAGCTGGCTCAAGGACGGCAAGGCCAACATGTGGGCCGGCAAATCACAGTCCACACTCGTAGGCTTCTTCGGCCGTGTGAACTACTCTTGGGACAATATGATCTTCGCCTCGGCATCCATCCGTCATGAAGGAAGTACCAAGTTCGGTGCTAAACGCAAATGGGGTACTTTCCCCGCCGTGTCAGTGGCTTGGGAAATGGCCAACGCACCCTTCTTGAAAGAATATGTGCAGACCGTGCAGAGTCTTAAGCCCCGCTTCTCATTCGGTATGACAGGCCGAAGCGACTTCGATCCCTACAAATCCATCGCCACCTACAGCCCCTCCGGCAACTATCTGATCGACGGCACCTGGATCACGGGTTACCGCCCCTCAAGCAATGCCAACCCCAACCTCGGCTGGGAAAAACTTTCGAGCTTCAACGTAGGCGTGGACTTCATGCTCTTCAACCGCCTCAACGGTAGCATCGAATACTTCGACCGCCGCTCGCAGGACCTCCTTTATAACTATACCGCACCGCAGCCTCCCTACGTATACAGCAATATCCTTGTGAACGTGGGCACCACACGCAACACCGGTATCGAGCTCGCCCTCAACGGTGACGTTCTCACCAACACGCCGGTGGAATGGAACATGGGTATCAACTACTCCTACGGCACCACCAAGCTGACCAAACTCAGCAACGAGATATATGAGGCATCTTACCTCGACCTCTATCAGAAACCGGGCGTGGGCACCAGCGAATACTTCTTCCGCGTGGAAGAGGGCTCGAGAATAGCCCAATTCTACGGATATGAATACGCAGGCACCGATGAAAACCACCAGATGCTCGTATATAACAAGGATGGTGAGGTAATCAATGCGGCCCTTGCATCGCCCGAAGACAAACGCTATATCGGCGACGGTGCTCCCAAGCACTTCCTTACATGGAGCAATACATTGAAATGGAACAACTTCGACCTCGGTATCCAATTCCAGGGTGCATTCGGATTCAGCATCTTCAACATGCGTAAATACGGAATGGGTCTGCAGGGCAGCGGCTCCGATAATATCCTGCGCTCCGCTTACCTCGACGACAAGGATACATGGAGCGGCGGCGGAGTGATCTCCTCCTTCTTCCTCGAGAAGGGCGACTACTTCAAACTCGAGAACATCACTCTTGGCTACACCGTGCCGTTCAAAAACCGCACAGTCCTCGACAATCTTCGTATTTATCTCTCCGCCAAGAACGTATTCACACTCACCAAATATACGGGAACCGATCCCTCGGCAGTGCCTTCCACCGGTATCACTCCGGGTGTAGACGTGTCGAGCGCCTATCCTTCGGCCACTACACTTACTCTTGGTGTGACTCTTCGTTTCCGTTAATAATAACAGAACTTTCCAATGAAAAGCATCAAATATATAGGCGGACTGCTCTGCGCGGCCGCCCTGGCCGGAGGAGCCACAGGCTGTACCGACCTTGATGAGAAGACGTTTGACCTTATCGACGCCTCCGCATATTATCAGAACAAGAACAGCCTCGACGGCGCTGTGGCATCCATCTATTCCAGCGCGCAGAGCGGTTTTCTGGAGTATTTCTGGTATCTCAACGAATTTCCCGCCGACCAGGTGGCGTGGCGTTCATGGAACGGCGGCGCCTGGGGTTACGACGAAGCCGAAAAATTCGTGCTTTCAACCCAGACTTGGACTTCGGAGTCAAAAATCGTGCGTTCCGCATGGGAACACGCCTGGGAATGCATCGGTCTTTGCAACACCATGCTGCATGATCTGGAATCGCTCAATCCCGATAAATTGGGTGTGACTCAAGACGAAATCAACCGTTACATCGCCGAAGTGCGTACGGTGCGTGCCTGGGCATACTACAACAACTTCGAGCTCTGGGGCGGTGCCCTTCCCCTCTGCACCGATACCAACGGTGATATCCCCGGAAGCGCCGATGCCGACTTCAACACAAGCTGCAAAGTGATCTGGAACTTCATGGTAGACGAACTCGACGCCTGCTGGGAAGACCTTGCAAAGGAAGACGGATCCAACGCCACCCGCAACCGCATGAACCAGGGCGTGAACCGTATGCTCAAGATGCGTCTGCTGCTCAATTCCCAGCTTTGGACCGGAGTGGATCATTACAGCGACTGCGCCACCCTCTGTCAGGAAATTATCGACGGCAAATACGGCAACTACAATCTCGCTGCCGATTACCGCGACATTTACAACGTGAACAACAACACCTGTCCCGAGATCGTGTTTGCTTTCGCTATGGAAGCCGGTATGCTCACCAACAATAACCGCAACACCCCCTTCCTGCCCTACAACTACGATGAGATTTTTGGCTATACCTGCGACCAGAGCGGCTGGAACTGTACTATCATGGTGCCTTCCAAAGACAACAGCGGCACACTGCTTACGGCACCCAACAACTCAGGCTACGGCACCAGCGGCGCCAAGAGCTTTATATTTGACTATGGCGACAAACTCGGCGCTCCCTTCGATCGTATGAACGACAAGGATATCCGCAAGCAGCCCTTCACCTGCGACGCCGCCGGCAACTGGAAAGGCATCTTCGCGATGGAAGCCCAGACAAATTACTCCACGGGCGCTCCCGTGCTCGCCGACGCGGATCTTCAGGACCAGCCTCTGATCTATGTGGACCAGTGCGGCACATTCAGCAATCTGGGCCGCGATCTCGAGACTGTGATGAGTCCGCGCTGGGGTATGACCAACTCCGGCTACCGCATCCTGCGCTATCCTATCCTGCCCGCCTCCACCGGACTTGACTGGAGAAACTCCGACCAGGTGGAATTCCGTCTGGCTGAAGTGTACTATACACTGGCCGAGTGCAAACTCCGCGCAGGCGACTCCGGCACTGCCAAGACCCTGGTCAACAACGTGCGTCAGCGTTACTTCACCAACACCTCCGTAATAGAGCAGCCCGGCCCCGGATTCACCGCCTTCGACGAAGACTGGATGCTCTCCGAATGGGGTCTGGAATTCCTCAACGAAGGACGCCGCCGCCGCACTGACCTCCGCCGCTTCGATAAGTTCACGCAGGGCACCTGGTGGTTCTTCGGACGCGCCAACGAGACCGACGGACGTCAGCTCCCCGCCAAGCGTGACCGTAAATATGAGTGGTATCCTCTTCCCCAGGCCGCCCTTATGGTTAACCCGGGCCTGAAACAGAATCCTAACTATAATTAATACCGACCCATGAATATAAATAAAATATTCCGACTCTTTTCGCTGGTGCTTCTGCTGCCCATGCTTGCGGCCTGCTCCAAGGAAGAGATCACATTCGACATAGAGCTGCCCCGCTTCGAACTCCGCGAGGGATACCAGCTTCTGGAGGTAATCGTGCCACAGAATACAAATCCCACCGATAAAATCTACATCATCGGCGACTTCAACGGCGGTATGGATGCCGTGGGAGATCCGCGCTGGCAGCTCGAAAAGGCTTCCGACACCGACGGTAAATTCGGTATATACCTCAACCCCGACGACTTTGTGGAAGGAAAGACTTTGGCCGACGGCTATACATTCTACAACACCGAGCAGGGTGAAGAGCGTTCGTTGCAAAACGAACCCGTGACCCACTACGAAAGTCCCGCACTTGGTCAGCGCTCCAACGTGATCGTATACCGTTGGGCCGACTACTTCAACAAGCCTGCCGCTCCCGAGGAAATCGTTCACGACGGATATGTGATCTACGTGGTGGACAACACCGGCTGGGATGACCTCGCAATGTACGCCTGGGGAGATGCCGAATGCTTCGGCGGCTGGCCCGGCATCACACCTACCGGCAAGGTGACCATCGACGGTGTGAACTACAAATATTTCGACACGGGCGTCAACAATGAAGGCCTTACCGAGAACCTGATCTTCAACAACAACGGCGGCGGCGTGCAGCTCGCTGACTTCACAGTGACTCTGGACCGTGACTTCTATCTGGAACTCACCCCCGCCGGAGTGAACGAGATCAATCCCGAAGACAACGTGAAACACGACGGATACGCCATATTTGTATACGACACTTCCGGCTGGGACGACCTGTATCTCTACATGTGGGGCACAGTCAATGACCTCAACGGCGGCTGGCCCGGCATGAGCCTTACAGGCACTCAGAAGATCAATGGAGTGGAATACAAATACTTCGACCTCGGCGCCGCCAATTCCGATCAGGGCCTCGAAGAGCATCTGATCCTTAACAACGGCAACGGCACTCAGGTGGACGACGTAGTTGTGTTCAACATTGACCGTGACGTCTACATCTCTTTCGACGGCAAGAAAGCCACCGAGATTGATCCCGCCACGTTTGATCCCTCCGCATCCGAATAAGGGTCCAGTCCGCGAAATAATCTGGTGTCGCCTTTGCGGGCGGCACCAGAACCAAGATAATATTTTGACCTTATACCATAAAAATAATTGTGGGATGGGGTTTTGAAGAAGTGATTTAATTATATGAGAGGAAATAAGATTCTTACGTTCGTTATGGCGGCCTTGACAGCAGTGGCCGCAGCATGTGGTTCGGACGAACCCAAAAAACCGGATACTACTCCCGATCCCACTCCCAATCCGCCGATTGCGGACCAGTCGGCCACTTCCGACGTGCTCTATCAGGTGAATCCACGTTTCTACGGCAAAAACAACTGCCTGAAGGCCGTCACCGCCGACATACCACGCATCAAAAGCATGAACGTGAATATACTTTGGGTGATGCCCCCTTTTGAACTTGGCGTGGAGAAGGCCATTGGTTCGCCCTATTGTATAAAGGACTTCAAAAAGATAGATCCAACCCTGGGCACTCTCGAAGACTTCAAGGCCCTCGTGAACGAAGCCCATGCCAACGGCATGAAAGTGATTCTCGATTGGGTGGCCAACCACACCTCGTTTGACAACACCTGGACCAAAACCAACCCCGAGCGCTACAGGAAGGATGCCGACGGCAATATCGCCGCCACCCCGCTTTGGGGCGACGTGGCCCAACTCGACTATAATCGGAAATCGACCCGTGAGGGAATGATAGATGCCATGGCCTACTGGGTGAAGGAGGCCGACATCGACGGCTTCAGATGCGACCATGCCGACGGCGTGCCTCACGATTTCTGGAAAGAAGACATCGAAGCTCTTACCGCCATCGACAAAGACGTCTTCATGCTTGCCGAGACCAACGACCTTTCGTTTTACAAGGATGGCTTCTATATGATCTACGACTGGAATTTCCCCGGCGCGGTAACCACACTGTTTAAAAACGGCAACACCTCCCGCTATCTTGATTTCCTTGTGGAAAGAAACGCCGAGGTGCCTGAGGGGAAAGCAATGCTCAGATATGCCTTCAACCATGACGTGGCGGCCGAGAATGATGTGGCCACTATGTATACCAATCAGGACGGCACCATTCTTGCCTATCTTCTCGCGGCCTTCTCGGGAGAGACCCCAATGCTCTATTCTTCGATGGACGTGGAGGGACTTTCCGGCAAACTGTCGTTCTTCGGCAACGCACACCGCACTCTGAAATTCTCTCAGAAGTTGACCCGCATCTATGGTGAAATCAACAGTGCCTACATAAAATCCGCGGCAGCCCGTGCCGGCGTGATGAGCAGTTACGCTTCCTCCGATGCGGTGATGATCTCGTTCACCAACGGCACCTCCCGCTGTCTGGTAATAGCCAACCCTCACAACGAGACGCGCGCCGTAAAGACACCGATAGCCGTGGCCGGCACCAAAATGACCGACTGGATCAGCGGTGAAGAGATAAGCGTGCCCACTGCGGTGACACTGCCCGCATTCGGCTATATGGTGCTCGGTAAGTGAGAAGACTTCGTGGTTTGCAAGTTTAACTTCATGATTTATAAGTTTATAAGTTTATGAGTTTGATAAGAAACGCAATATTATTGTTGACGGCAGCTGCTTTGGCTCAGGCATACGCAGCCTACATCACATCTCCCAACGGACAGATTGATCTGACGGTGGATGTGGATGCGACAGGTGCTCCTCTCTATACAGTGGCCTATAAGGGGAAGACGCTGGTGGCTCAAAGCAAACTCGGACTTACGGCCGATGAGACGGCGTTTGATTCCGGATTCAGAATAGAATCGGTGGATACAGTCACCGTAGACCGTACGTGGCAGCCCGTGTGGGGTGAATACTCCGACGTACGCGACCATTTCCGCGAGATGACCGTAAACCTCAAGGCCGACGAGCCCGAGAGGGCCATGACCGTAAGGTTTCGTGTGTTTGACGATGGAGTGGGATTCCGCTACGAACTTCCGGCTCAGAAGAAAAACAATTATCTCACGGTGCGGGATGAAGCTACAGAATTCAATTTCACCAGTGACCACACGCTCTTTTGTATTCCCGGTGACTATGACACGGACGAATACCTGTGGTCCGAGACAACCTTCTCGAATCTGGGCGATGCCCTCGGCAATTACCGCGGACATTCCGAGGCTCAGCGCACCGGCGGAACCGTGATCCAGACTCCGATGCTCCTGAAGACAAAGGACAAGAAGCCGGTATATGTCAATGTGCATGAGGCGGCTCTTGTAGGCTATCCGGCCATGCTCCTGGACGTGGATACCGCTGAATACGGGCTGAAGACACATCTTGTGCCCGACCGGCTCGGAGTGAGCGCGTATCTTCAGCTTCCTTTCGCCACACCCTGGCGCACGATGATCATAAGCGATGACGCCCGCGATATCCTCGCCTCACAGATGATCTACAATCTCAACGAACCCAACAAGATCGAAGACACATCCTGGATCAAGCCCATGAAATTTATGGGCGTGTGGTGGGAGATGTTTACCGGCCATGAGAAAACGTGGGCATACAGCAACAATTATCTTGCCAAACCGGGAGTGACCGATTACAGCAAGCTCGAAAGCAACGGACGCCATCCGGCCAATACGGAAAACGTAAAGAAATATATAGACTTCGCCTCAAAACACGGCATCGACGCCTTGCTCGTGGAGGGATGGAACGAAGGGTGGGAAGACTGGTGCTCCTACAGAAAGAACCGTCAGTTTTTGTTTGACAAGCCGTATCCCGACTTTGATGTAGACGAGATCCGCGATTACGCCAGGGAAAAGGGAGTGAAGATGGTGATGCATCATGAGACTGCGGCCAACGCCGCCGACTATGCCCTGCAACTGGACCGGGCGTTCCGGTTCATGAAAGACAATAACTATGATGCCGTGAAGACCGGCTACGTGGGAGCCATCATCCCGAGATCCGAACACCACACCAGCCAGTGGATGGTGGATCATGTGCTCGATGTGGCCAAGCGTGCCGCCGACTATGGCATAATGGTCGACAGCCACGAGGCTCCGCGCCCCACGGGTCTGGCCCGCACCTGGCCCAACTGGCTTGCCCAGGAATCGGCCCGCGGCGGTGAATTCGAGTCGATGGGCGGTAATCCGCCGAGCCATACCTGTCTGCTGCCGTTCACCCGCCTGAAGGGCGGACCGATGGATTATACCCCCGGTCTGTTTCAGGGAGACCTGAGCTACTATGGCGAAGGAAAGACCTCCAGGGCCGGCACCACACTGGCCCGTCAACTCGCGCTCTATCTTACGATGCCCTCGCCGATGCAGATGGCATGCGATCTGCCAGAGACTTACGAACGCTTCCTTGACGCCTTTAAGTTTATCGAAGACGTGCCCGTGGATTGGAGTGATTCCAGATATCTTGAGGCGGAACCAAACAAGTATATCACAGTGGCCCGCAAAGATAAGAACAGCGATGACTGGTATGTGGGCGCCATCACCGACGACAATGCCCGCCATGCCACCATCGACTTCTCTTTCCTCCCCAAAGGAGTGAAATACGAGGCTACCATTTATGAGGATGCCCCAGACGCGGATTATCGGACTAATCCGCAGGCATATCGAATACGTACGGTAAAGGTCGGCAACAAGACGCGGCTTAAGCAGTATCTTGCCCCCGGTGGCGGTGTAGCCATCCGGCTTGTGCCGCTACGTTAAAGTAATATTTCTGTAATTTAATAGTTCTACATGTTTATATAGTCTCCGGTTTTGGACAAATCGGAAAAAGAGAGTTGCTTGCGAGAGTAGCTCTTTTTTTATGCAATGGCCGTGCATACTTATTACGTGCAGACTTATTATTGATGCCGTGCGCGGATTTATGTGAACCGCGGCAATGCAACGGGTGTTAATTTTACAAAGAGAAGACACTTCGATATTTATGTGGCACGAACTGGTGGAAATATTGAGAGCGTATCCTGCGGTGGCGCTTTTTCTTACAGTGGGAGTAGGTTTTCTGATCGGCAGAATCCGTATCGGAAACTTCTCTCTGGGAAGCGTCACGGCCGTGTTGCTTACGGGCGTGGTTGTAGGTCAGCTTGATATTCCCATTACGGGACCGTTGAAGAATGTGTTCTTCATGCTGTTTCTTTTCTCGATAGGCTATAGCGTGGGGCCGCAATTTTTCCGGTCGTTGCGAGGATCGGGCCTTAAGCAGGTACTATTTGCAGTGCTGATGAGCGGCACCACTTTTCTTGTGGTGCTCGCCGCGGCCAAACTGATGCAGTATTCGATAGGGGAGACTGTAGGACTTTTCTCCGGATCTCAGACCTGTTCGGCCCTGCTGGGTGTGGGATCGGAAGCGATATCGCGTTTGCCGGGCGATGAAGCCTTCAGAGAATCGCAGCTTAATATCGTGCCCGTATGCTATGCGGTGACATATATTTTCGGCACGTTGGGCACCGTGATCATTCTCGGCACGTTCGGGCCGAAGCTTCTCGGAGGACTCGAAAAGGTGAAGCGCGACACACTCGACCTCTCCATGCAGATGAACATCAACGAATGGGAAAACGATCCGGCCTCGGTAAATGCCCTTCGGGCCGTGGCGTATAGATCTTACAGGGTGGATGAACCATTTTTTGAGGCTGCTCCTACGGTGAGCGAAACAGAGGCCTATCTCCGCGACCACGGGCTTCCGCTATATGTGGTAAGGATGCGCCGGGAGGGGAGGATAGTGGAGACAACGCCCGACATGAGTCTTCGCAACGGCGATATGATAGTGGTGACGGGTCAGCGTCAGTATATAGTGCGGGATATAGATTTGATCGGCCACGAGACGGCCGACAATGAGTTGCTGTCGTATCCGGTGGACAGGGTGCCGGTGCTGGTGAGCAACCCCGAAGTGGATGGTGCTACCGTGGCTCGGATTTGCGGCCGTTCGTTTATGCGCGGAGTGGGAATAGTGTCGGCAAACCGCCATGGCAAGCCGTTGGATACGGATAGCGACACGGTGATAAAGAGGGGAGATGTGTTGACGTTGATGGGCGAGACAGGCGATGTGAAACGCGCCGGGGAGGGCATCGGCCATATCGACAGGCCTACGGTAAGTTCCGATCTGATGTTTGTGGGCATCGCCATCTTTATCGGGGGAGTGTTGGGAGCCTTGTCGGTGACGGTGGGAGACATTCCGGTGAGCTTCGGCACGAGCGGTGGCGCATTGATTGCGGGCCTCGTGCTTGGCTGGCTGAGATCGCGCCGCCCCACTTTCGGCTTTATACCCCGGCAGGCACTGTGGCTGATGAATAATCTCGGGCTCAACGTATTTGTGGCTGTGATCGGCCTGCAGTCGTCAACATCGTTTGTCAGCGGGCTGCAGGCCGTAGGGCCGATGCTGCTCTTAGTGGGAATAATTACCACTACGCTTCCCTTGCTTTTCGGGATATGGCTGGGACATAAAGTATTCAGGTTTCACCCGGCCATCACCTTGGGATGCTGTGCGGGTACACGGACCTGCACGGCATCGCTGGGCGCGGTGCAGGATGCTCTGGACAGTTCTGTGCCCGCCATCGGCTATACTGTGACCTATGCGGTGGCCAACATCATGCTTGTGATCTGGGGGATGCTGGCAGTGGTCTGCATATGATGGTTTGGTATTGAAATACTCATTGAGTAGATCCTCTGGCGATTCGACCTCTTTCTTCTAAGGCACCGATATCAGTTCAGGCACAGCGGAACCCCATGAAGACGGGTAGAACACAGGCTTTTGTGGGATTTGTTCGTCAGCGGGGTGCCAGCCATACAGTTCCCATGCACGATATTTCAGAACTGAGATTACATCTTCCATATGATCTGACAATGCTGCCAGCGCTCGAGGAAGCATTACTAAATTTTGAAGTAGAGTGTGGTAATGCTCGTCATACGTCGTCCCGGGCCAAATATGGCATACTTCAAAGTCTTCAAACTTAACGTCCTTTGAAATTGCCTTTTTGATAGCTACGTTCGCGTAGGTATTGTCATCTATTTTGATACCCGCGATTTCGCATCCCTTATCTTCCTTCCTACCTCTTTTTACATTAGGATAGACGGGTGTATCTTTGACTTTTCCCTTTGGGACCCATATAGAAGTCCTTGCAACGAGCTCCATCAACATACTTCTGATGGATTCGTCAATGGCAGAGCTTAAAACATCCCTGCCATTAATAGTAATTTTTCCCATGATCGGTTGATTTAAATTTATTTTCCCATTTGGTTAAGGAAGTTGATGTAATATCTTACGTTTGAAATGCCATTTCGCACAGTTTTTTGAGAACAGCCCGCAATGTCATTGCTTTTTTTGTCTGTTATACCTGCTACTTTCCTCAGATAGTTTTCACGTTTACTTTTTGTCGGTAACGCGCGCAGGACGTCAATGAAAGACATGGGGGCTGTGACCAATGACGGGAGGATCATTCCCATTCGTGCCACAGAAGACACTATTTTCCCCACCTCAAAGGGATCTCTTTTGTATTCATGTTCCATCCATGACGCAAACTCGTCTTCATCCGGCAGGGAAGGGGTCTTACCTTTTAAAAGATTGGAATCCGAACCTCCCGTATAAAAAATTATGAAGTCATGATAAGCCGCCAATGCACGTTTTTCGGCCTTTGTGTAAGCATCCTCGTTCCAATCCAGTTCCTCCTGCATTGTTTCAAGATAGATATTTACCAACTCTACAGCGGCCTCCTTTGAAAAGGAATTTCCAGGATTGACAGGGATATCAACAATCCAAGATCTTAAGGTTTTGACAAGATTGATTTGGACGATGTCGTACAAAGAATAATAGGCATGTTCAATGTTGCGAATATATTCGGCAACATATTTTTCGGACAACTTTCTCTCGTTTACGAGCCAAGCCTTAAACTCGTCCTCAAGAAATGGGAAGAAGTCGCACTCTTCATCTTCGTATTTCTCGAAGTTTTCTAAGAAGTCCGTGAGATTGTAATCTGTCATATTATTTTTTTTACGACTGCAAATTTATGACTCCTTTATTGATATCCAAAGGATTTCGTCTGCCGATTTTCGGGAAAGTCTCAGGAATATTGAAGATCAATTAATCCGGCCGCGTTTGTCCGTCTGAATTCGGATGGGCTTAAATGCACTTCGCTCAAAGTTGATGCAGATATATAATCCGGTGATAGCGATTTCCAAATTTCGGGATATCTCTTCCGCATAAAGTCATGTAGATGTCGCTTATTTCCTCGTAAGTCGGAACCGCTTTCGATAATGAAACATTGTGGCGATGAGAAAAGATTTTGAGAATTTGCCGATTGCACAACCTGGCATAATAACTTGAAAGAGATTCCTGTCATCCACGAATTTATTGATGACGAAGGCAACGATTGCATGGAGGGGGCCATCAAGACGAACTATGACAAGATAAAGGCCGATGTGCGTCTTATTGTGGCTATGGAACTCGCCCGTATCAATAAAGACCCAAGATTAGGCAAATATGTAAAAAACGACTAATGGACTAATCCAGAATGACTCACCCCGGCAATTACGTCGGGGTGAATATGATTACATGTTTTCAAGGTCAAGTCCGCGTATTTCAACCGAACCTCCTTTTAGGACAGGAACTTGAGATAGCATGACTTTTGTTTTCTCTTCAAGGTCATTGATGTTGATATTCTTGCGGTGTCGTTTGATTTCATATATCTCCGCGATCTTGTCAATTTCATTGGCCGCAATCATATCGATTTCATTATCACCTTTTCGATCCCACCATTGTCCGATGATGGTGTATTTGCCGGACTCGGCTGCTTTGGCATGAAAATATCTTTCAAGCATCTTGCCGGAGAATGTTGTATAATCGCGCTTTATCAGCGTTCGCATCTGATTGTAGGCTCCAATCTCCAATATATGTTCGTATTTGAAGATGAACCGGAACCAGAATGTGAAGAAATTGTCCTGTATCTGATATATCGCATTTTTTGACAATGCTTTTGCACCCAAGCGTAATTCCTTTTTTATTATCCCGTAATCATCTTCCAACCGGGTCAGATAGCCTCCAATCTCTTTGCCTATCAATGTCTCAATCTCACTACGGCGGGTATTGCCGGATGCTATGGCAGATAAAATTGAAAAATAGGTGTCATAATCCTTCCCGAATTCTTCTACGAGTATGGAACGACCTTCGTTTATAAATACAGAATCCGAACTTATGATACTGTCAATCATATCATCGACAGTAAAGGCATGGTCTTCCATGAGCAACTGCACATATTTCGCCACTCCTCCGGTGAATGAATAAAGCGCCAACAGGTCATCGTTGCTGTATTCAGGCGCATGATCTTCCATTATCTCCTTGAGAACGGAAGGTCTGAAGGTTTTTAAGTGCATAAACCTGTTCTGTCGGTTGTAGAGAGGCTCTTTTGAATCCCGGAATATCTTCGTCATCATTGAATACACGGAGCCGCAGACAATGAGGTTAACCTTGGCTAAAGTATGGTTAAGATCCCAGATTTTCTGCATATCACTGAATACAGCAGGGTTGACTCTGAAAAAATTCTGAAATTCATCAATGAACAAGGTGAAATTCCTATCCTTGGAGAGTGACATAAGAAAATCGAACAGCTCAGCAAAATTGGAAGGAGTACCACCCATCCTGATGCCGAGTTTTGTCTCAACCTCATGTCTGAATTCCTCACACAAAAGGTTTTCAGCTTTCCGGCCAACAAAGAAATAAAGGATTGGCGCATCCTCGTAAGCTTTGAGTATAAGTGAGGTTTTGCCAATTCTACGTCGTCCGGTGACAACGGTGAATTGAGCGTTCTCCATTGAGTTTTCACGAATTTTATGGAGTGTTGCTATTTCTTCTGTTCTGTCGTAGAATTTCATATCGTTACGTTTAATAGAAACCGTGGTTTCCGAAACCGTAGTTTCTATTTGCAAAATTACATTATTATCTCGACATGTTCAAATATTAAGCGTAAAATACATAAGAACAGAAACCACCGTTTCCGTTTTGAGCAACTGCTCCTTGTCTTCGGCAGTGAATTTGTAGCCTCTGAATTCCCTTTCAAGATTGGGGTATAATCCTGCCGCGATTTAGTACCGGTTAGGAGCGCAAGAAATAAACATCTAAAAACGTTATCCTAACATGAGCAACAACTCAAGAAAAAATCACAGTTCGGATTTCAAGGCCAAGGTAGCCTTGGAGGCACTAAAGGAACAGATGACACTTCCGGGACTTGAAAAGAAGTTCGGAGTGTCGCGGTACACCATCTCACGATGGAAGAAGCCTATTGACATCTGCTGAACACCGAGTTTATCCATAGCCTCGTAGGTTGCGACGGAGACGTCGCCAAACCATCAGGACTTTTTGGCCAAACTCCGAGTTCCGAGACGCAGATGCCTGTATGGAATTTTCCGACCGTTCCACCATTGCTTCACATTGAGTTGATATTAAAGGCGTTCAGCGAACTTTGTTTCATCGCTTGAATAGTATCCCACGGGCCGAGACATTGCCGATTCCGTTGTCTACGCATACAATGAAATGAAATACGTCAGGGTTATCTTTGTAGTGAAAATTCAAGATTATGAACGTAGAAGAATTTAGAGATTACTGCCTTTCGCTGAAAGGCACGAAATATAAAATGCCGTGGACTGAACCCGAATACTCATCGCTGATGGTGTTCGAGGTTGTCGACAAATGGTATGGATTTGTCGATATTGACAAATTCGAGTTTTGCGATTTGAAGTGCGACCCGGAGCGGTCAATTGAACTTCAGGAGCGATATGAAGGAGTCAAACCAGGATGGCACATGAACCACAAGCACTGGATTTCAGTGTATTTCAATAAGGACGTACCTGATTCTTTGATAAAAGAATTGGTAGCCTCTGCGCACGATATTGTGCTGAAGACGCTACCAAGAAAGGTACAAAATGAAATAATGAGCGAATGATAGTCAACTGCTCGGATGTCAACCCCGTTGAACCTGCTCGATAGCTCTCACGGCTAAAGGGTCAGTTGACCTCAGCTACTTTTGTAAATAAAAGTCGTTGATTGATTGATAGCCTAAAGATTGCATAAGGATATCCCAATTCTTGGGCAGTTCGATTTTTACTGTTGCATATCCTCCGCCGGGCATCGTCTGGACTT
>JAMPGE010000044.1 GCA_023664085.1 Muribaculum sp. | reverse complement strand
ATGGGTGGTGTCTGCTGTGTGTGGCGAAGCCTCTTTTCGATGGGTGGTGTCTGCTATACGTGTGGCGGAGCCACACTGATTGTGGTTAACCCCAGACTTTAGTCTGGGGTATGTACAGTTGTCTTTGGGAGTCTCGAAGAGACGACGTTGTGGCCTTTGCTTCGATTGCTTATTGTTCGGATACCAGCATGATGAATTCGTCGCGTATCTGACCGGGAAGATGCAGCCTACGCAGCTGCAGACTCCTCGCCCACCCCGGCAAATCCTTCGGCAGCATCGTCATCATTATCTCTCTGAATTCCTCGGCTTCTTCATCGGTATATTCATCGGATTGCCTTCCCTTGTATCTGTCGAGTTCTTCGTCATCGTAGTATACGATCTCTTCTCCCGGCAGCGGCGAGAGGGATTTATCACATATCAGATGCCTGCCGCAACAAATGGCTCCGTGAGACTCTTCCTGCGCTGACCTAACATCTCCATCCGATTCCGCTCCATCGGACTGTTCGGTGCCTTCCTTATAATCCGGATGCTTCCTTTTCCACTGAAGATCATAGACGTATAGAAGCAGTCCCACCGATACCGTGACCAGCAATATTATTATAGCTCCTACCATAATTCTCCTTGTTCGGGCGCCCGCGTTCTTCCAAGATGCTTCCACGCCAGTTCCGTCACTTCCCTTCCTCTGGGCGTACGCTTTATGAATCCTTCCTTGATCAAAAACGGCTCATATACTTCCTCAATAGTGCCGGCATCCTCTCCGAGAGCGGTGGCTATGGTCGACAGACCCACCGGACCGCCTTTGAACTTGTCTATTATAGTGGTGAGGATCTTATTGTCGATCTCATCAAGACCGTACCTGTCTATATTCAGAGCTTCGAGAGCTACGCGGGCTATATCGTGATCGATAAAACCGTTGCCCTGCACCATAGCGAAGTCCCTCACACGTCTTAGGAGTGAGTTGGCAATACGGGGAGTGCCGCGGCTGCGGAGCGCTATCTCCAAAGAGGCTTCTTTGGCAATGCCGATTTTGAGCAGTCTGGCCGAACGCTCCACTATGCCCTGAAGAGTGTCGTGGTCATAATATTCCAGATGACAGTTGATACCGAATCTGGCTCTAAGCGGCGCCGTGAGCAGACCGCTCCGGGTAGTGGCTCCCACAAGTGTGAAAGGGGCCAGCGTGAGCTGCACGCTCTTTGCTCCGGGACCTTTGTCGAGCAGAATGTCGATGCGGTAATCTTCCATGGCCGAATAGAGATATTCCTCCACTACGGGGTGAAGTCTGTGGATCTCGTCGATAAACAATACGTCGTGCGGTTCGAGCGACATCAGGATTCCGGCCAGATCGCCGGGCTTGTCGAGCACAGGCCCGGACGTTACCTTAAACCCCACTCCGAGTTCATTGGCTACAATATTCGAAAGAGTGGTTTTCCCAAGTCCCGGAGGACCGTGAAGGAGCGTATGGTCAAGCGATTCACCACGCATCTTTGCAGCCTTCACAAAAATTCTGAGATTGGATATGATTTTTTCCTGACCGCTGAAGTCGTCAAATTCCAGAGGTCTGAGAGCCTTTTCAATATCTTTGTCGGAACCGGAAGGCGGATTGGCGGATCTTATATCGAAATCGTCTGCCTGCATTATTTTATTACTATATTTTTCTAAAATTATATTACTATATTTTTATACAAACCGGTTGATGTCTCTTTCAGTCTTCTTCCTTACCGTGGATTCAAAGGCTTTCTGAAGATCCACTCCCGTCTGGTTGGCTATGCAGGTCAGCACCCACATCACGTCGGCTATCTCCTCTTCCAGAGATTTCCGCATGTCCCCCGCCTTTGCCTTTTGATCTCCATAGGTGCGGGCCATCACCCTTGCAAGTTCCCCCACTTCTTCGGTGAGCAGAGTCATATTGGTGAGTTCCGAAAAATATCCTCTTCCGATAGTCTTTATCCATTCGTCTACCCTCTCCTGCATTCGGACAAGCGTCAGTTCCTTTTCGCTCATGGCAGATTCGTTTTGAGTACGGTGCCTTCTTCATTCACACGCAGGCTCACCTCGGCCCCCAGGATAAGCGGGAGATTATCATCTTTGTGGCCGGCGGGGAAGCCGAATGCCGTGGGAAGATGTATTCCGAGGGCCTGCAGGCGGTGATGGATCATCTCCTCCATTGTGGCGTAATTCAAGTCCTCGCCATAATCGGTGAAGTGACCGAATATCAAACCTGCCGCCGACTGGAGCGTTCCGGCCATATACAGACGCGTAAGTATGCGGTCTATTTCATATATGTTTTCTCCTATATCCTCCAAAAAGAGTATCTTGCCCGCTGCAAAGTCCGGGGTAAGCACATCAAAAGGAGTGGAGGCCAGTCCGTTGAGCACGGCTGCATTTCCCCCTATTAGTATTCCGGCAGCTTCTCCCCTAAAGTTGAGGATGTTGGCTTCGGCCCGGTATCCTTCTTCTCCTCCGGGAGTTTCACCGCAAAGTATCCGGTATTCCTGATCGCTGCAATAATCATCGGGATGAAGAGTGAGATGTTTTGCCATGGGAGCATGAAGCGACATCACACCGGCCCTGGCCCAGGCGGCGTGTAGAGCCGATATATCGGAAAATCCCACTAACCATTTAGGATTTTTTGCGATCACATCGGTATTCAGCACGGGGAGTATCTGCTGCACTCCGTAGCCTCCCCGGTTGCAGAATATACATTTTATCTCCGGATCGAGCAGAGCCGTCATGAAGTCGTTGATACGCCGGGTGAGCAACGATGCGAACGAGCCGCTCTCGCTGCCCGCGGCATACGGCATCACCACCGGTTCCATTCCATGGTCCGCAAACCATCGTTCGGCTCCCTCTACGTATTCCTTTTTTACTTTGGTGGCCACAGATACCAACGCCACCTTATCGCCTGCCGCCAGTTTATCGGGATATATCATATGTTTGTTTTTGCCATCAACTGTTTGTAGAGTTCCCAGATAGCTATTCCGCCGCTTACCGCCACGTTAAGCGAATGTTTCACTCCATGCATGGATATCTCCAGAGCATAATCGCACATATCCACTATCTTCTGGTCCACGCCTTCCACTTCATTGCCTACTACGAGCATAACTCCCCGGGCATAGTCCGCAAGCTTGAAATCCTGCAGGGGCACACTGCCATGAGTCTGCTCAAGCACAAGAATGAGCCACCCCTCTTTTTTGAGCCGCCCTACGCATGCCGCGGAATCCTCCACGTGGCGCCAAGCCACCGACAGTTCAGCTCCCAGAGCGCTTTTGGATATCTGCGGATGAGGCGGACAGCCGCTTATACCGGCCAATATAAGTTCATCCACAAGAAAGGCATCGGAAGTGCGGAAAAGCGCTCCCACGTTTTGCATGGACCTGACGTTGTCGGCCATCACCTTAAGGGGAAGTTTGGCCGTATGCCGATAGGTCTCCACATCGGTATGGGTAAGCTCCACGATGTTTTTCTTCTGAAGCGCGGGTCTCTCCGTTTTCATATTTCTTACGAGAGTTCGAGCATTCGCTTGATAGGCTTCACGGCCTTGTCGGCCAGGGAAGCTTCCACCTCCACCGAGGGAGATTCATTCAAGAGGCAGTCGTAGACCTTCCGAAGAGTATTCATCTTCATATAATCACACTCATTGCACTGGCATTCGGCATCCTGTGCCGGAGCTGGCAGGAAAGTCTTCTCGGGGCAGTTTTTGCGCATTTCGAAGAGAATGCCGCTTTCGGTGACCACAATGAATTCCTGAGCAGCGTCTTTTCGGGCGAAGTCGAGCAGCGCGGCGGTGGAGCCAACCTTGTCGGCTATAAGCTGCAGCGGACGGCGACATTCCGGATGCACAAGCACCTTGGCTCCGGGATGCTCCTTCTTCATGTCCACAATGCCCTGCAGCGAGAAGCGATCGTGAACATGGCAGGCTCCGGGCCAAAGGAGCATATTTCTTTCGCACACAGAATTTATATATTCCCCGAGATTCCTGTCGGGACCGAATATGATTTTTTCGTCGGCGGGCAGTGATTCTATGATCTTGCGGGCATTGCCGCTTGTCACCACTATATCGGTAAGGGCCTTCACCTCGGCAGTGGTGTTTACGTAAGAAATCACGGTGTGGTCCGGATGAGCTTCCACGAATTTTTTAAACTCCACGGGGTCGCAGCTGTCGGCCAATGAGCATCCGGCGGCCGGCTCCGGTATGAGCACCTTTTTGTCAGGGCAAAGTATTTTTGCTGTCTGAGCCATGAAATGCACCCCACACATCACTATTATATCGGCGTCGGTCTTTGCCGCCTGTTGTGCCAGTGCCAGGGAGTCACCGATGAAGTCGGCTATCTCCTGGATTTCGTCCCGCTGGTAATAATGCGCCATGATCAGCGCGTTCTTCTCTTTTTTCAATCGGGAGATTTCTTGCTTGAGTTCCTGATCGGTCATGGCTTGATTTCTTTTTTATATTATAATTTTAATAAATTTTAAATAAATAATAATAAACAACAATAACAAATCCTGTAGATAAAGTCAATAACTTTTATAAAATAGGAGTTGCACATTAAGTTATTTTACTTTCGGAGCGTATTGTCTACACTTTTTCTACACGTTTTCAACACCTCTATGTATTGAAAATCTAAGATTTGCCGGTTTTGTCAACATTTATGCTTGCAACGCAAAATTAATACTTTTTTCCAAATAAAAGCAACCGCGGGCTGTTGAAAACGGTTTCATAACCCTGTAGATAAATTTTAATAAAAATTTCAAGAAATATGCGGATATATAAAAAACAGGGACTCTCAAATTATTAGGGATATTTCCAAATATTCATTGACCGATATATCTACATTTTTTTTACAGGATATCTACAGAAATTCGGCAGTTATCTACAACTTATCTACACCCTTCCGAGCATTGAAATTTATTTGATACAAACGTCTATTTCTATTAATTTTGCATCATATTTACTCAATGAAGTTATATAAACTTATTTTGTTATTAAGATTTGGTAAGATTTCGGAGGGAATTTCCTTCATCGCAGAGGGAGCGATGCCTGCATCGTGACTGATGCGATGATGAAAATTCACCCGAAAGATTGCCAAAGATTAATGACAAGAAAGAATTTAAAATAATGTCACTAAATTAAGGACTGTCGGGGATCGCCTCGCAGAGGCGATATTCGTGGTTAACCCCAGACTTTAGTCTGGGAACCAGTAAGATAAGCAAACTGAGCCTCGAAGAGGCGATGTTGTGTGAACCCTTATTTTAGCGACATTAGAATTTAAAACTGATTTTAACTTTCGTAAACAAGTTTAGACAACTTCGATACGCATATAAATCTATGGCTAAAGATCAGACGGTAATATTCCATTCTACTATTTTCGGTCCTATTCACAGCCGCCGGCTCGGTGTGTCGCTCGGTGTGAATCTCATGCCCGACGACGGCAAAGTATGTTCGTTCGACTGTCTTTATTGCGAAGCGGGCTACAATTCGCAGGGAGGAGGCACAACCGGACTGCCCCCCGAGGAGACGGTGGCTGCAAAACTCGAAAACAAACTCAAACAAATGAAGGAAGCAGGCGATCCGCTCGACGTGATTACCTTTTCGGGCAACGGAGAGCCCACGCTTCATCCGGCCTTTCCCGGTATTATAGATAAGGTGATGGAATTGAGAGACAAATATTATCCTCAGGCAAAGGTTTCGGTTCTCACCAATTCCACCCGCATTTTCAATCAGGGAGTGGCGGATGCCCTCAAAAAGGTAGACAACAATATTCTGAAACTGGATTCGGCCATCGAAAGCACCATGCGTCTGATAGACCGACCCACATCCAGGGAATTTACGGTGAACAGGGTGGTGGAAGCTCTAAAGCAATTTGAGGGCACCGGCATTATCCAGACCATGATATTGCGCGGAGAGCACGATGGTCAAAAGATCGATAACACCACCGAGCAGGAGATCCAAGCTCTAATCAATGCCTATAAGGAAATAAAGCCGCGCGAAGTAATGCTCTACAGTATAGACAGATCCACACCCGAAGAGCGCCTCGTGAAGGTAGAGAAGCCAGAACTTGAAAGAATAGCCGACAAAATCCGTGAAGCCGGCATCAAAGTAGTGGTAAGCTAAGAGCCATTAGGAACTCAAGTTTTCAAGTTGTCATGTCAACTTGAAAACTTGAAGTTGAAAGCGGATGGTTGATAGATAATTTATTCACTCGGTAATTATCCAGGATTCGAGACCTTTGAGTTTGTCGCTGAAGTTGGCGCCGATTTTAATCAGGCGTCGGCCGTCGGCACGGTAGGGAAGAAGGTAGTTATTCCTGTCTATTTGCTTTAAGGCATCCTCGGGTGTGCCGTTTCGCTTGAACTCGAACACGTATATGTAATCGGGCATTTCTACAACCATATCGATTCTACCTGCCGACGTTTTGTATTCTACCTTTGTCAGACAGCCCAATAGTCGGAATACCAGGTAGCACACATCCTGATAGTGTTGTTCGAGTTCCACGTGGTTGAATCCATCGCTGTTGAAGTCAGCGAACATTGACTGAAGCCTAACCATGAAATCCTCCGCATGCCCGGACTCAACATCATCGTAAAACTCTACAATGTCGGTCCAGGAACGTGTGGTTTTCTCGTTGGTATATACGTTCAGCAATTGGAGCAGAAATCCGCGACGCACCTCTGTGTTAGGAAAACCGAGCGTCAGCATATGGGTCTTCTGATTGTACGCCTTTATGGTGAGATAGCCGGTTTGATAAAGCACCGGAGCCAATGTTGATTTCAAATCGAAAGAAATGCTTGTCACGTTGTCAATCGGCTCCTTAAATTCATCAAGAGTCTGAAGTTTGATACGACGATTCCTGATTAGTGCCACAAGGAAAGTAGGAGTGCCGGTGGCAAACCAGTAGAAGTCTATGGATTTGGCCTGAAGAGCTTTGAGTAGGCTAAACGGGTTGTACACATCCGGCCGACATTCCTTTGTGAAATGATATCCGTCGTAATTTTCTTTGAGTAGATGATATGTCTCCTGCTCCGATTGTTCCCATTTTTTAGAAAATTCAGCGATACCGGGTTCAAAGTATTCATGCAGTTCTTCTGAAGTTATTCCGCAGATTCCGCAGAACTCTTGTTCCATCGAAATATCGTTGAGATTGTTAAGATCGCTGAAGATGCTGAGTTTGCCGAATCGGCTCACTCCTGTCAGCAAAGCGAAACGGATGTAGGAGTCCATACGCTTGAGGTTGCCGTAGAGTCCGCGCAATATATTCCGGTATTTGTTCTGAAGTTCCGGATTATCTACAGTGTCGAGAAGAGGTTTGTCATACTCATCTATCAGAATTACGACTTGTTTTCCCGTTGTCTCATAAGCCTTACGGATAAGAAGTCGGAAACGTTCACCAGGGTCATTTCCCACATAAGTATAACCGTATTTACCCTCGTATTCCAGAAAAAAATCTTTCATTGATAAATACAGACTATCCGGTTCGGTATAATTCTGACCGGTGAAGTCAAAATGAAACACCGGCGATGGTTCCCAGTCGTAATCATTGTTGTAGGCGGCGAGTCCTTCGAACAGCTCTCTCTCTCCGCAGTAGTAGGATTTAAGCATGGATAGGAAAAGTGATTTTCCAAACCGACGCGGCCTGCTCAGAAAGAAGTACTTACCGCGGTCGAGCATTGGCTGAATATACTGACTCTTGTCAACATAAACAAACCCTTGTTGCCGTATCTCGGCAAACGACTGCATTCCAACCGGATATTTCTGTTCTGACATGATTTTATTTTTTACGAAACGGGCTAAACTTATTAGGTTACAACGCAAAAATAACAAAATTATACTTCCTGACAAACATATTCTTCCAATACTCCTTTTATACCGAATGGTTCATCTCATCCATTTATGCGTTCAAAATAAAGATTATTAACTAATTAAGTAGATGATAAAAATTGACCGTAATGTCACTAAATTAAGGACTGTCGGGGATCGCCTCGTAGAGGCGATATTCGTGGTTAACCCCAGACTTTAGTCTGGGGACCAGTAAGATAAGCAAACTGAGCCTCGAAGAGGCGATGTTGTGAGAACCCTTGTTTTTGCGACATTAATATTAATCCTTCATCTATTGAAAAAGCGGGAACCGACTCCGAAGAGCACGGTTCCCGACACATCAAGGTTACGAAAAGGGTGAAAGCTTGATTTTTCACCATCTTCATAAGAACAGTATGTCTATCTCCTTACAGTATTAAGGATATGAAGTGATTTATACTTTTTACGAAAACTAAAGAAGTGTTTAAAAATGTTTTCTTCAAACGCAATTTTCATTAATATTCGGGTATCTTTTCATTATTTCATCGGTCACATAGCCCGCTATGCTCCCTCTTCAATAATGAAAATCTGCTCTAAATCTTAATAAATCCTGCATTTGAAAGAAGTTTAAATCACTTCTATAAGCGAGTTACCGATAGAAAAAAGATGTCGCCGGAGGGGGTGTAATTTATTCTCCACACCTATCAATTAACGCCACCTCCAGCGACATATGTTTTTTTAACAAGATTTGGACCGTATTGTATGTAACGATGATTGGCATTGGCATCCGAGGGGTGGAATTCCCGCGTGCTCTCGCCGGCTTCGAGGATTGGCTGTGGATATGAGGCTTGGCATCCGATCCGAAAAATCGTGCACTCGCCTTTTTCAGCCTCTCTTTTCAATGTCGATCCGATTGCTTGGCATCCGCTGAGGTTGATCTGCGTGCTCTCGCTTCATCGTGTACATCAATCGGAGGTAATTACCTTTGATATAATAACCAATTTCGTACCCTGCGGGTTCACACGTGCTTCATTTTTTCATTCGGTGAAGATAAATCTATGAAATCTCTGAGCTCTCCGAGCTCTTTGAGATTACCGAGCGCTCCGATAAATCTGAGCTCTCCGAGATAGTAAAAACGATGGCGCTCAAAAAAACTGTCGTCGGCAGATAAAAAAATCTGCCGACGCAATACCAATAACTCTAAAAACTTTGGGAATGGCCACAAATGGCTATAACCTTTTAAACACAGTGCAAAGTTAGCCATAGCCGAGAGTGTTCACAATACCGAAGATTAGGTAATTTTCAATAAAAAAGAAGTCCGGACCGTGGAGGTCCGGACTTTGTCGGTAGCCCATAGCAGAGTCGAACTGCTCTTTAGAGAATGAAAATCTCTCGTCCTAACCGATAGACGAATGGGCCGGCCAATCAGGCTGTGACTGCCGAAATCATCTTCCGACGGGAAGCTTTCAGCATGTCGGCCTGTAAATTTTAGAGCTTGTTGATGTAAAGCTGAAGACCGCTGCAAAGGTTGGCGGCTTTGTTCTTAGAGATGATGTTCTTACGGCCGAGACGCTGAAGAAGCTGGCTTACCTTGTTGTAAGCGGTCTGTGCTTCTGCCTTGTCGGTCATTTTACGAACTTTGCGAACAGCGTTACGTGCTGTCTTTGCCCAATAGCGGTTTTCGAGTCTTCTTTTCTCCGCCTGGCGAATTCTTTTAAAGGATGATTTATGGTTTGCCATCTTAGAGATTCTTTTATTTGGTAGCCCATAGCAGAGTCGAACTGCTCTTTAGAGAATGAAAATCTCTCGTCCTAACCGATAGACGAATGGGCCACTTGGTTGCAACTACTCCGCGGGTGGAGCACTTTTGCGACTGCAAAGGTAGACAAACTTTTTTATCTCACCAAAAAAAAATGTAAATTTGTATGATTTTTTATTTTTTATAAGGTTTTTTACCTTTTTAAGGACCTTTTTTGCCCTTCCGGCACCCAAATTTGATGTGTTATGTCGAAATTCATAAAGGTATTTTGTAAAAATACTTCCTCATATATCGAAGTGGAAGGCGGAGATTCTCTCAGCAAAATCGCTTCGCGACTCAGCGCCGAGATTCATTTCCGTCCGATCTGCGCGCGTGTCAACAATAAGACGGAGGATCTTTCTTTCCCTGTGTTCTCTCCCAAACAGGTGGAATTTCTCCCTCCCTCCTCCCCTTCCGGCGACCGTGTGTATATCCGTTCGCTATGTATGATGCTTTATAAAGCGGTGTCGATCGAATGCCCTCACCTTAAAATACGCATGGAGCATTCCGTGGGCCGCGGTTATTACTGCAGGCTTATCGATGCCGACGGGCATCATGTGGATCCCGACGAGGATCTGCCCGACCGTCTTCTCAAAAGGATGCGGGCTGTAAGAGACGCCGATATCCCTTTCGAAAGAAAAGAGAAGCTTACTTCCGACGTTATCAGGATTTTTCGCAGACAGGGGTTGGACGACAAGGTGCTCCTTCTGGAGACCACCCACGAGCTCTACACCACTTTCTATCTGCTCAACGGCCTTGCCGACAGCTATTACGGCCCCCTGGCTCCCTCCACTTCGCATATCTCCTCCTTCAATCTCATTCCTTATAAGGAAGGTATGCTCCTCTTGGGTGCGGATCCCGCCGACCGCGCTATGGCCCGTAAGCCCGTCAAACAGGAGAAAATGTTTGAGGCTTTCACCGATTACCTTAAATTCAACCGTATCATCGGCGTGAGCAATGTGGGTGAGCTCAACAGGGCCGTGCGCGAACGCCGCACGTCCGAACTCATCAACGTGGCGGAGACGCTCCACGACAAGGTGTTGGGACGTATCTCCGACGAACTTACCCGACGCAATGCCGAGGGGGGCGCAAGGGTAGTCTTCATCGCCGGGCCATCTTCCTCGGGAAAAACCACCTACACGAAGCGTCTGGCTATCCAGCTCATGACCAATCTCATGCGCCCCAAGATGATTTCGCTCGACGATTATTTCATCAATCGCGAAGACACTCCCAGGGATGAAAACGGCGAGTATGACTACGAGTCGCTCTATGCACTCGACCTGGAGAGACTTAATTCCGACCTCAGAAGACTTATCGGCGGTGAGACAATCAATCTGCCCACCTACAGTTTCGAATTCGGCAGGCGCGTGGAGCGCGAGCGCCCTCTCCGTCTTGAGCCCAACGATATTCTTCTCATCGAGGGAATTCACGGCCTTAATCCCGAACTCGCTTCGGCCATCCCTTCCGATGAGATATTCAAAATATACGTGTCGGCACTCACCACTCTGAGCATCGATGACCACAATTGGATATCCACCACCGACACCCGGTTGCTGCGCCGCATCGTGCGCGACAACAAATACCGCAACACGTCGGCTCTCGAGACCCTGCGCCGATGGCAAAGCGTGCGCAACGGTGAGGAGCGCTGGATTTTTCCTTATCAGGAAAATGCCGACGCCACTTTCAATTCTTCCCTGATTTTCGAACTCGGCGTGATGAAAAACTTCGTGGATCCACTTCTTCAGGAGGTGCCCCACAATGTGGAGGAATACGCCATTGCTTTCCGATTGAGGAGACTCCTGAGTTATTTCGAACCCATTCCGGCCAATCAGATTCCCACCACCTCGCTGCTCAGGGAATTCCTCGGCGGAAGTTCGTTTCATTACTGATTCCCCTCTTGTAGGATCCTCCGGCCATGAACCTAATGGATCCTCCGGCCCTGTATTTACATTCCAGTTACCTGAAGACGTAGAAAAAAGCATTGCAGATGAAAGAATTCACAACCGAAGATATAGAGAGAATCGAGGATCAGATCGATAATTCCGAGCGCGACAACGTGGTGGCCGAAATAGCCGAACTTCACCCCGCCGACATTGCCGAGCTGCTCAGGGCCCTGAATCTCAAAAGAGCCGAATGGGTCTTCAATCTGATCGAGGATAAAGAGAAGAAGGCCGACGTGCTCATGGAGCTCGATGAGGAAGACCGCCGCAAACTTCTCGAGGGAATGAACCCCGAGCAGATAGGCCATTACATCGACATGCTCGATACCGACGATGCCGTAGACCTTATCCAGGAGCTCGATGAGGAAGACCGCGATGAGGTGATCCAGCATATCGACGACATGGAGCAGGCCGGCGACATCGTAAACCTTCTTCAATATGACGAGGATACGGCCGGCGGCCTTATGGGCACGGAATTCATCGCTGTTAATGAAAACTGGTCCATGCCCGAATGCATCAAGGAAATGCGCCGGCAGGCAGAGGATCTCGACGATATATATTATGTGTATGTGGTCGACGATGACAACCGCCTTAAGGGAGTGCTTCCGCTGAAGAAAATGGTGACTCATCCGTCGGTGTCGAAAATCAAACACGTGATGGAGACCGAGCCGGCTTCGGTGCGTACCGACACCTCTATAGAGGACGTGGCCATAGATATAGAGAAATATGACCTTGTGGCCATGCCCGTGATCGACAGTATCGGACGCCTTGTGGGGCAGATCACCGTAGACGACGTGATGGATGAGGTGCGTGAGCAAAGCGAACGCGACTATCAGCTGGCCTCCGGTATATCCTCCGACGTGGATGCCGACGACTCCATCTGGGCTCAGACCAAGGCCCGCATTCCATGGCTGCTCATCGGTGTGATCGGCGGCATTGTGAGTTCGCTTATCCTTGCCGGATTTGAAGAGCAGATAGCCGCCATCACCGCTTTGGCAATTTTTATTCCCCTCATCGGCGGCACCGGCGGCAACGTCGGCGTGCAGGCTTCGGCCATCGTGGTGCAGGGTCTGGCAAACGGCCGTCTTGACCTTAAGAATGCATGGACCCAGATCGGGCGCGAAGTGCTCATTTCGCTGCTCAACGCCATTGTGATATCCGGCCTTGTGCTGGTATATGTCCTTGTGATCCAGCCTGAAAGCTACGCCGTATCGTTTGCCGTGGCTGGTTCGCTGTTCGTAGTGGTGGTCTTTGCCACCGTCTTCGGCGCGATGGTGCCCCTCACCCTCGAAAAGCTCAAAATAAATCCCGCGCTCGCCACAGGCCCTTTCATCCAGATCACCAATGACGTGGTAGGCCTTGTAATCTACGTGCTGATGGCCACTTGGATGATGAATCTATTCACTGTTTGATCCGCTCTCCGACTATGGCTAAGATTGTAGAAACTCCTCTTATGAAGCAGTATCTCGAGATGAAGAAAAAGCATCCCGATGCCATACTGCTCTTTCGTGTAGGTGACTTTTACGAGACTTTCTCGCAGGATGCCATCGACGCCTCCGAGATTCTCGGCATCACTCTCACGCGCAGAGCCAACGGCAAAGCCGCTTCCGTAGAGCTCGCCGGATTCCCTCATCATGCTCTCGATTCATATCTGCCGAAGCTGGTAAGGGCCGGCCGACGCGTTGCGATTTGCGAACAGCTCGAGGATCCCAAACTCACTAAAAAACTGGTGAAACGCGGCATCACAGAGTTGATCACCCCCGGTATCAACACCAACGACGCCACTATCTCCGCCCGCTGCAACAACTTTCTCTGCGCCGTACACTTCGGTAAATTCCGCAAGGGAGGCACCCCCGTTATGGGCGTGGCTTTCCTCGACATTACCACCGGTGAATTTCTGTGTGCACAGGGCGCCCCGGAAAACATCGACAAACTCATCACCAACATTTCTCCCGCCGAAATTATAAGGATGAGGGGCAGCCGTCCGCTTTTCGAGGCCTTGATCAACCATCGTTGCAGCGTAAACGAACTCGACGACTGGGTATATTCCATCGACAGCGCCCGCGAACGTCTTCTCACGCATTTCGGTACCGCCACTCTCAAGGGTTTTGGAGTGGACGGCGACAACGAGGCCGTAATCGCCGCCGGAAGCATCCTCCACTATCTGGACTATACCTGCCACACCAATATAAAGCACATCGTATCGCTCACAAGAATTGATTCCGACAGATACGTGCGTCTCGACAGATTCACGATACGAAATCTCGAACTCATAAATTCCACTGCCGAGGAAGGACGTTCGCTCGTAGACGTCATCGACAAGACGCTCACTCCCATGGGCAGCCGTATGCTTCGCAGATGGATCCTCTTTCCTTTATTGGACGCGGAGCAGATCCGTGCGCGACAGGAGGCGGTGGAAGAATTCTTTAGAAACACCGGCGTAAGGGATTCCTCGGCCGACGTGCTCCGCAGAATGGGCGATCTCGAAAGACTCACCGGAAGAATGGCTTCGCGCCGCGCCACCGGAAGAGACCTCCTAAGCCTGCGCGACGCCCTCAAGGCCGCGGCCGATTTGAAGCGCATACTGACCTCTTCCGATTGCGAACCTTTGCACAACATCTCCGCTTCCATGCCCGATTGCGGCAATGCCATAGCCGATATCTCCTTCACGGTATATCCCGATCCCCCCGGCCTCAGCGGCAAAGGGCAGCTTATTGCAGACGGCGTGGACGCCGAACTCGACAGCCTTCGCTCCATAGCCAGCGGCGGTAAGGATGCGCTGGCCGAAATCACTGCCCGTGAGATTGCCGCCACCGGCATTTCCTCCCTCAAGATTTCTTTCAACAATGTGTTCGGATATTACATCGAGGTGAGAAACACGCATCGCGACAAGGTGCCTTCTTCATGGATCCGCAAGCAGACTCTGGTGAGCGCCGAGCGATACGTCACTCCCGAGCTTAAAAAATATGAGCAGACCATCATGGGTGCCGAAGAGAAAATAGCCGCCATTGAGAAGAAAATATTCGATGAGTTGCTGGAGAGACTCGCCGCCCAATCGGCTCAGATGCTGGCTACCGCCCACGGCGTGGCCCGCGCGGACTGCCTGCTGAACTTTGCTTTGGCCGCCGCCGAGTATGGCTACGTGCGCCCAGTGGTGGACGATTCGCTCGCGTTGGAGATCAGCAACGGACGCCACCCTGTGATCGAACGCTGTCTGCCTCCCGGTCAATCCTATATTCCCAACTCCGTGGCTATGGATTCCGATTCCCGGCAGATCATTATGATCACCGGTCCGAATATGAGCGGTAAGTCAGCTCTTCTGCGCCAGACCGCTCTGATTTGCCTCATGGCCCAGACCGGTTCGTTCGTGCCTGCCGAGAGTGCACGCATAGGTCTGGTGGATAAAATTTTCACCCGTGTGGGAGCTTCCGATAATATTTCGGCCGGCGAATCCACTTTCATGAACGAGATGAACGAGGCGGCCGCCATCCTCAACAATATGGGCAAGCGCTCCCTGATCCTGTTTGACGAACTCGGCCGGGGCACTTCCACCTACGACGGCATCTCCATTGCATGGGCCATCGTAGAGCACATCCACGAAAACGGTTGGTGTCGCCCCAAAACTCTTTTCGCCACTCATTATCACGAGCTTAATGAAATGGAAAAGACATTCCCGAGAATTTCCAATTTCAACGTGTCGGTGAAGGAAATCGACGGGAAAATAGTATTTCTGCGCAGACTCGAGCCCGGCGGCTCCGCCCATAGTTTCGGTATTCATGTGGCAAAACTTGCCGGCATGCCTCCTTCCATCGTGAAGAGGGCCACACAGGTGCTCTCCTCCCTTGAGGAGGCCGCCTCCGGACCTTCCCGACCGGAGGCCGACGGTGCGGGTCCGTCAGTGAGCAAAGCCGAGGTAGAAGCCATCGGAAGAAACAGAGACGGCTACCAACTCTCGTTTTTCCAGCTCGACGACCCTCTGCTGAGTCAGATACGCGACTCCCTGCTGGGTCTCGACATAAATTCGCTCACACCCCTTCAGGCGTTGACAAAACTGAGTGATCTTCAGAGTCTTCTTACCGGCAAACAGTAAAAATTCCACGATGGAAAACGTTCGTTTCACATTACCCAAAAGCAGAAAACTTCGCCATAAGACGCTGCTCGATGCCGTGTTTGAACAGGGCGACAAGATCACTACTTTTCCCCTGCGGCTCATGTGGCGTCCATTGAACGAGAAGCAGCTTGCCGACACGTTTCGCCAACACGTGCCGGAGGGAATAGGCCGCGTACAGATAATGATCAGCGTGCCAAAGAGGAAATTAAGACATGCGGTGGACAGAGTGGCGATGCGCCGAAGAATCAGGGAATCCTTCCGGCTGCACCAGCACATGCTCGACGAGATTTTGGCCCGCAATCCACAGATTCGCACCGTGAGCATGGCTTTTGTATATATGGCGCCCGAGAAGATGGAGATGAATTATATTTCCGCCCGCATGCATCGAATGCTCGAGAAATTTGTTAATGATATGTCATCAAAGCAAACTATTGCTGAAGAAAACTTATGAGACGGATTCTTGGTTTAGGCTCGAAGATTCTGGCCGGCATAATGATTTTGCCCATCCACTTTTATCGGTGGTGCATCTCCCCGATGCTTCCGGCATCATGCCGCTACACGCCTACGTGCAGCCAATACGCCATAGAAGCCCTGCGCAGGCACGGACCCCTCAAAGGATCATGGCTAAGCATCAAAAGAATCTGCCGCTGTCATCCCTGGGGAGGCAGCGGCTACGACCCCGTACCGTGATATTACAGGTTGATAGTAATGTCACTAAAATAAGAGTTCTCACGATATCGCCTCTTCGAGGCTCATTTTACTTATCTTGGCGATCCCCAGGCT
>JAMPGE010000043.1 GCA_023664085.1 Muribaculum sp. | reverse complement strand
CCAAGGCTATGTAGTCACCGTTGAATTCAGCCTGCTTCCCGGGCATGATCGGCTCTCCTACAGAGATATGCATCTCCTTGTTTCTCTTCTTAAGCATCTCGCGGGCAAGCATGGCCGAGCGCATTGGCCAGCAGATATGGCCCAGCAGATTAAACCACCATGAGTTGTTGCCGTGAAAATATATCGGTATCACCGGCACCTTGGCTTTGGCGATAATCTGAAGCACCGACGGCTGCCATTCCCTGTCCTGAAGAAAATTATGACGGTCGCTTTTGCTCATGGCTCCGGCAGGAAAGATCCCGAGCGGTTTCCCTTCCTTGAGTTGGCGCATCATCTGGCGGATACCATTCACCGATACCTTGCGCTTCTCCGCATCGTCCGACGCAGACTGGTCCACCGAAATGAAGTTGGGATTCATGGCCGTGATCTTTGCCAGAATCATATTCACCACCACCTTGAATTCCGGACGATACTTCGACACGAGTGCGATCAGAGCAATTCCGTCGACCGATCCGAATGGATGATTGCTGACCGTGATAAACGGACCTTCCTTAAACCTTGCCAACACCTCTTCATTGTCTACCCGCAGGGGAATATGAAACTCTTCGGCAAGCACACGGCGTGTGAATTCCGGTCCCGGGGTGTCGCAATAGGTGCTGTGTATCCTGTTGACCTCATCAAGCTTCAATAGATGGAGCACCCGGTTTACGAGTTTTTCATGTCCGTCAAGCTTGGGGATCATCTTGCGGATATCGTCATAGTTCATCACGTCGGGTCTTATTCCGCAATTTTTGTTTATATTTTCTTCCATACCGATTTTCTTAGCCTCAGTCTCTTATTCTTTAATCGAGGATCTCGGGCCACTGATATATCTTTCGTAAGTATCAATAAATCGAGCGAATGCCGGGATACGCATCAATATATATTCAAAAACAATAAATCCGGCGAATGCACAGATGATTCCCCCCAACACGTCGAGGACATAGTGGTGGGAGGTATACACAGCCGTAAACCATATTCCGGCCGTAACCACACCAAGCAATATCTTCCATCCTATCGAGCTTTTTGCTCTGAAGGCATATATGAAGGCCACAAACGTGTAGGCTGAATGCAGCGACGGCATCGCCGCAAACACGTTGGAATTACGCGCATACAGTCCGTGAAAGATTCCGAGTCCAGTCATGTCGTCGAATGCCCCGAGTCCGGCCACGTCCCCGGGGGTACCCGTCACCGGTTCGAAGCCATGGAGCTGCACATACCATGGCGGGGCGGCCGGATGCACATAATAAAATGCAAATCCTATTAGATTCACCAAGAGAAATACGAGTGCAAAGTGCAGATATGAGCGTTTTTTTCCACTGAAATACAGCCATAGCCCGTAGAAAACAGGCAACGGCACCCAGCACAGATAAAACACTCCGGCCATAAAATCCATCACCGGAGACGTATGGATTCTGAAGAACTCGTTGGGTGTGAGCATCATTCCGTCGGCCGCCGCTATACCAAACAGGCTTTTTTCCGTATTATAGAGCCCCTCCACGTCTATCGGATTCACCTCGTAATTTGGCAGCAGGTTCATCCAGTCGTAGGATATTCCAAAGATAACAAACGGCAGGATCGCCACCACGAGCCGGCGCGTGGAGGGAAGAGCGAAAAACAAACCGGCCACCAATACCGCTATTACAATATGTTCGGGCCTGAACCCTATGAAGAGAGCCGTGACCATGAGCCAGAAAGCCAGAGCCCCTATGCACCATACGGCTTCACTTATCGTTGGAAGCTTATCGGTCCGAAGATTTGGATTGTTCATTGCCGACGAATGATTCTGTATATTTCTTTATAACGGGTAATTCACTGCTTATTTTTCAATTGCGACTTGGAATGAAATATGCGCGCTATGGCCGTGAAATTTGCAAATACTGCGATAAGAAGCATCGCGTAGAATAAAACGGAGACGGCCCAGTCCACACCGTTCAAACCAAGTATACCGGTGGCAAGGGCTCCCAGAGCCGTGACCACTACCCTTTCGGGGCGCTGCATGAATCCTATCTTGCACTCCAGACCCAGACCTTCGGCTCTGGCGCGAACGTAGCTCACCATAACGCTGCCGATCACGGCCAGATACGTAATCAGTGCTCCTGCAAGATCTCCCCCGCACAGAAAGAAATATGAGATTCCTCCAAGTGTAAACATCTCGCAGTACCGGTCGAGCACCGAATCATACATGGCTCCGAACGTAGACGTCATATTGCCGATGCGGGCCACCTGGCCGTCGAGCATATCAAAGAGCGAAAATCCTATGATGAGGCCCCCGGCCCATGTCACCAGTCCGTAAGGCACTTCTGCGCCGCGTCCGGTCTGCCAACCGGCATATACAAAGAGCACGGCCGCGGCGATATTGCCCAGCAGACCGATGGTCGTCACCATATTGGGAGTGATTCCTATTGCAATCATTCCCTTTACAAGCGGGTTGATGACTACATATATACCCCTCTGCAGGGCGTCACGCATACTTTTGAACGTAGACTTTATACTCATTTTACATTACTTTTTCAGGATACGTTGCGACGCATTATTTTGTTGAATAGGCGCGAGGTGTCGCGATATACAAAATATCGCTGAAGAAGGAAATTCCAGCACCACGACACTAAAAGAGAGGCCAGCAGACGCGCCGCCGCGTAATATCCGTTGGGCTTGAAGCCGATCTGTTCGAGCCATTCCCATTTTCTGAAGAGGTAATAGAGAGCATCCGTGCCATATGAATTAAGAAGCAGGGAGCCTATCCATACCATTGCATATTTTACCGCTACAGACTTCCAGGGTAGGCCATCGGCATGAAATGTAAACTTATAATTTATACCGCAATTGATTACTCCTCCAAAAAAAGCCCCTATGGCCGTGGAGAAAAAGGGAGTCAGGTGGGCCCACGCAAAGAGCACGAAACCCATGCCCATATCCACCCACGAAGCTATCTGCGAAGAGACTATCGAACGCAGAAACGTGTAGACTATATTGTCGTTGTGAAGCACTTTGTCGGCTATGACCCGACTCTTCTCCTTAATTTCTTCCTTCACTCCGGCTTTTTGATCGCACACTGATTCCAACGCCGGACTATCTGATTTTATATCAGTCTGTTCAGAACTCATAGGATAATATAATTAAGCGCAAGCAGGACGACCGCCGCATAGACTCCGGCAAGGAAATCGTCGGCCATCATCCCTATTCCGCCGGGTAGATTTTCCAACTTGCGTATGCCAAGGGGTTTAAATATATCGAATATCCTGAAAAGTGCAAGAGATACCGGAATCTCCCACCAAGGGATAAAAGCCACTCCTGCCGATAGTGGTAGCAACGAAATCCATTGTCCCACCGTCTCATCAGCACATGCGGCCACCGGGTCTTTACCCCAATATTTCTCAGACTCAGTACTGGCCCAGGTTCCGGCCCATGTATAGACCAGTGTGGCTCCCATCGTCACCCAAAATGTCACCGTCGGAGCCGCCCACAGATAAAGCGGAAGCCACAGCAATATGGCAAGAAGAGCTCCCCACGTGCCGGGCGCCACGGGCAGAAATCCCACTCCGAATGAAGTGGCAAGCAATTTCGGCAAAATCGGAAATGGTTTGCCTGCTATATTTACAGGTCGTCGGGACTTCATCTTTAAAAGTTGCTGTTTTTGGTTTTGCAAAAGTTTAAATCAATTCAATGACTTAGACCTTGTTTAATATTCGATAAATCGTGCAAATATACTATATTTTTCAATCCCATACAAATTTTGCAAAACAATCCGCCCGCACAACGTATTAAATTCCGCCATGCGTATAGATAAAAAAAGAAATATGTGTGATTACAACCAAAGAAAGCTCAGAAGACCCAGAAAGCTATGATTGCTCATAAGGCCCATAATGCTCATGGCCCATTAGGCCCATTAGGCTCATTAGGCCCATTAGCCCCATTAGGCTCATTAGGCCCATAAGGCTCATAAGGCTCATAAGGCCCATTAGCCCCATTAGCCCCATTAGGCCCATTAGGCCCATTAGTCCCATTAGGTCCATTAGGCCCATAAGGCCCATAAGGCCCATTAGCCCCCCATTAGGCCATAAGGCTCATTAGGCTCATTAGGCTCATTAGGCCCATAAGGCCCATAAGGCTCATTAGGCCCATTAGCCCCATTAGCCCCATTAGGCCCATTAGGCCCATTAGGCCCATTAGGCCCAGAGGGCGTTTTGCAACGTCCTCTGTTACTGATAGTCTTTCAGCAGTTCACGCAAGCGTTTGCGTGTAAAAAAAATCCGGCACTTTACGGTGCCCATGGGGATGCCCAGCTTGCGGGATATCTCCTCATACTTATATCCGGCTACAAACAGCGAGAACGGTTCTCGGTATTCTGCCGGAAACTTAGAGAGCACAGCCGATATCTCCCGGCATGTGTAAGCCCCCTCAGGCGTTTCCAGACCGGATTCTTGTGATAGATTAAGGGTGTAGAGGTCTTCCGTAGCATCCACAAAGGTGTTCTTGCGCACACTTTTGTGGTAGTTGTTGATAAAAATGTTGCGCATGATGGTCAGCAGCCATCCCTTGAAGTTGGAGTTGTCGGTAAACTTATCCTCGTTGTCGAGTGCCTTCAGGGTGGTGTCCTGCACCAAGTCATGTGCCTCATCCTTATTGAGGGTCAACTTGAGCGCGAAGGAAAGCAGATTTCCCTGCATTCCCAGAATAGAAGATTGAAATTTGGATTTATTGCTCATCTGAGTCCAAAATAAATTTTCAACTGTACTCTTTAGGAATTTTGTCCGAACCTATCAGCGACTTTTATCTTCGCGATACGTTACGGCCACAAATTTAATTCTTATTTTGAAATTACAAACAAAAAAATGTGATTTTTTCTAAAAAAAATCACATTTCACACGTTTGCAATGTATTTTTATGAAATTTTAAATCGTTTGCATCTTTCTTTATGCAACTTTTTGAAGTGATTTATGTCATCTGGAAGCCTCAATGTGAAGATTCGACATTGTGATGGCCGCACAAGCCGCCTCGCTGCCCTTGTTGCCTAAGGTGCCTCCGGCCCTTTCAAGTGCTTGATCAAGATTGTCTACGGTGAGCACTCCGAATATCACCGGCGTGTCGCCACGGGCATTCAGGATCGCGGTGCCTTGCGCTACCTGCTGACATACATAATCAAAATGAGGAGTGTCGCCACGAATCACGCAGCCTATGATTATTATCGCGGAAGGGCTGTCCGATTTCATTGCCAACGCAGCCGCATTCACCAATTCCACCGTGCCCGGCACTTCTATAAGCCTTATTCGGTCCGAATCCACTCCCGCATCCTGCAGTGTCTTTCTGGCTCCGTCGCGAAGGGCGTGGGTCACGGCCGGATTCCATGCCGCGGTGACGATGACGCATTTAAAGCTTCGCGGATCTGCCAATTCCGGTATCTGCAGACTCTCTCCGTTGGTATTCAGGATTGTCGACATTTCTATTCTTCGGTTTTGAAGTGATTTAAACTTTTTTCTAAACACTTCTTTAGTTTTCGTAAAAAGTTTAAATCTCTTCTTTGTCCTCTTTTTTGTTGTTTTTCTTTTTCTTCTTGCTCTTGCGGGATTTTGCGGATTTTCCTTCGGTCTTTTCTTCGGCGCCCTTTACCTCATTTGCCATTTTATCGGCCGGAGCGTCTTCCACGCCGCCTTCTTCTGCCTTCCTGCGGCTTTTGGCACGCGGATGCGTAAGGCTATAGATGAAGTTTTTCCACTTCGATTCCTTCTCTACATCGTTGTCGAGAATTTCACACAGGGCGAGTATCTCTTCTTCAAGTTCGATGGTCTCCTGAGAAATGGCATGTGGAAGGATCGCTCCGAGGAGCCTGCGCGCACGCGGACGCATGCTTCCTACGCGCATCATGATTTCAGCCATCTCGATAGTCATCTTGATCTCCTTGCGGGTAACCCGTCCGGTACGCTTCTTGGATATCTTTATGGCTTCGGCCAAAAACTTCATGGCACCGCGGTAATCACCGGTCGAGGCCAACAGCTGTCCTACCTTCCGCAGCGACTCCACTAGTTTGTCGGTGGCGGCGGTGACCCCGGAATTCACCTTTTCGTAGAGTTGCTCGGTATCTATCTGCTGCTTCACGAGCATATCGAGCGTCTTTTTTCGCGAACGGAGCACCCGCGTGGAAAGCTCCATGGCGAGGATATGAAACCGTGCGAATCTGTCGGGATCCGACTGCACAAGGGGTGAGAGGAGTTTAAACAGAGTGTCCAGTTCCTTTTCGCTTTGCTTATAGTCTTTGAGAGCAAAGTGAATTTCGCTGAGATCAAACAGCAGAGCGATCAGCAGGGTCTTGAATTCCAGATTCTCAAAATCGGAATATTCGCGCATTGTGCGCAGCGCCGACACCACCCGTTCGAGGGCATCGACATTTCTTTTGGATTCGAGCATTTCGGCAGCCGTTTTGCGGGCGGCCATTGCCTCTTCCATCACTTCGTGGTCGCGGCTGTTTTTTTCGTGTTTGCTCAGATCAAGGGTTATATCTAACATGACTAATTTGATTGTTGTTGTGATTTATGGCCAAGATAGCCGCCGTGGTGACGCTTGGCATATTCCTCCACGGGAAACTCTATGGCCGTCATGGTGCCTACCACGAGCACGTCTCCGATCACGGTCATCTGAGTGGTCGAAGTAGTGGGAGTCAATCCCAACGGACACACCTCCGGGGCTCCCCCGGTATGGAGCGTGACATCGGCCATTCGGGCCAGCGGGCTTTGGGCATCTCCTGTTATAACAATGAAATGCAGGGCCGGGTTCAATATTTTGGCAAGCTCCGTGAGTTCGAGGATCTCGCGGGTCTTGCCGGAGTTGCTCAGAAGCAGCATCAGATCGTTTTTCTGAAGTATGCCAAGATCGCCGTGTTGGGCTTCCGACGGATGTAGAAACACTGCCGGAGTGCCTGTGGAGCAAAAAGTTGTGGCTATGTTCATGGCGATCTGTCCGGCTTTGCCCATGCCGGAGGTCACGAGCTTGCCTCCGCGTCGGGCCACATGATCCACAATCAGATCCACGGCACGGCTGTAAGCCTCGCTCACCGGCACCGACATTACGGCCTGTGCTTCTTTTTCGAGGATGGCGCGCATTAATGCGGGCATATCTGGTGTTGTCATCTTTCAGTTGTTTTAGACTTTATTCTTCAGGGGAGGTCTTTTCGTAGTTCTTTATCGCCTCCCGCCACTCCTTAGACACATCCACCGTCTGACGTGACGCCGGATCGTAACATACCATCACAGTGCGACAAATGGAGCGCACCTCTCCGGTGTGGTCCGTAAGCACCTGATCAAGCGTAAAGCTTTTTCGCCCGATGTGCGAGCATCTCGTACTCACAAAAATCCGTTCTCCAAACTTTATCTGCTTCACAAACGAACAGTTGATGTTGGCTATCACACTCTCCACCTTCTGGAAGTTTATATCCCCTCCCTTCACGGCTTCCATCCATCTGGCTTTTCCCAGATCGTAGAGCGAAAGATACACGGTGTTGTTGAGATGTCCGAGTATGTCTATATCGTTAAAGCGTAGTTGCACCTCCATCGAATGGCGGAAGCTGTCGGCTGAAGGTATCTCAGGAAAATTCTGATTCATAGTGCCAAAAAGCGAATATCATTTATTATCTCGCGCCCCACCACGGCATTGAGTGCCGCTACAAGACGCGTTCTGTTAAGGGTAAGTTCCTGTCGAAGAGACGCATTGGCAAGCCTTACGGTCATCACCCCTCCCCTTACCGTGGGGCGCGGACTCATGGCGGCCCACCTGGCCCCCACCACAAGCGGCCAGCACTGGGCGGCCCGGATCTCGTCAAGTCGTTCAGTCATGCGGCATTCGGCGAGTGTGTCGCGCAGGGCATCCCCAAGGCTTACGGTGCGGGTTCTCTTCATTCTCTACTTTATTTCTTGTTTACAATTCTGTGAATTTACCGTTTACCGCACCGAAGAGCCGTCTCTCCCCTTCGATATACGATAGTATCTCGTCGAGATGCTGCCTGTTGGTGTCGGTTATGAAAATCTGTCGGAAGTTGGCTGCGCTGCTTACAAGATGCATTATGCGGCCCACCCGGCCCGAATCAAGTTTGTCGAATATATCGTCGAGCAGGAGGATCGGGGTCATACCCCCCGTCTGGCGAAGGTAATCGAATATGGCCAGACGCAATGCCAGCGTAAAGGTTTTCACCTGCCCCTGGCTTCCCAGTCGGCGCATGCTGTAGTCCGACAGAGAGGTGGACAGGTCATCGCGGTGTATGCCCTGAGAGGTGAATCCCAGGGCGGTGTCCTTGCCTCGCGTACGAGACAGCACCTCCGGCAGGCTCGTCTCGTTGAGCACGGACCGGTAGGAGATGCCGGCCTTTTCATCCGATCCGGCTATTTCCGAATAATATCGGCTCACGCAGGGCGCCAGTCTTTCGGTCCATTGCTGGCGCGCCTTGTGCACGGCAGCGGCCGCCTCCGCCATGCCGCATTCCACCGATTCATACAGTATGGGATCCTTCACTCCGGCCCGAAGCATACGGTTGCGGCTTTCAAGCGAGCGGTTGTAGCGCATGAGCTGGCTGAGATATGCCGGATCCGCCTGGGATATGACCATGTCCATCAGTCGCCGGCGTGCCTCTCCCGAACCGCTCACTATCTCCGAATCGCGGGGCGTGACGCTCACTATGGGGAATGCGCCGATATGACGCGATATGCGGTCGTATTCCTTGCCGTTGCGTCGCAGGCTTTTCCCTTTGCCACGCACTATCCCGATCCGTACATTCTCATCGCTGCCCGTATCGGTTACGAAATCGCCGCGCACGCTCAGCAGATCCGTGCCGTGGCGCAGAAGAGCACTTTCGGGCATCGGCGACATCGGCCGGGCCAGACAGAGAAAATGAATGGCTTCAAGCAGGTTGCTTTTCCCCATGCCGTTGTCTCCGAGTATGCAGTTCACTCCGGCGGGGAAGTCTAAGGTGGCCTCCTCGATATTCTTAAAATTTACTATTTCTATCCGACCGAGAATCATATCCGTCAGTCTTTTTCACCGTAGGCCAGATCTCCGGCGTCGCCCAGTCCGGGCACGATATAGCTGTGGGCGTTTACTTCATCGTCGATAGCCCCGATCCAAAGCGTGGTTTTGTCCGAGGGAAGATGCTCCTTGATATAGTCCACGCTCTGACGCGATGCTATCACCGAAGCCACGTGTACGCGGGCCGGGTTCCCTTTGGAAAGAAGCGCCTTATAGGCCAGTTCCATTGAGGAGCCCGTAGCCAGCATCGGATCCACCAGCACCAGTGTCTTCCCCTCGATTGAAGGAGAGGCGAGATATTCTATGAGCACGTCGAAGGAGTCGCCCTTCTCCCGGTAACGTCTGTAGGCGCTTACGAAGGCATTCTCGGCATGGTCGAAATAGTTGAGAAATCCATGATGAAACGGCAGCCCGGCTCTCAGTATGGTAGCCAGCACTATCTTGTCTGCCGGGGTCTGGCAACGGGCAATGCCCAGCGGGGTCTCTATGTCAACGTCCCTGTAATCCAGACGCTTGGAGATCTCATATGCCATAATCTGCCCGATGCGGTCAAGATTCTCGCGAAAACGCATCGGATCTTTCTGTATGTTGATATCGCGCAGTTCAAGCATATATCGACTCACCAGACTCGGAGTCTCCGCAAAATTGATAACTTCCATATTATTCATCTCCGGTATATTTATTTCGTGTTTCTTTTAAAACGTCAGGTAAGTTAAATGGTTTGATACAGGCTTCTTGCTCTGGCCTCGTCGCATGCTATGGCGTGCTTCAGAGCTTCTGTGTCGGCAAACTTCCGTTCGTCTCTCAGGCGCATCAGAAACCGCAGCGTCATCGCGCGGCCGTAGATGTCGCCCTCAAAGTCCAGAAGGTGCGCCTCCACCTGCGGTCGGTCCGTATTGGCGAAGGTGGGACGCATCCCGACATTCGCCACTGCCGGGTGCCGTTCTCCTCCGGGAAAGACGGCCTCCGCCAGGTATACCCCCGATGCGGGAAGCTGGTAGCAGTAGTCGGGCTGCAGATTGGCGGTGGGATAGCCAAGGGTGCGGCCTATCTGCTCGCCGTGGACCACGATGCCCTCTATCGAGTAGGGACGTCCGAGCATCCCGGCGGCTTTTTCCACGTAGCCCGAGCCCACGGCCTTGCGTATGGCGCTGCTGCTGATTCCCGTCTCCAGAGGTGCCTCCAGCATTTCTATGCCAAGACTCTTGCCCAGCGCCATATAGTCGCTTACCTTCATATCAAGGCCGTCGCATCCAAATGTGTTGTCGTAGCCGATCACCATAAGGCGTACCATCAATTCATCGCGCAGAAGCGTCATGAATTCGGCCGCCGTCATCGAAGCTGCCTTTTTGTCAAATTCCATCATCACCGTGCGTACGCCCGCGGATGATATCAGCCGTCGGCTCGCCGCCGGCGACATCAGAAGCTTTGGAGCGCGCTCCGGAGCCACCGTGGCCAAAGGATGTCGGTCAAAACTTATCACTATGGGTTCCAGACACCTTGCCACGGCTTCCGCACGCAGTGTCTCCACCACGGCCCGATGGCCGCGGTGAAATCCGTCGAAGGTGCCTACTGTGGCTGCCGAGGGCTGAATATTTTCCATATCTGAATCATTGCAAAAATTCCGCGGTCAGTGCGAGCATGTCGTCGGCCGGTGTCAGTCCTACTTTGGCGGCCTGCATCCCGGCCCGCCGGGCTCCCTCGCAGTTGGCGGCGGAGTCATCGAGCATCAGCGTCTCTTCCCCCTTGAGCCCATAGCGGCTGAGCACTCGCCGGAAGATCTCCCTATCCGGCTTGCACGTGAGCTCCTGAAAGCTTACCACTATCCCGTCGAAATAATCGTTTATACTCAATCCTTCCGCACGGAAGGCATCGGCTATCCAGCCGTTGTACATGATGGGATTCGTATTCGACAAGGCATAGATGCGGTAACCTTTGGCCCGCAATTCCCGAAGGCGTTTGAGCCGCTCTGCGGGAAGGGCTACAAGAAAATGGGTAAAGGCCTCACACATCTGCTCATCCGTGGCTCCACCACACATCGGACGCATATAGTCGAGAAAGGCCGATTCCGTAAGCCGTCCGGTCTCCAGACCCAGAAACGGCTCTTCCTGACGGTAAAGGCCCAAGAGCTCATCGGCGTTTTCAAGTCCGAGTTCCCGGTAGGCTTCCACAGCCATTTCCCTACGCAGATCGATGATCACTCCGCCCAGATCAAACACTATGTTTTTGATGTTTTCCTTTTTTTCCATATTCTCTTCCCGCTTTGGATGATTCGACTCATCTTTTACTTTGAGTCCGTATCATAAACATGCAAAATTAAAGATTTTTTGTCAATTTTCAATCTTTTATATAACTTTGCTTTGGTTCTATGGTTATATTTTTAAAGCCGGATCAGTCACTGATCTCTGCCGTTTTTACCCACGCAGATCACACCCCGGCACTATCACACTGTGAAACACTAAGTTAAACCCAAAATTACATTTCAGGTCATGAATAAGATAAAATCCATCGGCATTCTCACCTCCGGCGGTGACGCTCCGGGGATGAACGCTGCTATCCGCGCCGTGACGCGTGCCGGTATTTTCGCCGGTTTTAAAGTTTACGGTATTTATCGCGGCTACAAGGGCCTTATCTCCGATGAAATCGAAGAGTTTTCAACACAAAACGTCTCAAATATCATTCAGAGGGGGGGCACTATCCTTAAGACCGCCCGATGCAAGGAGTTTGCCACTCCCGAAGGGCGCCAGTGTGCCTACGACGTACTCAAACGTCGCGGCATAGATGCCCTGGTAGTGATAGGAGGCGACGGCTCGCTCACAGGCGCACGCATATTCGCCAACGAGTTCTCGTATCCTATAGTGGGTCTGCCGGGCACTATCGACAATGACCTGTACGGCACCGATTCCACCATCGGCTACGACACCGCCCTCAATACCATCATGGAGTGCGTAGACAAAATCCGCGACACGGCCACAAGCCACGAACGCCTCTTCTTCATCGAAGTGATGGGGCGCGACGCCGGATTCCTGGCCCTCAACGGCGCCATAGCCTCCGGTGCCGAGGCCGCCATCATCCCCGAGATTTCAACCCAGGTGGACCAACTCAGCGAATTGATCCAAAACGGTTTTCGCAAATCGAAAAATTCCTCCATCGTGCTCGTGGCCGAATCTCCGATCACAGGCGGTGCCATGGGCCTGGCCAAACGGGTCAAGGAGGAATATCCCGAATATGACGTGCGCGTAACAATCCTCGGCCACCTCCAGAGAGGCGGTAGCCCCACGGCTCACGACCGCATTCTCGCTTCCCGAATGGGTTCCGCCGCTATCGATGCCCTGCTCGATGACCAACGCAACGTCATGATCGGTGTGAAAAACGATGAAATCGTTTACGTGCCTATCACCAAGGCCATCAAAAACGACAAACCCATCAACCGCGAACTCCTCGCCACTCTGCGCCGCCTGAGCATCTAAGACCCTTTAAACCTCCCCGCATATCCCATAATACCAAGCGGTTGCACCTCTAAGGATGCAACCGCTCTTTCGTTATCCATTTATATTCTTAAAGTCCGCCTAAGGGGTAAGGGGAGGAATCACAGCCTTATTTGCAGCACCCCCCTTTTGATCCGCAGCAACCGCCGTCGCTCTTGCCGCCGTCGCCGCAGCCACCTTCGCAGCCACCGCCACAGCCGCCGCAGCCGCCGCCCCGCATGGCTTTGAGCTCCTCATCGGTCGGTTTGCGCACGTCTACGATCTCTCCTTCAAACCGCACGGTCTTTCCGGCAAAGGGATGATTGAAGTCCATGGTCACTTTGCCGTCGGCAATTCCCCGCACCATGCCTTGCACACGATAGCCTTCCTGAGTCATCATCGGGAGGATGGCGCCTACCTTAACCTCATCGGCAAGTTTGCCGTCGCGCATAAAGATGCTTTGGTCAAGGGTCAGCACATTTTCTTCCCGACGCTCTCCGAATCCCGCTGCCGGAGGAAGCGTCACCTCAAATCTGTCGCCGACCTTCAGATCCTTCATCGCGGCGGCAAGTCCGGGCACCACTTCAGGGCTCTCGCCATAGAGCATCATGTCCGGACGGTCGCTCAGCGCTTCAAACAGAAGCTGGTCCGTTTCATTGTCGTATAATCTGTAGGCATACCCCACGAGCATGCCGTCTGCTACTTTCATTTCCATATTTATTGTTGTATTTTTATTTCTATGTCCGGGTCTTTGCAAAGACTATTCGGCCGGGACTTCCGGCTCCGCTTCTTCATCCGCTTCCGGATGCTTGAGTTCGTATTGCTGCTGAGGCACCTCTACGTTGAAATAAAATCCTTTGGCCTTCTTGGAGCTGCGTTTATTGTCGGCCAATGGAGTCACGGTAAGGTAGTCCACTCCCGGATCGAAGAAATCAGCGTCGGTGGCCTCATAGCCAAGCAGCTGCACCATATCGTATTCATGCATGGGATAGATCACGTACCAGGCATTCTCCAGGTCCTCGCCCGTGCCGGTGCTTTTTATGGCTCCAAGCAGATGCTCCAGCCTGTACTCCCATATTTTCGCACTCATATCTTTGCGTTTCTCTTTGAGCACGTGCACCAAAAAAGACATTTGCCTTAAATCAAACGGATTGTCGCGCAAGGCCAGCTCGGAGTATTTGCGTATGGTGTCTATCTCTTCTTTGGTATGCGTGGCCTTCATGCGTAAAGAGTCGGTGCGCGATGAGTAGGGCGACACCCGGTATGGGTCGTAATCCTCTTGAAACATGTAGCCCAAATAGAAGTTGCAGTATTCCTCGTTGGTCATGGTGGTGTCGTTGCGAAGATACTTTTCCATGAGTTTGGGGAAATAAAATTTCGATTTGGGGTCGAGCGTTGTGGTCCTGATTTTTTCAAGGTCGGGCTTTTCCACCTTGATTTTGCGCTTGTCCTCGGGCTTGATATTTTCTGTGCCGGGCAAGGGGCGCGTCACCTCGCGTCGGGTTTGGGCCGATACGTCGCTGCCCAGCGCCATCACTGCCAAAGAGGCCGCTATCGTGATGCGTATCGCTGCTTTTCTTATATTTAGAGTCATCTTTATTCTGTTTACGGGTCTTACTGTGCCGGTGCATGAAGCAATACAAGTATGGTCAGCACCACTCCGATCTGCATCACCGTGATGGCCACCGGAAAGCCTTTGGCCAGCAGGTAATGAAAGAAGTTGCCGCTGCCGATGCTCATCCCGGACCCTCCCGGGGTGCGGGAATACATCAGAAAGCCGAAAAACACTCCGGCGGCCGTGGCCGTCACCATAATGCCGTAGAGCATAGCCGCCACCTGAGTGAAGGTGATGCCGAGCAGACCTATGACCATGCCCACAAAGGCACCGCCTGTCATATACCATACGCCATGGGTGGAACGGCGCACGGCTGCCGGCTGCATCAAAGTGGCAAGCATCACTACTATCGTCATGCAGAGCCAGCCCATCAGGATCACGCTGTTAAGCGGAAACCACGGATTGCCGTCTGTCTGCGCGAAGCTTGCGCTGAGCAGCCCCAGATAAGACAGGGCCGGACTCAATAGCGGTCTGCGCCGAAGCATGGCTATGGCTGCTATCCATACCAATATACTTAATATGACAAAAATCATGACTTTTCGTTTAGACCCCGATTCACAAAAAATGTTAAATCACACGTCAGTGCCTTCGGGGTGGGTTCAGCAATTTCTTTCAGGAGCTTTTTTACCCGTCTTTCAGATTTTCTCTCTGCCTGGGTGGGTTTCTCTCTCCTTATTATAAATAACGTCCGGCAGACTTTTTTTATTTGCCGTTCAACAGTTTTTTTTGATATGGGGATCGGTCAGCGAATGGTAGATGCCGATCACCCTCCGGATATCATATCGCTCTTCGGCCACTTCTCTGGCCCTCTCGCCCATCTGCCTGCGCTCTTCTTCGCTCAGATTCAAAAAATGCTCGAGGGCTTCTTCCAGAGAGTCTGTGCTGCGCGGCTCACACAAAAAGCCGGTACGCCCGTCTTCCACAAGCTCCCGGCATCCCGGTATGGTGGTGGTCACGGCCGGCAGTCGCAGCGCCAAAGCTTCCATCAGCACACGCGACATCCCTTCGTTGTAGTATGACGGATGCACTATGCAGTCGGCCTGCTTCATGAAGCCCACCACGTCTTTCTGATAGCCCAGATATTCTATCACGCCCCGGTCTACGTCCGCCCGCACCACCTCCTCCGGTACGTGCATCGGCAAGCCCGGCTCCAGCGACCCCAGCAACACAAACCTGCATTCCGGGTGGCGGGCTTTCACTCTGGAAGCGGCCTCCACATATTGTGTATACCCCTTGTCGTAGAGCAGACGTGTGATCATCATAAATGTTGTCATAGCGCAGGCAAGTTTTTTTCGACTTCTAATTACGGTCAAAGCGGGCAAGATCCACCCCTTCCCCTCCGGGAAGAAGCAGAAGCTTTCGCTCACTTACCAATCTTTTCTTCAGAAGCATGTCCCGGTTGGATTCATTGAGCACCATCACCCTGTCGCTCAGCCTCATGGCTATTCTATACAGGAAGCGCCCTATTCTCGGCCCGAGTCCTTCGGCGGTAAATACGTATCCGAGTCCGGCTATCATGATGGCCGACGGTATGCCGCAGAGCCGGGCCGCCATAGTGCCGTAGATATTCGGCTTTATCGTATAATGGAAGATATAGTCCGGACGCTCTCGCATATATATCCGCAGAAGCCTTAGAAAGTACATAAAATCGGCGAATGGATTCATCCCTCCGGGCGACATTCTCACTGCTTCATGCCGATACCCCTCTCCAAGATGGGGATCCACGCGGTTTGGCGGCGCCAGGGTCACTACGTCAGCCCCGTCTTTGAGATACGATTCTATCACCGGCTGACGGAAATTCAGCAATTCCCGCAACGAGTTATCACAAAACATTATTTTCGGTCTGCGACAGCACTCTTTTTTCATGGCCTGACTTCCGGTATTAGGTTCTGACTCTGCGACGTTTTATTCTTTGTTCTACAGTATGATATACGGACCGTGAGTGCTTCTTTATCCTCCCGGGATCCGCATTTCAGCGAAGCCGTCTGGACTGCTTCATTATCTTCATAACGCAAAAGTGGCCGACTTATTTCAAAAGGAGCTTTTTTATGGCGTTCTTTAGGCGCGGTCCCCCCAGCTTCATCACGATCCTGCGGATCAGCCTGCGCGACGGTTTCTGCCACGATTGAGCGAAATGATGTATCGTATACGTGCTTTCTTCTATGCGCGTCTTCCCGTCGTATATGGAGATGGGATTGAAATATTCCTGAGGATATACCCAAAAATTGCCCACTCGCTGCCGTCCTCCGGCGTTTTTAAGCCCGTGATCCCGCATCAGCTTGGTAGTGTGGGTCACTATGGTGTCCGGATCCGCCGCTCCATCGGGATTCTCATATTTTATATTCCTATACTTCTCCAGAATCTCTCCGATAAGAGGATCTCCTGCCTCACAGGCCATCCCCACTCCCGGATTCACTCTTATGGCATGCGGATCGTCTTTTCCCGCGGGATTATACTCACATCCCATAAAGGCTCCGGCTGCGATTATTTCTTCCATCGGCCGGATCAGTTCCACATCAGTGTCGAAATATACGCCGCCGTGGTGATACAATATGTCGAAGCGAGCATAATCGCTTACAAACGCATATCGCTTGTCGGCATACGCATCTGCCGTAAACGCTATCTTGCCCACATCATAATTACTCTCATCCCATCGCCGTATCTCATAGCCCGGCAGATTCTTCCGCCATGTCTCTATATATCTCCGTGCGTCGGCCGGCAATTCCTTACCGCCAAACCAACAATAATGTATCACTTTGGGTATCATTCCTACTTGCAGCTTTTATTACAACTCACAAAATTAGCAAAATTTCTCTTTTCTCAACCCATCGCCCCCCCGCTGAAGCGTGCTACAACCCCAATACAAGAAAAAGCTCGAATCACTTCGAGCTTATTTCTTCAATTAAAACAACAATAACAACTTTTTCAGAACGCTTATAGCACTTTATATCTTGTAAGACTTCTACCTGCAGAAGCCTTGGTTTATCATCTGATTCGATATTATAACATGGAGGGCTGCCGAAATGTTTTTCGATTTTTGATTTTTTTTGTAAAAAAAACATACTTTTTTTGTCACCTCCGATTTTTTTACTAAATTTGCAACGCTTTCGAGGCCATGACATCTGTCGGACTTGGCCTGTTGGCTTTGGATTGTCTTATGGTGTAATGGTAGCACTGCAGTTTTTGGTTCTGCCTGTCCAGGTTCGAATCCTGGTAAGACAACTCTTCTCAAGAGCTGATCCCACCCGGTTCAGCTCTTTTTCTTTATTCACTATTCCCACTTACCTCTTCACTCCCCCATTTTGGCTATTTGAATTTTTTTCCCTCTCATCTTTGACAGTTGTCGAGGAAGATATAGTCCCCTTATCCTCTTATTTA
>JAMPGE010000042.1 GCA_023664085.1 Muribaculum sp. | reverse complement strand
ATATACAAATATGTCAATCAAAAAATTACAAAAATTTATCTGTCAAACATCCGAGCTGATCCCACCCGGTTCAGCTCTTTTTCTTTATTCACTATTCCCACTTACCTCTTCACTCCCCCATTTTGGCTATTTGAATTTTTTTCCCTAACTTCGCAGGATAATTACTACGCATAATTGAAAATGCATCCCCCGCCGGGGGAAGATTAGATTTAATCCCTCTTCTCGGCGCTGCCGAATCTTGAATCTATTTATAACACCTTATTATCATGAATCACATTTCTCGTCGGGTTGAAAATCTCTCTCCTTCCGCCACTCTCGCCATGTCGCAGAAGAGTGCAGAACTCCGTGCCAAAGGCGTCGACGTTATCAACATGAGCGTAGGCGAACCCGATTTCAACACCCCCGATTTCATCAAAGAGGCCGCCAAGAAGGCCATTGATGACAATTTCTCCCGCTATACTCCCGTAGCCGGCTATCTAAGTCTCAGACAAGCCGTACGCGACAAACTACGCCGCGAAAACAATATCGATTTCTCCCCCGAACAGATCGTTGTCGGCAACGGTGCCAAACAAGAGCTGTGCAACTGCCTGTTGGCCACAATCAATCCCGGCGACGAAGTGATCATTCCCGCCCCCGCATGGGTGAGCTACGTGGAAATGGTGAAGCTCGCCGAAGGTGTGCCCGTGCTCGTTAACGCCGGTGTAAGGGAAAACTTCAAAATCAACGCCGATCAACTCCGCGACGTTATCACCCCCAACACCCGCATGGTGATGCTCAACTCTCCCTCCAACCCCACCGGATCCATTTATTCATACGATGAACTCAAGGCGCTCGCCGACGTGCTCGCCGACTGCCCCGATATCCTCATCCTCGCCGATGAGATCTACGAACACATCAACTTCGTGGACCGCGTGCACTCCATCTCCGAATTCGAAAGCGTTCGCGACCGGGTGATTATTGTAAACGGTGTATCAAAAGCTTATGCCATGACCGGATGGCGTATCGGTTATCTGGCAGCTCCTCTCCCCATAGCCAAGGCCGTCACCAAGCTTCAGGGTCAGTACACCTCCGGAGCTTCCTCCATAGCGCAGAAAGCTGCCGAAGCCGCCTACAACGGTCCCCAGCAATGCATCGCTGACATGCGTGAGGCATTCCGCCGCCGCCGTGACCTCATCGTGAGTCTCGCCCGCGAAATTCCCGGATGGATCGTCAACGAACCCGAAGGCGCTTTCTACCTTTTCCCCGAAGTCAGCTTTTTCATCGGCAAGAAATACGGCGACACCGTGATCCGCACCTCGGGCGACTACGTGATGTATCTGCTTGAAAACGCCCACGTGGCCTGCGTTGACGGCGCCGCTTTCTGCTCCCCGGGATACATGCGTCTGAGCTATGCCACCTCCGACGACAATATCCGCGAAGCTATGCGACGCATCAAAGAGGCTTCCGCAAAACTCGTTTGATTCCCTCTTCTCTCCGCCTCGACTACCTTTGCCGCACTCCGCTGCAAAACAAATAGTTTATAAACTCTTAAGCCATCAGGTTTCGGTTGAAAAAACCGAAACCTGATTATACACAACATTTACGGGGTCATACTCGTTATTATATATGGCGGCGGAAATACCGCTGCCATATTTTTATCGGCAGCCGGCTCTCATTGTTTTCCGCCGGACTTCCGGTCAATTGAATTTGAATTACTAAAACCCAAAAGACTATGGACAAATTAAGTTATGCATGGGGTCTGGCTATGGGTAGCCAGCTTAAAGCCATGGGCGTCAAAGAACTTGACGTGAAAAGTTATTGCGATGCTGTAAAGTGCGTGTTTGAAGACGGCACTCCCGATATGAAGGCCGATGAGGCTCAAAAACTTATCAACGAATACCTTACCTCCCTGCAGGAGAAAGCCACAAAGGCCGCCAAGGAAGAGGCCGCCAAGTTCCTCGCCGACAATAAGAAAGACGAGCGCGTGAAGGAGACTCCCTCCGGCCTGCAGTATATCGTGGAGAAAGAAGGCGAAGGCGCGCAGCCTTCCGCCACAAGCGAAGTGACCGTACACTACACCGGACGCCTGCTCGACGGCACCGTGTTCGACTCCAGCGTAAACCGCGGCGAACCCGCCACTTTCCCTCTGAATCAGGTGATCAAGGGCTGGACCGAAGGCGTGCAGCTTATGCGTGAAGGTGCCAAATACCGCTTCTTCATCCCTTCCGACCTCGCTTACGGCGCCCAGGGTATCCCCAACGTGATCCCTCCCCACTCCACTTTGATCTTCGACGTAGAACTTATCAAAATCAACAGCTGAAAATGAAAAAGTGCGTTTATTTCGCCGCTGCAGCCTTTATGGGCCTCTCCCTGATGGCCAGCTGCTCCGGCAAGAAAGGGCAGACCGATACCATCGTGGAGGAAAACGATCAGACCCTCATCGTGAATGAAACCGACACTGTAGTGAAGACCATCAACGATACCATTCGTGAATCCCTCCCCGCTCCCGAATTCTTCACCAACGCCGCCAACAAGGGCAACGGTCAGGATTCAACTTATGTGGAGACTCCCTCCGGTCTGAAATACATGGTCGTGAAGAAAGGTACCGGCAAATCCCCCAAAGCCACGGATACAGTTACCGTCAATTATCTCGGCGAACTCATCAACGGCACCGTGTTTGATTCAAGCTACGAACGCGGAGAGCCCATCTCCTTCCCCCTCAACGGTGTGATAAAGGGTTGGACCGAAGGCCTTCAGACCATGCGGGAGGGCGGCACCACTATCTTCTACATTCCCGCCGATCTTGCCTATGGTGAACAAGGCACTCCCGGCGGCCCCGTGCCCCCCAATGCCCCTCTTATATTTATTGTAGACCTTATCAGCGTTCAAAGCCAACCCGCTCAATGAGACTTGACTTTAATTTGATTTTACGATATGCCGCCGGAGCTCTTTTGCTCCCGGCGGTGTTGTCGGTTTTTACCGCCTGCAAAGGCCGTACGGCCGATAATGTGGTGCCCAACGGTGAAACCGTAAGCGTCGACATTCCTCTTGCCGATCAACCGCAGGTCATCCCTTCCGATTCCATTCAGGCTCCTTCCCCCGAGTCTGCCACAAACTTATAAGCCAGTAACTAAAAAAATTAGCTCCTCTCATATCTCCAAAATAATTTTATGAAGACATTTCGCTTAGCTTCTCTGATGCTTCCCGCTTTGATCCTCGCTTCCTGCGGCGACAAAGCCCGCAATTCCATCTCTGATCTTGACAACGCCACTCAAAGCGACTCCATATCCTTTTACTTCGGACGATCCATCGGTTATGATTTCTGGAACTCTACCCAGGAAGACACCACCCTCCGTTCGGAGCAGGCCCGCGAGGATTACCTGCGAGGCATTAAGGACGGTATGGCGGCCGTTAGAGACAACGATGCCTACAACCAGGGCCTTTATGTGGGCCTTCAGGTCGCTACCAACATTCGCGAACTCCAGAAGCAGTATCCCAATGTGGATATTAACGAAAAACTCTTCCTTGAAGCCCTCAAAGGCGCTCTTGATTCCGACTCTTCGGCAAATGGCCCGCAGGATAAGGCCGAACTTTACAAAATTCTCGACAATCTGCAGGTTTCAAAGGAAAAAGCCGACTCCGAAACCGCCCGTGCTCAACTGGCCAAAGTCGCCGCCGAGAAGAAGATGACCCGCGTCAACGAGAATCTTTACGTAAAGAATATCACCCCCGGATCCGGAGCTCTCCTTAAAGATGGCGACGAAGTGTCCGTTGAAATTTCGGCTGCTCTGACCGACGGCACTCCTCTGGGCATGCAGTTCCCCTCAAAACTCACTGTGGGTCAAGGATTCGCCTCTCCCATCATCTCCGCCGCCCTGCGAACGATGAAGCCTAACCAGACATGCACTTTCTTGGCTTCTCCCATCGAACTTGCTCCCCGCCGCTACCGCAACGGTGAGTTCAAGCCCGACCAGTTGATTGAGTTTACTATCAAGACCGGTGCCGTATCTGCATCTGCCCCCGTGCAAAAGGCTGATTCAGTGAAGCCCAAACCCATCAGAATATAATCCGCATTTTTGATTACGCTCCCATGATATAAATAAAAGAGACGGCCGATAAGCCGTCTCTTTTATTTATCCGCGCCTCTAAACTGATAATCAGTATAAATCGTATAAATCTAATGTCACTAAATTAAGAACTGTCGGGGCTCGCCTCGAAGAGGCGAGATTCGTGGTTAACCCCAGGCTTTAGCCTGGGGATCGCCAAGATAAGTAAAATGAGCCTCGAAGAGGCGATGTCGTGAGAACTCTTATTTTAGTGACATTACTTATAAATCTTATAAATCTTATAAACTCATAAACCAACTATTTCGGCATAGCCGAAATAGTTTCAAAAACAGAATTTTATGGTGCGCAGGTATTCTTCGCCGGGATTAAGCCGCTGTGAGGGGAAAGCGGGATGGTTTGGCGCGTCGGGCAGTCCCTGACATTCTATGGCCACCCCGTCGTAGTCGAAATAGCGGCGGCCGCTGCGATTGTCGGGGCAACCGGTGAGCCAATTGCCCGTGTATACCTGCACGCCCGGCTGATCCGTGAGTACCCTCATGGTCCGCCCGGAGTAATCAGACGAGAGCACGGCGGCTTCGCGAAGCGTGCCTTCCTCGCCGTCTATCACCCAGCAATTGTCGTAGCCTTTGCCGTAGACGAGTGCCGGAAAGTCGGCACGGATATCTCTGCCAAGTGTCTTAAACCGCCGGAAGTCCATCGGCGTATCTTTCACTTCGGCCATCTCCCCCGTAGGGATAAGTGTGTCGTCGGTCGGTAGCCAGCGGCTGGCATTCAGCTTCAGTATATGATCGAGCACACACCCTGAATCCGCTCCGTCAAGATTCCAATAGCAATGATTGGTAAGGTTTACCACCGTCGGTTTATCCGTGGTGGCGCTCAGGCGCAGCGTAAGCTCGTTGGAATCGCTCCAACTGTATTCAGCCACGGCCGTAAGATTGCCCGGATATCCCTCTTCTCCATCTTTGGAGAAATATGTGAATCTCACTCCCGAGGGAATTATCTGTGATTGCCAGATACGGTTTTGGAAACCGGTAGGTCCGCCATGCAGGGCATTCGGGCCGTTGTTGACGGCCAATTTGAAATCCTCTCCATCCAGTGCAAACCTGCCGAGCGCTATCCGGTTGGCATACCTGCCGGGCACTTTTCCCATACACGGGCCGTCGGCCATATACGCCGCCGGATCAGCATATGCCAAGGCCACGTTGTCAAGGCGTCCGTAGCGGTCCGGCACCTGCACTCCGATTATGCCCGCTCCCAATGACGACACTGTCACTGCCGCGCCGCTCTTATTCTCAATTCTATAGAGCACGATGTCACCGTCCGGCGATTTTACAATTTGAGCTGTTATCTTCATAATAATCTGATCAATGCGATATAATGAGACAAATGAGACAAATGAGACAAATGAGACAAATGAGGCAAATGAGACAAATGAGACAAATAAGACAAAAAAATTAAATCTCTTACCTCTCACCTCTTACCTCTCACCTCTTACCTCTAATGTCACTAAATTAAGAACTGTCGAGGTCAGCCTCGAAGAGGCGGGATTCGTGGTTAACCCCAGGCTTTAGCCTGGGGATCGCCAAGATAAGTAAAATGAGCCTCGGAGAGGCGATGTCGTGAGAACTCTTATTTTAGTGACATTACTCTCACCTCTTACCTCTCACCTCTTCCCTCTCACTCCACTTTGCGGGCTCCATCTGATATTACCACGTCGTAAATCTTGGGGGCATGCCCGTATTTCTTCTTGAATTTCTCCGTCACTTCCTTTTCAAAACGGTCGTGAAGAGCGTCGCTCACCAGATTGATGGTGCATCCGCCGAATCCGCCGCCCATTATGCGGCTGCCCGTCACTCCCATTTCGCGTGCCAGATCATTGAGATAATCCAATTCCTCACAGCTCACCTCGTAATCTTTGCTGAGACCTTCGTGGGTGGCATACATATTGCGGCCTACGCGTTCATAGTCGCCTTTGGTGAGCGCGTCGCATACGTCGAGCACACGCTCTTTCTCCTCAATCACGTATTTGGCTCTCATATAGTCTTCGGCGCTGATGTCGGATTTGGCGGCATCAAGCATGGCCATATCGGCATCGCGCAGGGTTTCCACGCCAAGACGATGAGCTACTCTTTCGCAACTTTCGCGACGCTTGTTGTAAGGTGAATCCTTCAGTTCATGCTTCACGCAGGAGTCCACGAGCACCAGGCTGTAGCCTTCCGGATTGAAGGGATAGTATTCATATTCCAGACTGCGGCAGTCAAGACGCATCAGATGCCCTTTCTTGCCGAAGACGCTGGCAAACTGGTCCATGATGCCGCAATTCACTCCGCAATAGTTATGCTCTGTGCTCTGGCCGATCTTGGCAAGCTCGAATTTCGGGAATTTATCGCCGTTATACAGATTGTTGAGTGCAAAGGCAAAGCACGACTCAAGGGCGGCGCTCGAGCTCAAACCAGCTCCCAGAGGCACATTGCCTGCAAACACGGCATCAAAGCCCTTCACTTCGCCGCCTCTCTTGATAATTTCTCTGCACACACCGAATATATAGCGTGCCCATCCCTGGGTGGGAGCATCTTCCTCGTTAAGTCCGAATTCCGCCATCTCTTTGATGTCGATGGAGTATACTCTCACTTTTTCGGTACCGTTGGGGCGTATCTCTGCCATGATTACCTTGTCGATGGCGCCCGGGAAGACGAAGCCGCCGTTGTAATCCGTGTGTTCTCCAATTAGATTTATTCTTCCGGCGGAGGCATACACTGTGCCTTTTCCACCGAATTTAAGATTAAAGACCTCCTGGATCTCTTTCTGCATTTTGGGAGTTGTCATGGTGTATTATATTTTGGGTATTTCGCAATTTAATTTCCTTTTGACCCTATCTCATAAAAAATTTAGCCTTAGGGGCGTCTTATTTTCAACGGACTGAAGGCCCGTTTTGTTTGCCAGAAAGGCTTACATTTTTTCTTCGTTCGAACCTTAATATTTGCAAAACTATAAAAATTTTGTAAAATTTGCAACAAATTTATCATGATGAAAACCCTGATTATCGCCCCTGAGGGTATGTTGAGACGCTATCTGCTCGAGGAGTTCAAGGCAGACCAGTGCATATCTGTATCTCTGGATGAAAACACATCCCTTCCCGTCGGCACGCGTTTCGACTTGGCGGTGCTCGCTCCAAGCCGTGATAGCACCGTCGGCGATCACTCTCTGCCTGCCCTGCGGTCGATCCTTAAATCCCTTGCCGCCAAGGAGAATCTGCCCGGATCCCTCACCCTTATCGGCAGCGACGCCGTTTATAGCCCCGACGCCGGTGCCGGCATCGACGAAAACACTCCCCTCAATCCTGCCGATGCCCACGGTGAATTCATGGCGGCTGCCGAAAGGGAAGTGAAACTATGGAGTGAGGCCACCGGTGTGGGATGCACCGTTTTGCGGGCGGCCATGACCTTCGGAAAGGATGTGGATGGCGTGGCGGCCGGTCTGTTTGCCGACGTTATCGGCCGCCGTTATATTCACGTGCGCGGCGAAGAGGGACGCATCAGTGTGGTCACTGCCATTGATCTGGCCCGGGCCGTACGTCTTACCGCCGGCACGACCGGTGTCTTTAATGTGGCCGACGGTTCCGACCCTACCTGGTGCCGTCTCGCTGAAGCCATGAGCGCCAATGCAGGTGCTGAAAAGAGAATGGCCACCCTACCCGCGAAATGGGCCGACGTGGCCTGGCGATATGCCAAGGCCCTCCCTGCCGTCAGGGCTTCTCTTTCCCCCGCCGTGAGGGAAACACGATCCCTTACCCGCACTTTATCTTCTGAAAAACTGCAACTCGCCTCCGGCTGGTCTCCTTTCAATACTCTCGACGTCCTAGCCCGTACCGACCCCGATTATCCTTATTGCGACAAATGAATCTGAAATCTCTCTTTAACTCTTGCTCTGCTCTGGCAAAGGGGATGCTGCTCTGGCGCGTCCCTTCCCCAAAATCTCGTGCCAAATCCAATTCGGTGATCGTAATGGGCAACGGCCCTTCCCTACGGGATGCCATCGACAATCATCGCCCGTGGCTTGAGGCTCACGATCTTATTGCCGTAAATTTCGCTGCCAACACTCCCGATTTCTTCTCACTGCGTCCTCAATATTACGTGCTGGCGGATCCGCATTTCTTCGTGAATTTCGACAAGGACCCCAACGTAGCAAAACTTTGGGACAATCTCTCGAATGCCGACTGGCCTGTTTCCCTGTGGATTCCCGCCAAATCAAAAGGTATGCTCGCGGATCTGAAGAGGCGCGGCGTTTCACTGCCCGCAAGCCTTACCGTTAAATTCTTTAACCTGACCCCCGCCGACGGTTATTCTCCCTTCCTGGGAAAACTCTTTGATGCCGGAATGGTCATGCCGCGTCCGCGCAACGTACTTATTCCGGCAATTATGACCGCTATCCGCGAGGGCTACAAAGAAATCTTTCTCGCCGGTGCCGACCATAGCTGGACCAAAACCCTCTGGGTGGACGATGACAACCGTGTGGTGAGCGTGCAGCCGCATTTCTATAAAGATTCCGACAAGGAGTTGAAGCGCGTGGCCTCCGACTATCAAGGGCTGCATATAAGCGACGTACTGGGGAGCATGACAATCGCCTTCCGTAGCTATCTGGCCCTTCGGCAATATGCAGAAGCAAGGGGAATCCGCATCTATAATTCCACTCCCGGCTCCTTCATCGACGCCTTCCCGCGCCGCTACGACTTCGACGCTGTTCCCCAAAACAAATAGCTTCAATAGCGATCTTAGCTATAATAGCTATATTAGCTATATTAGCTACTTCAGCTATCTTGGCTATTCTGGCTATCTTAGCCTTTTTTTATTTCAGATTCATAAACTTTGGCCAGATGGAAGTAGCGGTGCACCGAATCGTTGTAGGCCGATATGAAGCCCGCCGCTCCATACCGCCATGCACCCCGCAGCAGATACACCCGCATAAACACTCCCAACGGACTGAGCATCAACCGCCCAAGCGTGACCATACGATTTCGCTCATTCTGCGCGCATATGTCGGTCTGCGTGTTGAGATTATCGAGAAATGTACTTATCGATGGCGCTAAGTGGCGCAAAGCCAAGTCCTTGCGCGTAGCAGGTATTTTTCTTATTTTCCCCTCCACTTTCGGCAGTGCTCCTTCCCGCTCCGGCCAATAGACGGCGCTGCGATCGAAAAATCGCAATTGGTAGTCTGGATAACTCGACCGCTTCCAGATGTTGACCACAAAATTCATGCGCGGGATATACAACACCGACACTCCCTGCGGATCCTTGATAAAGTCATAAAGGTAATCACGGAGCTCGGTTGGTATAATCTCGTCAGCATTTATGATCAGCACCCACTTGGACGAAGCCGAATGTATGGCAAAGTTGCGCGATGGCTCCGGAGTGCGGTAATTTCCACGGGGAAACACCACTACTTTGCATCCCTCCTGCATGGCGATGTCTACGGTATTGTCTTCCGACTCCATATCGCAGACCACTATCTCGTTGAATCCTCTGGCTGACTCTATGGCCTTTCTTATTGTGCCCGAGGAGTTGTAGGTATTTATTATTACGGATATCCCCATAGTGAAAAGAAAGATGTTGACGATTTCTTGCCAACAAATATAATAAATATTTATGAAAACGTTTGCATATATGCTGCAAAACATATTTTTTCAGACCTTTTTACAAATTTTTCAGCGTTTTTGCATTTTTTCTTCTTTTCCATTTTCCCGCAGGTCGGTTTTTGTATTTTCTCCTCTTGCGAATTCAGCTTTATTTGCTTAACTTTGGTGTGAGATTCCCTCTCATAAATATGATACTATGAATCTTGTGCAGACCAACCATACTAAGCAACACGACTCCAGGCAAATCCAGCAGGCCTACGCTTCTCTTGTGGAGCTTTATCTCGCTTCCAACCACCGCAAACGGGTGGAAAGAATCGAGAAGGCTTTCAAGTTTGCCCTTGAGGCCCATGCCGGCGTGTATCGGCTCAGTGGCGAGCCCTACATCATGCACCCCATCGAAGTGGCCAAGATTGTGGTGAGCGAACTCGGTCTCGGTTCCACTTCCATTTGCGCCGCCCTGCTCCACGACGTGGTGGAGCACACTGAGTTCACCCTCGAGGATATCGAATCCAATTTCGGCCCGAAAATCGCCTCAATAGTAGGCGGTATATCCAAAATTTCAGGCGGAATATTCGGCGACAAGGCTTTTGTGGAGGGCGAAAATTTCCGCAAACTCCTCCTTTCCATGTCTACAGACATACGTGTGGTGCTCATTAAAATGTCTGATCGGCTCCACAATATGCGTACCGCCAGAGCTTTACCCGCCAAGAAACGACAGAAAATATCCCTTGAGACTCTCTACGTCTACGCTCCCCTCGCCGATCGGCTCGGGCTCAACAAGATTAAAATCGAACTTGAAGACCTCGCTTTCCGGCAGGTTTATCCCGATGAATATCTTTCAATCGTGGAGAAGGTGCAGAATTCCGAACAGAGTCGCCGTCTGCTGGTGGAGGAGTTTGTAGCTCCGGTCTGCAGCCGTCTTGACCAGGCCGGAATAAAGTATGAAATCAAAGCCCGCGTGAAAAGCGCATGGAGCATCTTCAACAAGATGCGACGCAAGAAGATCCCTTTCGAAAAGGTGTTTGACGTCTACGCCGTGCGTGTCATCTTCGATTGCCCCGACCGCGGGCGCGAACCGGCGATGTGCCGAAAAATTTACGGATATTTCACCGATTTGTACCGCCCTCATCCCGACAGACTCCGCGACTGGACTTCCGTGCCCAAAGCCAACGGCTACAGCGCTCTGCACGTCACCGTGCTCGGCCCTTCCGGAAGATGGACCGAGGTCCAGATCCGCAGCCGAAGAATGGATGAAGTGGCCGAACTCGGCTGCGCCGCCCATTGGAAGTACAAGACCGGCGAACAGGACGATTCCCTCGAACTAGACTCCTGGATGAATACTATCAAGGAAATTCTGGCACAACCCACCCCCGACACCATTGATTTCCTCGACAGCATCAAGCTCAATCTGTATTCTTCCGAAATATACGTGTTCACCCCCAAAGGCGACCTGATCACCCTCCCCTCCGGGGCCACCGTGCTCGACATGGCTTTCGATATCCATTCCCAGCTCGGTGCCCACTGCGTGGCCGGGAAAATCAACCATAAACTCGTGCCCCTCTCCCACCCCCTCGAAAGCGGTGACCAAGTGGAAATAATCACATCTTCTTCACAACGCCCCGCCGCCGACTGGCTGAAATTCTGCCACTCCGCCAAAGCCCGCAACGCACTCCATTCAATACTGCGACGCGAATGCCGCGACGCCGATTTCTCCCTTGGAATCAACAATGCCGACTGCATCGCAAAAGCAGAGGAAGACAACGTCCTCGCCGGTCCTGCCTGCCGTGTGGATGATCCCGGCGTGCAGGCCACCATCGCCATCGAGGGCACCGACCGCCGGGGCATCCTCCACAGCATCACCCACCTCATCTCCGACGAACTCGATATCGACATCCGTCATCTCTCTTTCAATCTCAAAGACGGCAGGTTCAATTGCACTGTCGGCCTTGCCCATCTCCCGCAAGGCTCCCCGGCAAGCGCTTGCCGGGGCCTCCTCGCTATAGACGGCATCGATAACGTTGGCCCCGCTATCTGAATTAGGAATGAGGAATTATGTCACTAAATTAAGAACTGTCGGGGTTCGCCTCGAAGAGGCGAGATTCGTGGTTAACCCCAGGCTTTAGCCCGGGGATCGCCAAGATAAGTAAAATGAGCCTCGAAGAGGCGAGATTTGTGGTTAACCCCAGGCTTTAGCCCGGGGATCGCCAAGATAAGTAAAATGAGCCTCGAAGAGGCGATGTCGTGAAAACTCTTATTTTAGTGACATTAGAATTAGCCTAATCGAGATCAATCGAGCCAAATCAAAAACAAAAATAATCCCGTCGGGATCAGCCAAATCCAAAATACTGATCAAAAAAAATAATGAAGATCAAATTCCTTACCCGAAAAGGTCTGCTTAAGGCCCTCATGCTCATGGCCGCCACAGCTCTCATTGTGATGCTCCTGCCCAGAGCGGACCATCAATCCTACACCTATGAGCTCAACCAGCCGTGGAAATATCAGCTGCTCACCGCCGATTTCGACATGCCTATCATGCGCGACTCGGCCACAGCCCACCGTCTGCACGACAGCATCGAAGCCAATTTCGTGCCTTTCGTAAAGAAAATGCCCGATGTGCCCTCCGAGGTGGTCCTGAAGTTTCATAAGGCTTCCGAAGGAAGTCTGGCTCCCGGCAGGCAGGCAATTATCGAAGATGCTCTGCGGGAAGCATACTCCCGCGGCGTGCTCGACCCCGACGTCTTCGAGAAAGTGAAGAGCCAGAAGACCCACTCCCTCAGACTCCTTACCGATTCCGTCGACAACACCCCCGGCAGCGAAAACATCGTGAACAACATAGATGCTTCCTCCATGCTATCCACTGCCGGCGTTTTCGAATTGGTCGACTCAGTCTTTACCGCCACCACTTCCGAAGCCTTTCCCCCGGAAGCGGCACGCGCCCTAAGCGCCTCCCTCTGTGCCAATATCGAAGTGGATTCGGTGGCCGACAATAAGTATCGCGCAGCCGAATATCTCGACGTCAACGGTGCTCTCGGCGTGATCAAGAAGGGACAGAGAATCGTGGACCGTGGCGAGATCGTCACCCCTCAGGTGTTTACAAACCTAAACACTTACATGGAGATGCTCAACCGCATCAACGATGCCGACGTTTCCCACACATATTATTATATAGGGCAGGTGATCTTCATCCTTGTGGTCTTCATTTCCCTCTATTTCTATCTGGCGCTTTACCGCAGGACATTTTTCCATTCTCTGCGCAAAATGACATTCCTGATGGTCTTCATCACTCTCTACGTGATTTTCTCCATCGTCATGTTTGAATATGTGCCAAACGGCATATGGCTTGTGCCCTTCGCTGCCGTGCCCGTGGTAGTCGTGGTCTTTTTCGACGCCCGCACCGCCGTGTATTCACTCATTGTCACAGTGCTTATCTCAGCTCTGGTCGCCACATTCCAGTTTCAGTTTATCTTCATGGAACTCATGGCCGGCATGTTCGCCACATTCAGCATCCGCCAACTCAGCCGCCGATCCCAACTCCTGCGCACCGCCCTCGTCTCTTTCCTTACATATATTATCTGCTATATAGCATACGCGCTGCTGGCCTACGGCAATTTCGACGATTTCTCCTGGAGAATGGTCACTCTATTCGCCGTCAACGCCGTGATCCTTTCTTTTGCATACGTGCTTATATTCGTGGTGGAAAAGGTGTTCGGATTTACCTCCACCGTCACTCTCGTCGAGCTCTCCGACATCAACAATCCTCTGCTGCGCCGTCTCTCCGAAGAAGCTCCCGGCACTTTCCAGCATTCCATGCAGGTCTCAACTCTGGCCGCCGAAGGTGCCCGAGCCATAGGCGCCAACACCCAGCTCGTGCGTACCGGAGCTCTTTACCACGATATCGGCAAACTCGAAAGTCCCATCTTTTTTACCGAAAACCAACACGGGGTCAATCCTCATTTAGGACTCGATCCCGCCACCTCGGCCCGTAAGATTATCTCTCATGTACCCGCTGGTGTTCAACTCGCCTCCAAAAACAAACTCCCCAAAGTAATCAAAGACTTCATCCTTGAGCATCACGGCAAAGGACTCGCAAAGTATTTCTACAATACTGCCGTGAATGAAAACGGCGGTAAACCCGTGGATCCCACGCCTTTCCGGTATCCCGGACCCAATCCCCGCAGCAAGGAGACTGCCATACTGATGATGGCCGACAGTGTGGAGGCCGCTTCCCGAAGCCTTAAGGATTATTCCACCCAGTCCATCAACGCCCTGGTCGACAAGATAATCGACGGGCAGATGGCCGACGGTCTTTTCAAAGACTCCCCCATCAGCTTTCAGGATATCGAGACCATCAAAGACACATTCAAAAAGCGACTCGCCACGATCTACCATTCCCGCATCGCTTACCCTGACATCAAAAAAGAATAAGTTTCGGTTTCTCCGAATCTTACTGGTTTATGAGGATGTATCATAAATCGATTTTAGGAAAATTTAGATTCGCAACATGCTGATTTTCAGTGATGTAATTTTCCGATTCTATCGAATTTTAGATTTATGATACACCCTCAGAAACTCCTAAGTCTCTGAATTAAGGATTGTGGGGGCTCGCCTCGGAGAGGCGATATTCGTGGTTAACCCCAGGCCTCAGCCTGGGGTCCAGTAAAATAAGTTGATATGAGCCTCGAAGAGGCTATGTTGTGAGAACTCGTATTTTACCGACTTACCATAAACTCCTAAGTCTCTGAATTAAGGATTGTGGGGGCTCGCCTCGGAGAGGCGATATTCGTGGTTAACCCCAGGCTTCAGCCTGGGGACCAGTAAAATAAGTTGATATGAGCCTCGAAGAGGCGATGTTGTGAGGACTCGTATTTTACCGACTTACCATAAACTCATAAACGACCGTAAACTCATAAACCACACAGGTATCGGTGATAACCGATACCTGTGTTTCCCCGTGGTTATTTTGAAAAAAATTTGATTTTGTAATTAATTTTGCTAACTTTGCCACCATATGTAGGATTTTATGCCCTTTTTCGGGCAATCATACCTCTTTACATTCTATTTTTTATTCTTAATTACTAACCGCAATGAAAAAGTTTTTACTTTCTCTGTTGGCCGTAGCTTCCATCTTCACAATGGCTGCTCAATCTTTCTCACCCTCCGCGGGTGTGGTCAACACGAGCGATGACGCCGGTTCAAATTACGCTCCCGGCGGCCTCGGCACTTTCACCGTCACTGCCTCCGGTATCACCATCAACCGTGATGGCATCGGCTATGCCACTCTGAAGTACAACAATGAAATCGTAGCTCAGATCGCTCCGTCCAACACTCGCCGCGTGCAGTGTATCGAAGGTTTCACTTCCCACCTTGAGTCCGGCAACGAACTCCAGATCCAGTTCTGGACAGGCTCCAACGCCGACAACCCCTACCGCAAAAACGGTTCTTATCAGCTCATCATGCCCTCCGGTTTCTACACCGTAAATGGCAAACCCAACAATCCCTACACCCTCAACTTCACCATCAACGACGCCGCAGCAGCCACCAAATACTACTCGGTGACTCTCTCCCCCTCCGCCGGTGACGTCAACACCCTTTCCGAGGTGACTCTTACTTTCAACGGCCTCAACGGTGCTACTGTCAACAGCCTGTCTGCCAACAACTCCAGTATCTATTTCACCAGCCCCTACGAGGGTGAGTATAAAGAATACAAAGACGAGGATGGTGATTCCAATATCGTTTCCAAAGTATGGCAAGGCAATAAGGTTTATCCCAAAGTATCAATCTCCGAAAACCAGATCACCCTCAAACTTGACAAACCCTTCACAGAGAAAACCAGCAACGCTGCTTCTCTCAACATTGATGACGACGCCATCACGGTTGAGACAAGCGAAGGTTCTCAGAAATATGAAGGCTCCTTCACATACAAGATCAACGGCGAAGCTTCCTCAGAAGCCGGTGACCTCACAATCACCCCCGCACCCGCTACCTACGAAGGTGGTATCCCCGCTTTTGAATTTACAAACAATGCATCTTCGTTCTCCTATGGTAAAACCAACGCCTACGCCATCTGGGGCATTACAGTTCCTGAAAATGCTGAGATAAAAAGCATTAGAGGACTTATGATGCCTAATACCAAGGCATATGTCGCTGATGCCGAAGGTAAAAATGTTTCCACTACTTCATATGCAGCAATTACATATAAGTTAGGCAAAGACAACAAGTCTATTTATTTCGTTAATAACTCATTTGTAAACGGTTCATCTGCCTGGGGCTCTGATATTCCTATGGCTCTCAACCCCGGCACCTATTACTTCGTTGTTCCTGCCGGCGCTTTCACTTACGCTATCGGCAATGACGTATTCTCCAACGAGGAAATCAAATGGGGTCCCTTCGTTATCACAGCTCCCCAGACTGTCCCCGAGTATACTATCGTTCCCGCCAGCGGCTCCGAACTCAAAGAAATCAAAGACATCACTATCTCTTTCTCTGAGTCTGACGTAGTAAACTTCAACGTCTACAACCGCTACGCTACTCTGAAAAACGGCGCTATCCTAATCGACCTCGAAGGTTCTGTTAACGGTAGCGTAATCACCTTCTCCACTCCCTCAGCCATCACCACTCCCGGCACTTATACTCTCGAAATCGCCGGCGCTGACCTTAAGGTCAACAACGTGATGGTACCCATCACCGCCGAATACACTATCGTGCCCAGCAATCTCGAAAGCATCACTTTCGACATCAACGGACAGCTCAAAGACGCTACCAAGGTTACTGAAGACGATCAGACCTACTTCAAGGCTGATCTCGACATCAACGCCGGTGACCCCATGTTCGTTCAGCTAATTCTCCCCGTCGGTTACGACGCCATCTATTATGTAGACACCGAAGCCGGTATAGGCGGCGACAGCCCCGAACTCCTCGTGGCTACCCGCTCAATCCCCGTTGAAGGTCTGGTTGGCGAAGGCTGGAAACTCGCTGATGACAACAAGATCCCCGTGAAATACGGCATCAACTCCCTCGGCATCGCCTACGCTGTCGGCAACGAAGCTACCGAATACTCCCTGCTCATGCTCAACGTGAACAAAGTTGGTGAAGAGCCCGGTTCCGATATCCTTCCCCTCGAAGGCACTATGACCGGCACTGTAACTCAGGAAAGCAATGAATTCCCCTACACCATTGCTTACAAGATCACATACAACGCCGACAAGACTCTCACCATCAACGCGAAATACACCTGGACAAACGGCACTCCCGTTGGTCTCGTCGCAGGCAGTGTTTACGTTCCCTCTACCAACGTATTCAACTCCTTCACTGACAACGACGGCACACTTACCGCCACTACTACCGACACATTCGAGCCCAACGACGTAGTGGAACTCCAGTTCTATCGTCCGATGGCCAATGGCGTAGCTTCTCACAACTTCAAGATCCAGATCCCGCTCACCAGCGGTGTGGAAGGCATCGCAGTTGAAGAAGGCGAAGCTGTATACTACAACGTAAACGGCGTACGCGTAGCCAACCCCGAAAATGGCCTCTACATCAAGGTCATCAACGGAAAAGCCTCCAAAGTAGTAGTAAAATAATCCCCAAAGATTATAGCAAATAATCCCGAAAGGTTATTACCCCGATACCACGGACCCGAAGGTCCGCAAAAATCCCCGGAGCCCAAAGCCCCGGGGATTTTCATTACCCCCAATCCGTATCCGAAAAAAAACACCGACCACCGGGATTGCGAGCCTCCCGGCTCGCCCTTTCCAACAAATAGCACCCACTGGGATTGCGAGCCTCCAGGCTCGCCCCTTTTCAACACTTAGTACTTCGATTTTTGCGAGCCGGGAGGCTCGCATTCCTTGAGTATATCCCTGCGTGAACTGTAATAAAATAACCAGGCACCATCTCACGATGGTGCCTGACATATCCTAAAATAAAGTTGTTATTGATTACAATTGTAAGTGGGCGAAGATGGATTCGAACCACCGAAGGTATAAACCAGCAGATTTACAGTC
>JAMPGE010000041.1 GCA_023664085.1 Muribaculum sp. | reverse complement strand
GATGAATCCGCAGAAAAGTTTGGCAAGGTCTATGGTCAGCATGAATTTTTTGAACTCGACCAAAGAAAAGTAATCAACGACATCATAAAAGCCTACCGCCCCAAATGGATTATCGCGGTAACCAATTCCGCAACTTTCGTTCTGAAAAAACGCTATCAGCGCAAAATCCTAATCAATCCCACGGTAACATATAACGACCTAAATAACGTATCTGAATTTGACCGACAATATACTTTCGGTTTCTTCGATAAGAACCATGAAAAGGATTATGAACTGTTCCAGACGGTCTATCCAAAATCGGCTTGGTATGGCAACACCTATGGATTGCGGTTGTCTCAAATAGAGGGCATAATTGCAGAGATACTAAAAGAAAACGGATAAGCCCTTTGCGAGTTTATCCGTTTTATATAGGAGTTCGGGATGGTCAGCTCGTTTTTATTTTCAGTATCCGTCCATTGGGATATGCAGGAACTGGTTTAGCAAGATTCGGGAAAACTAAGCGGTAGGCTTCAACACTCTCGGCAGGAACGCGAATTATCCCCTTGAAATTTTCATCACTAATCACTGAATCGGGGAATTTCGGAGGTATTTCACTTTTAAAAATGATCTTCGTCAAATTCGTAGCACACCCAAACGTTTCGGAGCCGAGTTCCTTTAGTGAGGCCGGAAAAGTTATTGACTTAAGTCCATCGCACCAACGGAATGCTTCATCGTCAATTTTTTCCAATCCCTCACTGAAAATCAGCTCCTCAATTGTAGCCATAAAGAAACATTCTTTTCCTATAAACTTAACCGACGGAGGTATGGTTATACTTTTAGGCTTCCGGAAATTATTGAATGCCAGTTCATCAAGAATTTCAACTTGGGGCGGAATAACGCTGGATTCAGCACGCCAGATATGTGAGCGAAGATGATTCCCAACAATTATGGCTCGTCCATCATAGGTAAATTTACCGGAGAGCTTCCCAACCGAGCAGAAGTTTATAGGATTGAGACCAATATGCTCAACACTATCTGGGATATGGAGTTCCCGTATCCTCAAATAATGGAAAGCGAAGTCTCCTATACGTCGAAGTCCATTGGGAAGCTTCACCTCCTCGGGCCCATAATATTTATCCCCAAAGAGAGACTTGTCTGTATGACATGATGAGAAAGCCCAATCTCCAATTTCTTCTATTTCCGGTGAGACGGTGTAGGATTTCAGGTCTCCCCACACTGCGAGGAGTTTATTGCGCCATTGCAAGGCATTTTCTTCTGCCTTTGTTTCCGGACATTTTGCTATGATCGATTGCAAATGCATGCATTTTCCTACAAGGCCCTCGCCAATGTGAGTAATACCTTTGCCAATAGTAAGAGTTTCAAGTTTCTCAAAACCAAAAAAAACTTTTGTGCCCAGATATTTTACACTATCGGGGATGTTAATCTTCTTTACAAACGAATAGCATCCTAAACTATCGCAAAAGAAAGCCTCATCACCGATAAATTCAAGTTTCGGTGGCAAAGTAAGAAAATGAATATCGCTGAGCGTATTTTTGAACGCACGATTTCCGATGCGACGTAGGGTTTTGGGCAAATGTAGTTTGGTAATGCGGAATGCCGCCACACAGAAGAATGCATCGTCTGCAATTTCCTCAACACCTTCGGGAATAATGACCTCAAAGGAATAACTATGGTTTGCCTCTACTTCGTCCGAGAGAATCGGACGAAGCAGTATTCCGTCTTTTATTTCAAGTTCAAAAGTCATAATAGTATCAACATTCCCATTCTTCGATTTTGTCGGCATACCATGGGTATGCTTCCTTGTACTTCTCGATCAGATGCTCCGGAACAAATATATTTTTGACTATAAGCATCACCCAGTACCCCCAAACCGGAGGAATCTCCGGAGTGAACCAGAATGTAGATGCATATAAGCCGCTAACACCGATGTTGCGCACACCGGATGGAACAATCACACCATCCTGGAAACAGCCTTCGTTGCTATAACAATGCATGTTTTCAAACGCTCCTTTACCAATCTCGACCAGCGAGGCCGGGAGAACAGGCGAAAGTCGAAGCTCATCATTGTTCATAAAAGCGCCGGGTCCGATAGTTGTGATTCCGTCGTGCCATTCAACTCCGGCAAGTTCCCCTCTTTCGCGACAGGCATCCTCGCAGATTTCTGTCACGCATTCGGGAATCTTAAGGGTTTCCTTTGGATCGTCGGTGCGCCAGTCAGTGAAATGATGTGCGATAAACCGGTTATCGACGATGACGCTTTTATTGTCGGCGGTGACGAATTTACCTGTAAACCTCTTGATTTTTGATCTGCAAAAAGCCTGAGGCTCGATATCACATACACTTTCAGGTATATAGACCTCTTTAAGACTTGATAAATAGAATGCTCCGCGACCTATCACCGTTACCCCGTCGGGAATGTTGTAGGATTCCGTAGGAGTATTTTTCGCATAAGCCAGAAGACGGTTTTCGAAGATCAGCGCCAGATGGTCATCGGTGGCATATTTGCCGTTTATTTCTTTCAGTTTGCGACTATCAAACAATATGTTGTCACCGATATGCTCTACCCCTTTGCCGACTTTTATTTTCGTCAGTTCAAAGCACGAGTAAAATGCACGGTCGCCTATGGTTGTTACTGTGTCGGGGATTGTCAGAGTTTTAATTCCTGTGTTTGCAAGACATTCCTCGCCCATTTCTTCAAGCCCCTTGTTGAGCTTTATTGACGTAAGGACACGAGTGCTTATTGACCTTGCTTCGAGTTTTTTTACTGTTTTTGGCAATGTCAGTTTTCTAACCGATGCATTTTTAAAAGCATCTTTACCTATCACTGTTACGCCTTCGGGAATTTTAATCTCAAGTGCGTCCCAGTTGTAATAGAAACAACCTACAAGTTCACCGTCTACTATCTCAAGATAGTTTTCATCAATACAAGACGCGGTTATCTTAACAGGATGATAGCATGCATCTTTTTCAATACGAGTAACTGTAGATGGGACTTCCACTTCAAGGAGGCGATCACCCAATATTGCATTTGAGCCGATGTGAGTGAGGGTGTCAAACACAAAAACAGCCTCTTTTTCTCCTATATTTGAAGATAGAAGTTTGCCGTTGAAAGCATCTTCGTTGATACCGACTGCCTTATTGTCTGAATAGAATAGTTTTAATGTGACCATCTTGATTTGATTATATTTCTATAATATTGGTTTGCAACGACTTACCCCTAAGATATTTAGGAAATCTCCTGCATCTTACCGCTACCATTATCTTATCGAATGGTATCGGGGCGCTTGGATAAGCCCATGGAAGTATCTGAAAATCATCGTCTCTTTTCAAAGCCGAGATAATCATTTGCTCCATGTTATATTCATTCTGCTTGTCCTCAAATGTTGATGGGATATGGTCGGCATTGTCAAATATCACGCCATCGTAGGCAAACCCTCCGTCAGTGATATATTGTGTTATCCATTTACCCATAAGATGGTAATCCTTTTCCGTAATGTTGGAGAGGTCGAAGTACATAATGTTATCCTCACCAATATCTTTTAGCGGAAATTCATCGTTGGGGTCAATGACCAGCACAGAAACAACCTTACTTTTGAAACTGCGCTCAAACTCAAACCGATTTTCCAAATATCGGTCTAAATCTTTGTCAATATTAGGGTTTAATACATTCATATCTAAGTTTTTTGAAATGGGTCAATGGCTGTTATTTTATAACAAATCGCTGTAGGATATTTAGTCGCGACACAATGGTTTCAAACCTCTACCATGCAATAGACAAACTCATGACCGCCATAATTGAATGAATGCCATTCGATTGTATATTGCTCATCAAGGTCAAAATCGGGATAACCTTTTTCCATCCATGTTTTATGGTTGCTCCAATGCCTTGATTTGTCGTGCACTCCCTCCGCTGTCGAGAATTGCTCACACGCTATACCCTTACGGCGCGGTTTAGTATACAGCATATCGTTGGTAACCAATACTGCCAATCCCTTTTTTACGGAGGGAAAACGCTTCTTTAGCAATTCCAACCGTCTGACATCTTTCCAAAATTTGTATTGTACGATATCTTGCGCCGAATGATCTTTCAATAGCGGAACGGCTGTAAGCATTTCTCCAAAACGCGATATTGGCTCGGCTATCTTTTTGGTGGGGTATTTCAACTCAATAGCCACATATTCATTGTCTTTCTTTACAACTATATCAAGGTAAAGCTGATTCTTCCACAAATAGCCCTCCAACTGATTGTATGGGATGAAATACTCTACATTAACATCGTCATAATTACCGCTCTGAATAAGATAAACAGACATACGTATCTGCATATCGTTTTCATTGAGGAATAATAATTCTTTCTTTTCTTCTTGCTCCTTGAAGAAAGTCTTTATATCTTCTTTGACGACATTTTCAAGTGCCATAATATTTGATTTAGGGATTTAAAGTCGCTTGTCTCTGTACCGACGACACATTGTAAGATACAAGACCCGTCAGAATTTTTAATGAAGATGTTATCGTCTTGTCAAAGCGCAGGAACAATTGTTATATTAGATTCTATGTGTCGAATTTTTACATTTTTTTGCTCAGCAATAGGCAAAAGTATTAAATCTTCCCGACTCTACCAAACATATTTAGGGAAAATTAACAAAATATGTTGTATAACATATCAATAGTATAGACCTAAACTCAGGCCAAACCATATATATATAACAGGATGGCATCCAATATTTAGTACGACACCTTACTTTTTTACTAATAAATTTGGCTTAATCTGCATTATCACCTAATACTCAACACTAATACCACTAAAATAAGATTCTTCACGACATCACCTCTTCGAGGCTCATTTTCCTATCTTGCCGGCTCCTATCCTTATACCCATAACGGCATTTATTAAATCTTCCGATTAAAGTGGTTTTATCTCATTGCAATAAAAATTACCCTCTCCCTTTAAATTAAGTATAGGCAACTTCAATGCAAAAAGCCGAACACGATGGTGTCCGGCTTTTTGAGTTCGGAGGAGAATAAAAGCCGATGGCCTTTACGCTTCCGGAAGTTAGTCTTTTGTTTCTTCCTTACCTCGGTTTTTAGCTCTCGTTTTGTTTTTGGTTTCACTACTGTTGACGTCTTTTTCCTCTTTCAGGTCAATTTGGGCTCCTTTCTGGTCGATTACTTTGTATTCCAGATATGCCAAACTTTCATCAGGCACAATTTTCAGGCCCCGTCCAAACCGACGTTTCCACTTTCCGTAGAGGGAAAACATTCCTTTCTTGATATAGGCATCCACAAACGGATGCACGTACAGAACAAATTTCTTAACGTCAAGATGGTTGACCAGATAGTCAAGTTTTTCTTCAAGAGTGTCCGTAAAGAGCAGGGAAGGCTGTATTTGGCCCTTTCCGTAGCATGACGGACACGTTTCAGTAGTAGTGATATCCAGATCGGGACGTACCCTCTGGCGCGTGATCTGCATAAGTCCGAATTTAGAGAGAGGAAGGATATTGTGGCGGGCACGGTCGTTGGCCATCACTTCTCTCATATGATCGAAGAGTTCCTGACGGTGTTCCGCCTTGCTCATATCGATAAAGTCTACCACAATGATGCCGCCCATATCCCTAAGACGAAGCTGACGTGCTATTTCATCAGCTGCCTTGAGATTCACATCAAGAGCATTGCTTTCCTGATCGGCGGCCGCACGGGAACGGTTGCCGCTATTCACGTCTATTACGTGGAGAGCTTCCGTGTGCTCTATGATGATATATGCTCCGCTCTTAAAAGATACAGTTTTTCCGAAACTACTCTTGATCTGGCGGGTGATATTGAAATGGTCGAATATCGGAATATCTTTGGTATAGATCTTTACGATATCCTTATTGTCCGGAGCTATCAGCGACACATAGTTTTGTATCTGCTGAAAGGTTTCCGCATCGTTGGTGTAGATTGCTTCGAAATTGGGGCTGAACAAGTCGCGTATCACGCTTACTGCCCGCGAGTCCTCCTCATAAATAAGAGCAGGGGGCTGGCTTCGCTGCATCTTGGCAATGGAGTCTTCCCAGCATTTCACGAGAGTACGCATCTCCGAATTGAGTTCGGCCACACGTTTGTTTTCGGCGGAAGTCCTGACAATCACACCAAATCCCTTGGGTTTGATACTGCCAACGAGCTGACGAAGGCGTATCTTTTCCTCAGTAGACTTTATCTTCTGCGACACTGAAATCTTGTCGCCGAATGGAATCAGCACCATAAAACGACCTGTAAACGAGAGCTCAGTCGTAAGTCGTGGTCCCTTGGATGAGATAGGCTCTTTGGCTATCTGCACCAGAAGGGGTTTTCCTGCCTCAAGCACATCCTGAATGGCACCGCTTTTCTGGATGTCGGGCAGACGTTTGATTTTCGATATATTGGGCACTCTCTTTTTATCCTTCAGAGCCTCTTCCAAATAGGCAGAATAGGTAGAAAATTGAGGGCCAAGATCGAGATAATGAAGAAAAGCGTCTTTCTCATAGCCTACATCTACGAAGGCCGCGTTCAATCCGGGCATAATCTTCTTAACCTTGGCAAGATACAGATCGCCTACGGCATACGCCAGATTGCGGCTTTCCTTCTGTAGTGATACCAGTCTGGAGTCTTCCAGCAAGGCTATGGAGATGTCGTCCGGTTGTACGTCAACTACTAATTCGCTTTTCATAATCAAAAAAAACTTTCAAGCCTTCACATAGAAAGGACAATCCCCGTCGTAGTTTGGTGCAACCGACGGCGAAGCTTGTCCCTTGTATTGTGAAGCTGTTGCATCTGCCGGGGTGGGTCCTCGCGGGCTTACCGTCAGGCAGATTATACCGACTGGGTCGGGATCGCCTTATTTCTTCTTATGGCGATTCTTTCTCAGTCTTTTCTTACGTTTGTGAGTGGCCATCTTGTGGCCTTTTCTTTTCTTTCCGCTTGGCATGGCGATTGGTATTTATTAGTTAATGATATTTCTTTTTTGGGATCATACTTCTTTTCATATTGCTATAATCCCTTGTATATATTTACAGTGTTTTCTCTGTGAGTTTTATTTCACCTGATCCATAAATACCTGTGCGGGCTTGAAGGCCGGTATTTTATGCTCGGGGATTACTATAGTGGTGCCTGCTGAAATATTGCGGGCTGTCTTTTCTTTGCGGGTCTTTACTATAAAGCTACCAAATCCGCGAAGATATACGTTTTCTCCGGAGGCCATATTATCCTTCACCACCTCCATAAATTTTTCAACAACAGACAGCACGGCTGCTTTCTCAAGACCTGTGCTGCGAGATATTTCATTTACGATCTCTGCTTTTGTCATTTTGCAAAAAATTTATTGTTTTTTATATATTTTTTATTTTCACATTAAGTGAGTTGGAAAGAAGCCTTTTACCTCCCTCCTTTTTTAGCAGTGCAAATATCGTAATAATTTTTGAATAATTAAACATACTTTGACTAAAATCCATGATTTTAGCCGTATTTTTCTGTTTTTATACTATTCCACTGTCACATTTTCTGTCTTCTTTAGCCGTTCGATCAATTCTTCAGACAGTCCCTTCCATATTTTCACGCTAAGACTACATTGCGTATCAAACTGACGATTTGTAATCTCTACTCCCTCCCTTCTTAGCAAACGCAACACTTTGTCCGTAGTCTCGTAAGGAAATCCGATCGAAAGCTCCACACTTTCGTGACATTCCTTCACCGCCGCTGACTCCAAAGCCATCCGGGCCGCTTCCTTATAAGCCGTGATCAATCCGGAGGTGCCGAGTTTTATACCCCCGAAGTAGCGCACCACTATCACCAATGCATCTGTGATATCCTTGCTCTTAAGCTGTCCCAATATCGGTTTTCCCGCGGTTCCGCTCGGCTCTCCATTGTCGTTGAGCTGCCATTCCTCGCCCGCGGGGCCCAGACGATAGGCCCAACATACGTGGCGAGCGTCATGGTATCGGTTTTGGTATTCCTTTATGATATCTTTAGCTTCCGTTGCCGAGCTTACAGGTATGGCAAACGCGAGAAAGCGACTCATCTTCTCACGATATTGTCCCTCTCCCGCGTCTGATATTGTATAATACGTATCGTCTGTCATCAATCTATTGCTTCACTATGATGTATTCAACCAAAGAAGTTGTCAAGCTCTTCCTCACCACCTGGGAAGAGAAGCATTCCTGATGCCACTTCCTTGAATTTAAGAGATCCCACGCTCTCTTTAACAATAGTGAGTGCCCATATCAACGCGTTGGCAGGGCCATTGCCCAGTACATATTTACCGCTTATCACTACCGGGGTATCCACCACCTCCGCTCCATGCAGAAGATTTTCGAAACCGGGATAACAAGTGGCTTTCTGACCTTTGAGAAGTCCTAATTGGCCGAGCACCACTGCCGGAGACGCGCATATGGCGGCAATTCGTCCACCTGTGGATTTGGCTTGCGATTCAAGCAACCCGTTGAGGGGTGCAAATTCATAAAGGTTTGTAGCTCCTGGCATTCCTCCGGGGAGGATGAGCCATTGTGCATCATTAAAAAGTGTGTTGTCATAGAGCAGATCCGTAGTGACTGTGACACCATGTGCACCCGTCACCTGTAGAGAGGAGGTGATGCTTACAGTCTTCACCGGCATTCCGGCGCGTCGCAGAACGTCGACCACTGTAATGGCTTCAATCTCTTCGAATCCTTCTGCAAAAAATACAAATGATTCTTTCATTGTTTCCATATTTAAGGTTTTTATCTTCTTTAATAAAAAAAGTTATCGACCTAAGGTTCATTTATGTGTGTGATTTCTTTGAGTTGTCTAAACTTATTTTGCTATTAAGAGTTGGTAAGATTTCGGAGGGTATTTTCTTCATCGAAGCGGAAGCGATTTCTGCATCGTGACTGATGAGATGATGAAAATTCATCCGAATGATTGCCATAGTTTAATGACAATAAAAATTTTTCAACTGATTTTTAGTTTCGTAATTAAGTTTAGACAACTTCATTGCCAAATTTACAACTTTTTTCAAAACTTATCGCTATTTTTGCAATAAAATTATGAAAAATTTTTCCACCCTACAATATAATTATAAACCCTGCAATTTATTATAATATGCGTCTTCACTTAGTCGGAGTTCTATTATCACTATTGACAATTTCTGTAACGTCTTGTTCATCCAATGAATTTCACAGTTCGGATGGAATGGTATGGAACACCACTTATCACATCGTATGGGATGGTCCGGCCGATCTTGAAGATTCAATCCCCGCCGTACTCAGTGCCGTCGGCAGCAGTCTCAACGTTTTCGACTCTACCTCTCTTATATCCGCTGTGAATAAAGCTGATAAACCTATCAGGGTTGATCAACATTTCATCAAGGTATATGAAACCAGCCGGAATATTTACCAAAAAAGCGGGGGGGCATTCGATCCCACTCTTTCTCCCTTGATCACGGCATGGGGGTTTGGAGCCGGCCATAAAGCCACCTCCGACACCCTCCGCATCGATTCTCTTCTTAGCTTTTCGGGACTTGACAAAACGAGCCTTAAAGCCAACGTGCTCACCAAAAAAGATCCCCGCACTCTTTTTAACTTTTCAGCCGTGGCCAAAGGTTACGGTTGCGATTGCATTGCCGATATGTTCCGACGAAACGGTGTGGACAATTTCTTGGTGGAGATCGGTGGTGAGATTGTGGCGCAAGGAGTGAACGCGGATCACACTCCCTGGACCATATCCATTGACCGTCCGCTTCGCACCGACAGTGGAGTGGCCCACGATTCTCATGCAATAATCCACCTGTCAAACTGCGGACTCGCCACTTCAGGAAATTACCGGAATTATCATCGGGATGGCTCCAATGTATACGGCCACACTATCTCTCCCACCACCGGACGACCGGTGACCACCGATGTGCTCAGCGCCTCTGTGATCGCCAATAATGCCATGGAAGCCGATGCAGTGGCCACGGCCTGTATGGTGTTGGGATCACGTCAAGGAGCTGAATTATGCCAAAAACTTAAACTTCCTTACATGTTTATCCTGGCAGACACCACAATTTATTCGGATTCATTCCCGTTTCTTTAAAATTCATTCCACTTTTTTCTTAGAATAAAAGCCCTTCTCATAATACCGACATGGAAATCACTTTACTGATAATTGTAATACTGATACTCGGGGCCACATGCACGGCTCTGATTTTCCGTCTCAATTCCCACAAATCCGACTCTGTCGGCAATGACAGGAATGTAGATTTGGAGACATTGCTCAGTATGCAGATGAATAATCTGATGCAGGCTCAACAGCAACAGATAATACAACTGCAGCAACAGCACCAACAGCAGATAGAATCCATGCAGCTGCAACAGAATAATCAGATGATTCAACTTAAAGAGGAGTTTGAGCGTCGAAGCACCGAACTCAATAAACGCTACGAGGAGATGACCCGTACGGCATCCCTGCAACTCCAGAATCTCACCAACGAATCGCTGCGCACCCATCAGGAAAGGTTAGGATTGGCCAATGCCGACCAGCTGAAGACAATCCTCGAACCGCTTAAGACAAGGATTGAAGACTTCTCACGCGCTGCCAATCAGGCCTATGTCAATGAGAATGCCACCCGCAAATCCCTCAGCGACCAGATTGAGAGGTTAATGATTCTCAACACATCTATTGGAGAAGAGGCCCGCAATCTGGCTTCCGCGCTCCGCACAGGATCAAAAGTGCAGGGCGACTGGGGCGAGACAATTCTCCAGCAAATACTCGAAAACGCCGGTCTTAAGGAAGATATACATTTCTCCACACAGGTGGCTTCTCTCGAGGACGGATCGTCATTAATCGATGAGGATGGCCGCCGACGCCGTCCGGACCTTATTCTCAACTTACCCTCGGAAAGAAAAATAGTGATTGATTCCAAGGTTTCACTCACCGCATATATGGATTATACCGAGTCCGACTCGGACGAAGACCGCTCATCCGCGGCTCGCCGACTCGTGACCTCCGTAAGAAGACATGTTGATGAACTTTCGGCCAAAGCCTATCACAAACTTATCAAGGGAGCTGCCGAACAGGTACTCATGTTTCTTCCTATCGAAGGGGCTTATTTCACGGCCGTGGACCACGACCATACCCTGCCGGAGTATGCTCTGAAAAAAAAGGTGGTGATCGTCACACCCACCCACCTGCTTTCCGTGGTGCAACTTATAGAGCAAATCTGGCGCGTGGAAAACCAGAATGCCAACGCTGCCGAGATAGCCAGACTCGGTGGCCTTATTCACGATAAAATGGTGATCTTTGCCAATGATCTGGAAGCCATCCATAAAGGATTATCCTCTGCTGACCAAGCCTATGAGAAATGTCTGAAAGATATAACTACAGGACCCACCTCCATTATGGCACGCACTCAGAAAATGAAGCAACTCGGTGCTAAAACCGACAAAGTGCTCCCCCCGAATATCAAATCGGCTATTGAACTCAACTCCTACGGCAAAACGTCGGAAGAATAGAGTCCGTCTTATAGACGTGGAGCATGAAACGGGAATCCAAGACTCAGTCCGAAGTTCCAGTTGTGGGCCGGATTGGTAAGATAGTTGCAATATATCGAAAAGGAAGCGAACTTGAAATTATACACTACAGCAGCCTCTCCTATAAACTCAGCCCTTCTGAACCAGCCGTCATATCGGCACCCCCCGTCGGAGAGCAATCTCAAATCCCGCACGGGAGAATAAACGTAGAAATCTCCCCTCACCTGCAACTGCCCTACCGGATTCCATATCGGCGACACTCCTGCCGCTAAGAAGTTATTGCTACGGAAGGCGGTATTGAAATAATATTTGGTGGAAGGAGTAGGGCCAAACGCGTATGAATGCACCAATGTGGCGGTATAATTCTGACAGAGTCCGGACAAGGTAGCCATTCCTTGCGCTGATAGGCCCAGCCTGAAATGTCTGTGAAGTTCAAAGAAATGCTTCCATTCCAACCGGGCAGTCAATGAATAATGATCACCTAATGATTCTCTAAGTTTCTTTTGTGCCCCGGGATAAAAACGTATGGCCTCCCTATTGCCTGTGATGCCGGCTTCAAAATATTCACCCATCATGGGATATAGCTCACTGTCAAGAGTGGAGTATTTATAGATTGCGCTGATGTTCAACACCTTATAGTCCGATTTATCCCTATCGTTGGCAGCATAGTCTCCCTTATTTGTGGGATAATATTTTTCAGACTGCAATCCTGCGCCAAAAGAGGCCGTAAACACAGAGCGCCTTCCCATTGCCCTGCCATAGGTCAACTTGAGGAAAGCCTGGCGGTCGGTGATAAAGGTTGGAGTATTTATTTGGTAAAACAGAAGTTCTGAGTTGTAATATTTCTGTCGGCTGAATACCGCTTCCAGCTGCATATACGATGGTATCTGAGTGGTCAATGCAATTTTTCCGGCCAATCGGGCGGCATAGTACGACTGACCGATCCAGCCACTTAAATCAATGTCCATTGAATTAAGGCTCATTGTATGATAACCGAATGTGAGATAGAGCAGGCTGTTTGTGGAGGAAGTGACCCATCCTCCTATACCTACATACCATGGATTTTTCATGGTAGCCTTTAGCAGCAACGTGTTTTTGCCATCACTCTCCGGCACGTACTGTGGAAGCAGATCGCTGAGTTTTCCGTTGGTCACAAGCCTGTAATAAGTATTCTCAACCTGATTCATTCCTATTACCCGCGGATGACGCGAACGATAGAAAAGAGTCTCCATGAAGCGCTGCTGTCCGGGAGTGGCTCCTTCAATTGCAATGCTGTCAAATTCTATCACCGGAGTCCTTGTTCTGAATTCCGCTCTGCGGGCATTTACCTCCGATAAAGTTCGCCGTGCGGAAGTTCGCCGCTTTATGGAGTCGACCATCTCGAGTCCGGTACGGTAGCCGATTTCATAAATTGTCCTGGCTTTGTCGAAGTCCAACACTCCAAAATCCAACACCGGAACCTGAATCTTTACCCCTGCGGCGGGCGGTACGTCATAGTTATTGTTTTGAATTATCATATCCTCAAGTTGCGAATAAACGTTACCCGCCTGTGGCTTTGAATCCGGTCCGCTTACCGATACGCCTATGATAAATTCGGGATTAAACTCATCCTGCATCACGTCTACCGGGAAATTATCGTAGATACCGCCGTCATATACCAGGACCCCGTTGAGTTCTATGGGTTTGAACACCAAAGGAAAGCTCATTGAGGCGCGTACGGCATCGCCCAATGATCCATTGCCGCATACAATTTTATGCTTGTGATACACATCGCTGCATACCGTACGGATCGGCACAAACAATTTGTTGAAATCCTCACCACATTGTCTGCTGTAAGGCGAGTACAGCTTCAGGAATTCGATGTTCATAGGAAGCGGAGAGATAAGATTGGAAGGAATCACTCCATCAAAAGGGGATACGGAATCCCTCAATGCCAGATTCACCGACATCCACTGCGGAGTAGGTGAAGGCTTATTGAAATAATATGTGTTGACAGGATTTATAGTGCCGGTGCTCCAATAGGAAAAATCCTTGGAAGTGAAAAAAGCCAGAATCTGGTCCGGGGTCCATCCGCATGCATACAGACTGCCCACGATAGAACCTGCGGAGGTGCCGGTGATGCAATCTATGGCAATATCATTTTCTTCCAAAGCCTTGATCACTCCCACATGAGCCACACCTTTGGCACCACCCCCGCTGAGCACAAGGCCCACACGGGGACGAACCTTAAACGGGTCGCCTACGGTATCGGTAGGTACCGTATCGGTAGTGGCTATCTCATTAGGGAATTCCACGGTAGCCTGGATACTTAAGCAAACACATATTCCAAGCAATATCATCAAGGACCTTTTCATAGATATAAACTTAGAGTCCGTCTCATAAAATATTTAGTTTTAGGGGCGGCTTATTTTTGAGATAATTTCTTTTCATCCGTAAGGGAGCAACCTTTCGGTCGTGACCCGAAGGATGAAAAGAAATTAGCCAAAAAGAAGCCGGAACCAAGCTGATTTTGACATATACGGACATTATTTGTTAAGGAATTATTAAAATAAATGAGTCAGTCGACTGTGAAAAAGTTTTACCTTTGTCTCGCATCCCTGGTTGCTTTTGAGCTTTGTCTTTCAGGTCACAACCATAAGGTTGCCCCCCCGCCAAAACCCAAAATCAACTAAAGGCTGCGACCCCTAAAGTTAAATTTTTTATGAGACGGACTCTTATTTCATGAACGAATCTTTAAATCCCAGAAAGTAGAGAACTCCGTCAATGCCTATCGTACTGATACTTTGTCCGGCTTCGGCTTTCACTTTGGGTTTGGCGTGAAACGCTATTCCCAAGCCTGCCTCCGAAAGCATCGGCAGATCATTGGCACCGTCGCCTACAGCTATGGTCTGCGCTATATCTATTTGCTCCACCTGTGCCAGCAGCCGAAGGAGTTCCTTTTTACGCTGGCCATCGACTACGTCGCCCACATATTTTCCCGTAAGTTTTCCGTCTTCACCTATTTCGAGTTCGTTGGCATAAACATAGTCAAATCCGAATTTATTCTTAAGATATTGTCCGAAATACGTAAATCCGCCCGACAAAATAGCGGTCTTGTAGCCCGAACGTTTCAGCACTTTCATCATTCTTTCCACTCCTTCCGTGATGGGAAGGTTTTTGGCGATCTCTTTCATAACGCTTACGTCAAGTCCTTTCAGAAGCGAAACTCTTCTGGTGAAACTCTCCTTAAAATCGATCTCCCCGCGCATTGCCGATTCAGTGATAGCCCTGACTTCCGCTCCTACTCCTGCCCGGTCGGCCAGTTCGTCAATCACTTCCGTACGGATCAGCGTAGAGTCCATATCGAAACAAATGAGTCTACGCGTGCGACGAAACACGTTGTCTTCCTGCAAGGATATATCGAAGTTTAGTTCAGAGGAAAGTCGCATGAATTCCTGCTGCATCTTTACCCTGTCGGCAGGTGTTCCCCTCACCGAGAATTCTATGCAACCTTTGGCCGCGGGCTGTTCTTCTTCATTAAGAGGCGGACGGCCCGTGAGGCGGGTGATGGAGTCGATATTGAGTCCTTGATTGGTGATTATCCTGCTTACCTCCGACACTTGAAGAGCCGTGACACGTCTACCCAATAAAGTGATTATATATCTGTTTTTTCCTTGCATTGACACCCACCTGTCGTAAGCCTCTTCACTCACAATCTGAAACTGCACCTGAATGTTCAGGTCATTGGTAGTGAAGAGCAATTCTTTAAGAATCTCACCGCTACGGGTGGAATCAGTCATAAACAGTATGCCGAGCGCGAGTGTGTGATGGATATCGGCTTGACCGATATCCAGCAAAGTGGCATTGTATCTGGACAGAATTTCTGTGATCGTGGCGGTGACTCCGATCTTATCCGGTCCGGAAAGAGATATGAGTATCAGTTCTCTATCTGCGGCTTTGGTTTTCATAGTTCGATATATGTATTTATATATAATAAATTATGCATTTACGGCAAAAAGTGCACATATTAAGATGATCTGTAGTTTAATATAATGTGTAGTTTCAGATGCTACATTTTCCAAATCCGAAATATCTACATTAATTTTCACAACTGATTGTATATTTGCATAACATAAAAAGACATCCTACTGTTTAGCAGGATGTCTTTTTAATCAAATGAAGTAAGTAATCAGAATATGAGATTGGGTCTGAGTGCTCCGAGCATATGGAAGGTTCAGGCTTGCTCTTCCTTGGAGTCCATTTCGCGAAGCTCCGTTTGAAGACCCTCGATTTCCTTTTTGATTTTATCGATTTTATTTTGCATCTCCTTGACCATGCTGTTGCCGGCGGCACTCTTCACATTGAAGAATCCAAGGTTGTTTTCATATGTCTGAAGATCGGCCTTCTTCACGGCAATGCGGTTGAGAAGCTGTTCACGCGGGGAAAGTTCACGTCCACCGGTACGCTTCTGATTGTCTCGACGGTGACCGCCACGTCTTCCGCCGAGGAGTTTGTCGCTCAGACTACGTACGAGTTCGTAATATTGATCGTTGAGTTCCTGCTTCTTAGACATGGGCACAAATCCAGTAGCACGCCATTCATCCTGAAGGGCCCGCATGCGATTGATGGAGTCGCCGGTTTCTTCTGTTTCTTCGTAGATAGCTTTGAGATCGGCAATTATACGTGTCTTCTTTTCAAGATTCGCTTTTTCCTCACCCTTTCTGGACTCAGTGAGTTGCTTGCGGCGGTCGTAGACAGCATTGATGGCATTCATAAATCTGCGCCATATCATATCGCTCTGCCTGCGGTCAACGCTTCCTACCGTTTTCCATTCCTCCTGAAGTGCTTTTGCTTCTTTAAGAGCATCGTTCACTATCTCTATATTAGCCAAAGCCTCAGCGCGTTCGCAGAGATCTGTCTTTTTCTCCATATTCTCTTTAAACTGATCACGGATGGCCTGATAGAAAGTAGATTTCTTTTCGAAAAATTTATCGATACTTTCACGGAATCTGCTGAAAAGTGCATTGTTGGCCTTGCGTGTGGCATATCCGAGTGTGCGCCATTCGGCTTGTAGAGCCTTGACCTCCTCCGTAGCTTTATCCCAGTCGGAGAAGGTCTTGAGAACCTCGGTGTCTATGGCTTCCATTCTTTCGCACAGTTTTACCTTGGCCTCCTCGTTTTTAAGTTCGTTGGCTTTGCGCTGCTCGAAGAATTCCTGATGACGACGATTAACCACCGAACTTGCGGCTTTGAATTCTTCCCAGAGCGATTCTCGGAGGTCTTTGGCCACAGGGCCGATTTCGCGCCAGGTGTTGTGGATTTCCTGCAGACGGCGAGAGGCTGCAATGGCATCGCTCACTTCGGCCAATCGTTTGGTCTCTTCAATAAGTTCACGCTTAGCCTCGAGATTCTTCTTGAAATCAAGGTCGCGAAGCTCTTTGTTGAGTTTAAGAAGATCATAAAACTCTTCCACAGCGCTCTGATACTGCTTCCATACTTCGGTTTCAGCCTGCTGGGGCACGTCTTTAATTTCCTTGAATTCCTGTTGCAGACGCTGGAATTCCTGGAAATTTCGGTTGATGTTGTCTACGTCCTCCGCAAGAGCCTTGATTCCTTCGATGGCACGGAATTTCTTTGCCAGATTTTCCTGACGCACCTCCTCTTCTTTTTCCAAGAAAGCGGCTCTCTTCTGCTTGAATTCATCGTAGAGGGCCTTGAATTCAGTCTCAAGTTCACAAGGGGTCACTGCAAAGGCGGCAATGTCGTTGCCACCTTCTACCCAGGCCTTCATCTCTTCATCCGACTCGCGTTTGCGGATATTGAAAAATGCCTGCTTCATCAGTGTGACGTCTTTGTGGGCCTGCATGTTGTCATTGGCCAGAATCTCTTTGATTTTACCCACAAGTTCTTCTTTGGATAGAGAGTGCAATTCGTTGATTTTCTTCAGCGCCGCGGCCTCTTCCTGCTCGAGGGCCGGGCTTGCCGCATCCGCGGCGGCTGCAAGATCCATTGAGGGTGATGTGGGTTCGGAGCATACGGAGGCTGCGTCCGCGGGCTCATTGGGGGTGCCGCTGCATTCCTGGAGCGGTTGGGCTGATGTCTGCTCTTCGTTGAGTTCCATCTTCTCGTTTTCGTTCATAACTTATGGGTTGGTTTGCTAATTTTCTATCTTTTTGAGCTGGGTCTCTTTGAATTTAGATCAATATATAAAGGAAAATCTACTCTATCATTCTACCTTCATTGAGATTATCCTTATGTCTTCTTTGGGGCGGTCGGCTCTACCCGTCTCCGCATTCTGAATTTTTTCCACGGTATCCATGCCGGAGATCACTTCTCCGAACACGGTGTATTGTCCGTCAAGGTGCGGGGCTCCGCCGATCTCCATATAATCACGCACCATATTGGCAGGGAGAGTGTCGGGCTTTACGTTGGCTTCGGTCTGCTTTATCAATTCCTGCCGAAGGTTCTCAAGCCCTACGGTGTCTTTGGCAGCCTGCAAAGCTTCTATCTTTGCACGGTTTTGTCCTACGAGCTGCTGGAAGTAGCTCTGAAGTTTGCTGTTCATCTGGCGCATTTGCATCTGCCGAAGTTGAGCCTCATTGTATTTGTTGCCGGTGACTATATAAAACTGTGAGGCTGAAGAGCGACGCTCCGGATTTACCTGATCTGCCGTGCGTGCCGCCGCAAGCGCTCCATATTTATGATAGTATTTCGGATAAATAATCTCAGCGGGCAGAGTGTAGGAGGGGTCTCCGGAGCCCAACATCTGATCCGGAGTGGCTGTCTTCGAGGCCGGATCGCCTGTCTGCACCATAAAATCCTTTATAACTCTATGGAAAAGCATACCGTCGTAATAACCTTCGGCCACGTGTTTAAGGAAATTATCGCGGTGTCCAGGTGTGTCATCATACAGTAGGATTTTGATATCACCCATGGTTGTCTTTATGTCGACTACCGTACCCTGCTTATTCGGGACCTGCACAGGTTCTACCTTAGACACCTCGGTCTGCACGGAAGCTGCCTTCTTTACCGGTTTTTTTGTCATAGTGGTGGAGAATGCGGCTGAAGTCATCATTAAGACGGCTCCCGCCAGTAATAGATAATGTAAGTTGATTTTCATTCTGTCTTCGTATATTTTCTTTTCTGCCGACTTGCCGGGGGGGGACTCACGCATAGCGCAGATAAACCGCCGGGCTTAGACCAAGTCTCTTGGATTGGCAGGAATTCTATTCATCGGCAATATCCGCGTAAGGCACTCCTGCGGGGTATATGCGCTTGAATATTCTACGGAAATTATCGTCTGTCTCCCGCAACTCGTCCACCCTGTGTCTGTAATCCTTACCCCAAATGGCCTCAAGAAGAGATCCTATATACCTACGCTCTCTGTCTTTTTCTATAGCGCCTTCTATAAGCGGCTCAAGGCAAGATGCAAAGCCATTGCGGTCTACAGCACACAGGAATCTGGCACTACTTGCGAGGAACTGCCCGGAACAATCCACCCTACGCAGATTTTCAATAAGTTCCGGCATATCTTCTATGCAGCTGTCTACATGATTCACAATGTAATCATACGTAGCCATACCATCAGGATCGGTCTCAAGATGTTTTAAATGTTCTTTCATATCCTCTGAGATATTCCATTCAATCCTGCAAAGTTAGATATTTTTTTGGATTACACAAAAAATTGTTAAATTTGCACTGTGAATACCGAT
>JAMPGE010000040.1 GCA_023664085.1 Muribaculum sp. | reverse complement strand
GGCTTTAGCCTGGGGATCGGCAAGATAAGTAAAATGAGCCTCGAAGAGGCGATGTAGTGAGAACTCTTATTTTAGTGACATTAGAATTAACTGCTGATTTTAACTTTCGTAAATAAGTTTAGACAACTTCAATGTTAGTATTGGGAAATAAAACCTCGTTTCACTTTAAAAAGTAGGCCGAGCTTAATGGCCCGGCCCTCTTTATAGTATCAACATTCCTGTTTAGAACATGGTTAGGAAGCCGGAATTGGCCACGGCATTATAGCAGAATTCGTAAATCTGCGGCACGAGGCCGAAGAAGATGATTCCGGCTACACACAGCCAAATGGCAATGCGATCTGTGGCTACGCTCTTGAAGTTTTCAATCACAGGCTCATCTTTGCTGATCCACATGGCTTTCACCACAAGCAGATAGTAATACAATGAGATGATAGTGTTGATAAGAGCGATGAGCACAAGCATATAAAGGGCAAAATTACCGGTAGCTGTCACAGAGTTGAAGATCAGGATCTTGCTGAAGAAGCCTGCGAAGGGAGGGATTCCTGCGAGCGAAAACATTGCAAGAGTCATTGCAAAACTCAGCCAGGGATTGGTTTTGTGCAATCCGTTATAATCATCCATACTGAGTTTTCCGGTCTGGCTCTCGATGGTGGAGATAATAGCAAAAGCACCAAGGTTGCTTACTACATATACAAAGATGTAGAACATCATGGATGCAAGTCCCAATCCGCTTGTGGCAAACACGCCAAGCATAATATAACCTGCTTGCGATACTGAAGAGAAGGCCATGAATCGCTTCATGTTCTTCTGCCGCATCGCAAAAAGGTTACCTATTGTGATGGTTGCGATTATCACGCCATACATCATCCATTCCCATGCATCTTCGTAGACTGCGCCGAAGCACTGTATAAAAATTATGAAGAATGCGAATGCGGCCGCTCCTTTACTTACCACTGAAAGATAGCTGGTGACTGCCGTAGGAGCACCCTGATATACGTCGGCCGTCCAGAGATGGAACGGTACCAATGAGAGTTTGAAACCGATGCCGGCGATAAGGAATGCAATTGCTACGAAGAGCATGCCGCTTCCACGGCCCTGCACGATGTAGAACGCAATATCTGAGAAATAAAGCGAACCTCCGGAGAGAGCATACACAAAACTCAGACCCGTAAGCAAAATTCCGGATGAGAAAATTGCTGTAAGGATATATTTGATGGCTGCCTCGTGGCTTTCATACTTATCTTTGTTGAATGCAACCATTGCTGCAAGGGGCAGAGAGGCGGATTCAAGACCTATGATGAAGAGAAGGAAGTGGCGGGCAGAGACCATCAGATACATACCGAAGAGTGTGGCAAAGAGTAATTCGAAGAATTCACCCTTACGGATCCAGCATTCTTCGGTTTCTGTCCATCGTGCTGCCTGGAGCATTACGATGAAGGCACCCACGTTGAGAATGGATTTAATGGCTTTGCAGGATGCATCGTTAACATACATTCCGCTGAAAACGGCTTCCGTACAGTTCGGTATGATCCAGATGGCGATTGTGCCGAGGCCGAAAAGAATTGTAGCCAAAGGAGTGACGATCTTCTTGCCCCCTTCATTCGAGAAAGTATCGAATAAGAAGACAATCAAGAAAATTCCAAGCAATATTAGCTCGGGGAGCATTGCACCAAAATTTGAATAGTCCATTGTTGTTATTGTTTATTCGGTACTTAGATTAGAGTGCGGCAAGTGCCGTGTTATTGATCACGTTGATTATCGGGGTGAAACTGGTGGAGATTGTGTCGGCAATCCAGTTGGGGAAGCAGCCGATGGCAGCGATGAAGAGAATGAGTGTCACGGTAGAGAGACGCTCAAACCATGATGCATCGGTAAGCTGAAGATGATGGTCGTCCTGCACCGGTCCGAGAAGAAGTTTTCCTACCACGCGGAGGATGTAGACCGCAGTTGTTACGATCGAAGTAGTGGCGCAGATCACGAAGACTCTGTGGAACGTATCGGTATGTTCGAACGATCCGAAGAAAATTGTCATCTCTGCTACGAATCCCGACAGACCGGGAAGGCCTAACGAAGCGAAACCTGCGATCATGTAGCATACTCCAAGATAGGGCATGATTTTCATCAAACCTCCCATCTGGCGAATGTCTCTGGTATGGGTTCTTCCATAGATCATACCGATCAGTGCAAAGAAAAGGGCTGTCATCAAACCGTGGGAAAGCATCTGAAGAATGCCGCCTGTCATTGCGGTCTGATTAAGCATCAGGATTGCAAAAAGTACCATACCGCAGTGCGACACTGATGAATATGCATTGATATATTTCAAGTCGGTCTGCACACAGGCGGAGAATGCACCGTAGACGATACTGATACCTGTCAGGATAATGAAAATCCATGCCAGTTCATTGGCGGCTGCTGGCAAAAGATAGATAGCGATGCGGAAGCAACCGTAGCCACCGAGCTTCATCAGTACACCGGCATGAAGCATTGATACAGCCGTGGGGGCGCATGCATGACCGTCGGGACTCCATGTATGAAAGGGGAACATGGCGCCGAGCACACCAAAACCTACAAAGGTGAATACGAACAGCATGTTTTGCCATTCACCGGCCACGCCTACTTTAGCGATCTCGAGCAGATTCCACGAATGCTCTCCATTGATCTCAGGGCTGAGCCAGTGGATTCCAAGAAGGCCGAGCATAAGGAAAGCCGAGCCGCCCATAAGCATCAGAGTGAGCTTCATTGCTGAGTATTCTTTCCGGCCTGTGCCCCATACTCCGATCAGAAGATACATGGGGATCAAGGCTACTTCATAAAACATAAACATTGTGAAAATGTCGATGGAGATGAAGAAACCAAACACTCCGATTGAAAGGAGGCAGAACCAGAGGAAAAAGTTTTTCGGAAGCGGATTGATCTGCCAGGAAGCAAAGGTGCCGGCAAATACGATAATTGACGAGAGCATCAGCATCAGCACCGAAATGCCGTCTACACCTACTGCCAAATGAATGTTGAGTGGTGCGTACCAGAGCCATGAACCCTGATAAAGCATTTCGGCATCGTTTCCGGCGTCTCTTTGAGCAAGGAAGTCGCAGCAGAGCCATCCGGCCAATATCAGTAGTGCGGTGGATCCTACCACCATCACCGCACGTATGGCATTCATACTGCGGTTGCGGCATAATCCGAGTCCGGCAAGCATGAGGACCGGAATCACCACAAACCAAATCAATATATTTTCAAATAACATAGTCGTTGGGATTTATATATTTGCAATATGAATTATATGAGACTTATCCATACGGCCGCTGCAAGCAAGAGAGCTCCGAGGATATACCAGGCAACATATGCCTGCACATTGCCGCTCTGTATTCCTTTTACTGCTACGGAAGCACGGTTCGTAATCTTTGCGAATCCATCCATTGTAGCATCGATGACATGGCGGTCGAACCATGCTATGCTGCGACAGATAATTCCAAAGATGATCCTGTGGGTCACGAATTGATACATTTCATCCCAATAGAAGCGACGGTGAGCGGCGGTCCAGAGAGCGGGCCAGAAGTTGCGCATTCTTGTGGGCCAGGGATTCTTCTTTGCATACATCACAGTGGCCAAAGCTATGGCTAGCACTGCTACGGTCAATGAAGTAGCCGCTACGCTGCCTTCGATGTGGATATGATAGGGTAGACGGTTCCAGGTCACGAACTCTCCGAAGGGGATGAAACCTGCCACGCAGCTTACCGCTGCCAAGATAATCAGAGGCAAAGACATCTGCCACGGTGAATCATGCGGTTTGTGGTGTTCGTAATCGGGATTCTCTTCCCACCAGAAGATAAGGTAGTAAAGACGGAACATATAGAATGCGGTAAGTCCGGCCACCATAGTCATCCAGGCTCCCCAGAACCAATTGTTCTCAAACATTGCGGCAAGCATTTCGTCTTTTGAGAAAAATCCGGAGAAGGGCCAGATGCCGGCGATAGCAAGACATCCGATCAAGAATGTCCAATGAGTGATCGGCATATATTTGCGAAGACCACCCATCTTGGTATAATCATTGGAATGAACGGCATGGATCAAAGCACCGGCTCCCAGGAAGAGAAGCGCTTTGAACATGGCATGGGTAAACAGGTGGAACATACCGGCCATGTATCCAAGGCCTCCGTAGGGAGCCCCTTCCACTACCGGTTCGGCATAGGCACAACCCAAGGATACCATCATAAAGGCGATCTGAGAAATTGTGGAGAATGCCAACACTCGTTTGATATCAATCTGTGCACATGCCACCACTGCGGCATAAAATGCGGTGATTGCACCTACGCAGCATATGAATGTCATCGCTGCTTCCTCCATGCAATATACGGGGAACATGCGAGCTACCAAGTATACACCGGCCACAACCATTGTAGCGGCGTGAATAAGGGCCGATACCGGTGTGGGACCTTCCATTGCATCGGGAAGCCAGATGTGGAGAGGCATCATTGCTGATTTACCCATACCGCCGGTGAAGATCAATACGAGTGCCCAAGTCAGCACGGAAGCTCCCATGAAGGTAGCGCCGCCAGTCTCCATCAGCACCTGACTCGGATTGCTCGTCATCTCGATAAAATTGAATGTATCGGTATAGAAGGAAAGAATCAGAATGCCGATCAACATACCAAGGTCGGCAAAACGGGTTACGATAAAAGCCTTCTTGGAAGCAGATACTGCGGAAGGCAATTTATAGAAGAAGCCTATCAAGAGGTACGAACTTACACCCACCAACTCCCAGAAGATATACATCTGGAAGATATTGGTGGCTACAACCAGACCCAACATTGAGAAGCTGAAGAGACTTAAGAACGCATAATAACGCTGGAAGCCCTTCTCCCCTTCCATGTAGCCCCATGAATAGAGGTGTACCATGAAAGAAATAGTGGTTATCACCACGAGCATCATGGCAGCTATCGGATCGAGCAGGAAGCCGATGTTGACAAAGAGTGTATCCGTAAAGTTTAACCAACGCACGTCGAACACCTCAAGTTGGGTGCGCATGCCGTCTACCGTAAACTGCGGATCGAAGAAATAAGTAAACGCTACGATATAAGCAAGGGTCATGGTTGTTCCCATGCCAAGAATGCCGAGTATGCCGGCAAGTTTCTTGCTCATCTTCACCCCACCGATCCCCAAAAGGAGGAACATAAACAATGGGATGGAAAGTATCAGTATAGGAAGAGTGATGCCCATGTCTTAAAATCTCATTTTGTTAACTTCTGTGACATCGGTGCTACCGACGGCACGATAAATGTTGACGATGATCGCAATGGCAATCGCTGTTTCTGCGGCAGCTATGGCTATGGCGAAAAGGGTGAAGATCATACCCTCCATTGAGCCTGGGAAGAGGAAGCGATTGAAAATTATAAAGTTCAAATCGGCTGAATTGAGAATCAATTCAATCGAAATCAACATTGCAATCATATTGCGGCGTGTGATAAAGCCGAAGACTCCGCAAGCGAACATGATAACGCTCGGCACGAGATACCAAAGAATACTCAAGTCCATAGTTAATTATCTTTTGCGGGCAACGGTCACGCCGCCGATTATACATGCAAGAAGCAACACACTGACTGCCTCAAAAGGAAGGAGATACTGGAATTTTTCAGTACCGACCAAGGCCTTGCCAATCTCATGCATTGTGATTGAATCCCCCGAAAGGCATTCCACAAGCGAAAGATTGTGGACCAGAGGCATATTGAAAAGAGCAAACATCAGAAGGACCGCGCCTGCCACCGAACAGAAAATGCCTACCTTCTTGCGATGACTCTCAAGAGGGGCGGATTTGTGGTCCGGTTTATGGGTAAGCAATATGGCAAACACAAAGAGCACCATAATGCCTCCGGCATATACGGCAATCTGCACAGCTCCCAAAAACTCATAGCCGAGCTGGAAATAAAGCACGGCCGTGGCAATGAGCACGAAAAGCAGATAAGTTGCCGCACGCAAGATCTTTCTGGAAGTGACGGCCATCACGGAAAAAACCGTAATGACTATAGCCATCACGAAATACAGGATGATATTACTAACAGCGTCCATTTAAGAAAGACTATCTTATTGTTTTCAGTTTTATAGTGTGGTAAACAGGCTTATTTGCCTGCTTACGTTACTTAGTTCGTTGTTATTGTTTCGCAGAAGTATCCTCTATGCTTCGGCATGTGGTTATGCCTTGGCAGTGTTGTCGGATTCTTCAGCAGGCTTGGATTGGTCCTGAGCCGCTGCTTTTGCAGCCGCCTCTTTTTCGGCTTTGATTTTTGCCGCTTTTGCAAGAGCTGCGGCTTTTATGGCTGCAAGTTTTTCCGGATCCATGGCTGGTTTGGCCGGTGCTGCATCCACGCCTTCCGGCTCAGGACGGTAATTCAATTGCTTCACAAGTTTGTCGCGTGTGAATACAGCCTGCTCAAAATCGTTGGAAAATTCCAAAGCATTTTGCGGACAGGTGGTGACACATAACATACAGAAAGTGCAGGACCCGAGATCATACATATATTTATCGAGTTTGCGCTTCTTTTTGCCATCGGGAAGTTCCACCATCTTAGTCTGTAGCTGAATGGTGCCGTTAGGGCAGTTCATCTGGCAGATTCCACAGGCAATGCAACGGTGGCGTCCCTGTTCGTCATACTTCAGGGTAAGTTCGGCTCGAAACCTATCGGCTATTTTAAGAGTACCTCGGTTTTCCGGATACTGCTCTGTGATCTTGGGAGTCACAAACTCCTTTCCCGTAACAGCCATACCGGTGACCAGACTCTTTATGCCGCTTCCGACGCCTTTGAAATATTCAAGAATATTGCTCATGATTGAAACTGTGATTCTATTTACTAACGGCCAACCTGACCGCCGATGATATCAAGAAGTTCAGTAGTAATCGACTGCTGACGCAACTTATTGTATTCAAGTTGAAGTTCCTCCAAGAGTTTATGGGCATTGTCGTTGGCTGACTGCATGGCCATCACGCGGGCTGCCTGCTCGGAGGCGCGGTTTTCAATGGTGATCTGCTGCATCGTGCTTAATACAAACATCGGCAAGACTTCATTGAAAATAGCGTTTGGATCCGGCTCAAAAATGTAGAGCTGGTTCTCTTCTTTTGCATCCGTATGGATGTCGCTTGCTATGGCAGACTCCACTACGGGAAACAGCTGATTGATGGTGGCTCTCTGACGCGCCATGGAATGAAACGCCATGTAAACTACGCTGACCAAGTCAAATTCATTGGTGAGAAACTCATTTTGGAGACCAAGTGTAAATCCGTTTACTTTCTCAGCTTCCATCTTTGAGTCAATGACGTACATAGGTTTCACTATGGTGTCAGGATCCTCCAAATGATGACATGCCTTAATCATCTTCTTACCGACCGGGATGATTGTGAACTTCACTTCTTTGCCGTGTTGCTGACGTAGACGGTTGAGCTCCACCAGCAGATGCTTGAAGACGTTAAGATTAAATGCACCGCACAATCCATCGTCGGATCCAAATATCACGATACCGATATTCTTCACCTCGCGATCCTCTATAAGTGGCGATGAAAAGGTGGTGCCGGAGGCCAATATATGAGCCATGATTTTTTGTATCTGACTCTTATAGGGCTGCAGTTGACGCAACGATGCTTCAAACTTATGCACTTTGGCCGACGAAATCATCTTCATAGCTCCGGTGATTTTTTCACTGGATGCCACTGAGCCTATTCGCGTTTTTAATTCCCTTAGGGTTGCCATTTAATTTTTTCTATTGTTGTTAGTTTTTCTTTGGGTCCGGATTTTAGCCGGATTTCAGTCTGCAACTGTCGATGCGATCTGGATAGATCAGATCTTGAGTAAGTGTTTCTTAAGCCGATTTGTGTCAAACTTATTTTTGAATCCGATCGGTATCCGAATTGGATTCTGTTTTTTCAGGTTCGGGTCTAGGCTTTTTTATTTGAAGTCCGGCCTTATCCAGACCCAAAGATTATACTGGGTGCACAGGTTTTACTTGATATAACGGGCAGTGATTTCAGCGGCACATTCCTTAATCTTTGCCTGAACGTCGTCGCTGAGATTACCGTTCTTTATCTCATCGAGTACTTCCTTTTGATATTTTGCCTTTACGAGCTGAAGGAAGAGTTCCTCAAATTCGTGGACTTTCTCCACCGGTACTTGTTCCAGGAGGCCATTAACACCACAATATATCACTGCTACCTGATTTTCTACAGGCCAAGGATGATATTGAGGCTGGATGAGAAGTTGCTGGTTCTTTCGTCCCGTATCGATGACTCTTGCTGTTACCGGGTCGATGTCACCACCGAATTTGGTGAATGATTCCAGTTCGCGGAACTGTGCCTGAGCGATTTTTAACGTACCGGCCACCTTCTTCATAGGCTTGATCTGCGCGTTGCCGCCTACACGGCTCACAGATATACCTACGTTGATTGCGGGGCGGATACCTTGATTGAACAAAGCACTCTCGAGGAAGATCTGACCATCGGTAATGGAAATTACGTTAGTCGGGATATATGCAGAAACGTCTCCCGCCTGTGTCTCAATGATAGGTAGAGCTGTTAGCGATCCTCCGCCTTTTACCAGAGGTTTCATTACCTCGGGAAGGTCGTTCATCTTGCTTGCCACTTCCTGGTCATCAATGATCTTTGCAGCACGTTCCAACAGACGTGAATGCAGATAGAAGATATCACCGGGATAAGCCTCACGTCCGGAAGGACGTTTAAGGATCAGAGATATTTCACGGTAAGCCACTGCCTGCTTTGAAAGGTCATCATAAACGATCAAAGCGTCGCGACCGGAGTCGCGGAAGAACTCGCCGATGGCAACACCTGCGAAAGGTGCATAATAACGCATGGACGGAGAGTCGGATGCATTTGCAGCCACAACTACTGTGTAGTCCATAGCTCCAAACTTCTCAAGAGTATGTACGAGAGAAGCTACGGTGGAACCTTTCTGGCCAATGGCTACATAAATACAATATACGGGTTTGCCGTCGAGATAATTCTGACGTTGGTTAATGATTGTGTCAATGGCAATGGCGGACTTACCGATCTGGCGGTCACCGATAATGAGCTCGCGCTGGCCACGACCGATAGGAATCATGGAGTCAACGGCCTTCAGACCTGTCTGCAAAGGCTGATTCACCGGTTGACGGAAAATCACACCGGGAGCCTTACGCTCCAGAGGCAGACGTATCAGGTCTCCCTCGATTGGTCCTTTGCCGTCGATGGGCTCGCCCAAAATATTGATGACACGTCCGAGCAATCCCTCGCCTACGGGTATGGATGCAATTTCACCCGTGCGGCGTACCGACATGTTTTCAGTGACCGAGTTTACATTGTTGAGAAGCACTACACCTACATTGCTTTCTTCAAGGTTGAGGGCGACGCCTTTTACGCCGTTCTCAAACTCCACGAGCTCATTGGCACGTACATTTTCGAGACCATAGACATGGGCCACGCCGTCGCCAACTTCGAGTACGGTGCCGACTTCCTCAAATTTTACTTTCGAGTCAATCGTGTCGAGTTGTTGTTTTAATATATCAGAAATTTCGCTTGGGTTAAGCATCTCAGTTGCTACTTAAAAGTTTAAGACGTAATTGTTCGATTTCGTTGCTTATGGAAGCATCCATGCGGCTATCGTCAACATCTATGACAAAACCGCCGATCAGATCCGGGTCTACCTCGGAACTGCTTTCTAATGTTGAGTCCGGGAAGGATTTCTTTACCAAATCGAGCATCCGGTCAATTTCCTTCTGCTCCATCGGGGCTGCAGTGGTCACCTTGACTTGAGAGATTTTGTTGATCTTTCGGTAGATATCGCGATAAGCATACGCCATACGCTGTGCATACTCCTCACGATTCATATCAAGGATAAGTTTCACGAATCCCAGGTAGTCATTTTCCACCTTGTCGCCTGCAGCCGACTTGAGAAGCATGGCTTTATCGTCGCGGCTCACAAATGGATTGGCGAGCACCTTTTGAAGTCCCGGATTGGAACGGAAAGAAGCGATGACGGTCTTCATTTCTTCATAGACCTGCGCAGTGTTGCCATGCTCAAGCGCAAATTTGTAAAGTGCCTTTGCATAGCGGTGGGGTATCAGACCATTATCCATGGGGTTCAATTCTTCTCTATTTCGTCCAACAACTTATCGACAAGTTGAGTCTGCTGCTTGTCATCCTTCATAGTCTGACGCACCATTTTCTCAGCTATATCGATAGAGAATTTGCTCACTTCATTACGGAACTGCAGTTCAGCTTCCTTGCGCTGCTGCTCAATGGATACTTTGGCGGCATCCATCACTTTCTGAGCCTCTTCGGAAGCTTCTTTGCGGGCTTCTTCGATAATCTCAGATTTCATTCTGGCAGCCTCTCGCAACATGTCAGCTTGTTCCTGACGGGCCTTATCAATATATTTTTTGGCTTCGTCGCGTGCGGAATCAAGCTGCTGTTTTGCTTCTTTGGCATATTCCACTCCCTTGTCGATGGTATCGGCTCGTTCCTCCATATTCTTTAGGATTACGGGCCATCCAAATTTGGCAAGGACCAGGAAGAGCAGGATGAACGCTATGAACATCCAGAATACTAAGCCAAAGTCGGGCGTGAATAATTCCATTTATTTGAATTTAGATGTTTGTGTCGAGTTGTCTGTTTGTGTGGGGTCCGCCGCTTTGAGGCAGCGGACCCTCAGGGGATATCTTATTTGATGAAGATAGCCAGTGCAGATACGATCACAGCAAACAGGGCAACACCCTCGATAAGGGCGGCGATCACAATCATGTTGGAACGGATATCACCGGCAGCTTCAGGCTGACGTGCGATGGATTCCATGGCGCTCTGGCCGATTTTACCAATGCCGATACCGGCTGCGATGGCTGCGAGTCCGGCACCAAGAGCGGCACCGAGAGCTGCAATAGGCTGAATCGATTCGATAGCTGCAAGAATCATTGAAAACATAATAGTAAGGTTTTTAAGTTTGTTATTGTTAATTTATTATTTGCTTGTTGTTGTGGCCACTGGAGTTTCTGTCTCCATCATAGCCGCGAAAGGATCGTTGACCACGTTTTCTGCTTCTATGGGTTCGTGGTCATGTTCATGATGTCCCTTATCTACTGCCGCAGAGATAAACATTGTAGACAGTGTGGTGAAGACATATGCCTGAATGAAGCTCACCAATACGTCGAGCGCAAGCATGAACAGTGAGAAAAGTATTGATACAACGGTGGCGCCGCTGGCCGCTGCCGTGCCGAAGGCAGCAAAGATAAAGATGAGAAGAGTCAATGTGATGACTATCATATGGCCACCCATCATGTTGGCAAACAGACGGACGCAGAGAGCCGCTGGCTTGGTAAACATACCGAAAATCTCAATTACCTGCATAATGGGCAGCGGACATTTCAGCCAAATAGGCACATCAGGCCAAAATATCTCTTTCCAATAGTGCTTGGATCCGTGTATGTTGGTCATAATAAACGTAAGTACAGCCAAAACCAAGGTGATGGCAATGTTGCCTGTAAGGTTGGCACCACCGGGGAATATCACTATCAATCCAAGAAGATTCATCACAAGGATGAAGAAGAAGCACGTAAGCAGATATGGGGCAAAACGTCTGGCATCGGCTCCGAGAGTGCTCTTGATCACACCGGTGTAGACAAAATCTATAAGCAGTTCCATAAATCCCATGCCTTTGCGGGGAGCTTTTAGCCCTTTGCGAGCATAGAAACGAACCACAGCCATCACCATCAGAGTGACAAGGATTGCAGAGATGAAGAGTGCAAGTACATTTTTTGTAATGGATAAATCCCATGTCTTGTATTCACGATACCAATGACCTTCTACATTGCAGTAACCGTCAATGGCCGTCTTATTGGGATCTCCTTTGCCGTCGGCCGTTTTTAGTGCCAAAGCTGCAGCTTCAGCTTGTTCCGCTTCTGTGAGTGGGAATAGCTGTACCACCTTGTTTTGGTGTTTGCTTACATGTGCAATTACAAAAAGATATTCCTTACCGTCACGTTCTACCTTGTAGATTACTGGCACTAGTTCTTCCTTCTCCTTACCGGTCTCTTTATCTTTAATAATTTCTACTTCGGTAAGCTTGGCGGAAGAAAAACAAAACCATTTGCCATCTTCGGCGCGAACAATCACAGGAAGAGGTATTCTGTAGGCATGACAGAAGGGAACTTCCCAACCGTATCCATCACCGAGGTGATGGAATATGATTTCCTTTACGTCTAAAGCGTCGTCATCGGCATTCTGTTCGTGTGCCTCATTCTTCTTCTCAGCCTCCGTCAGTGCAGTTTCTTCCACTGCCTGAAGCTTGGTTTGCGAAGGGACACTAATGCTTTGTCCATTGGCTTCAGTCACTTTAACCTCTTCTCGGTTCTGGTCTTGTGCAGAAACGGGAGCGGCAAGCAGAAGACTGCCAATGCAGACAATCAGTGTCGATAGAAATATATTGGTCTTCTTAAACATTTTACGAATTTTAATAGATGCAGACAGCGACGACATTATCGGCAACATCCACCAGTCCACCGTTGACGTCCAACGACTTCTCGTCTCCTGAAGGTGTGCGATACGTGATGGCACCCTTATCAAGCGCGGATATGATCGGGGCGTGGTTTTTCAAAACTGTGAACCGACCTAATTTGCCGGGAAGGGTCACGGAATCGGCGTCTCCCTTAAACAGCACTGAATGGGCGGATATAATCTCGAGTGTCATTTCTGAAACTATTATTTACGATATTCCCTTATTAAAAGTCAGAATTCGATCATTTACCAAATTCGATCCTCTTCAAAATCCAATCTATTTCAAAATACGGTCTATTTTCAGATTTCGATCTTTTTCAAAATTCGATATTTTCGAATTTCGATCTTTCTTAAAATTTGATCTTTCTCAAAATTCGGTCTTCCTTAGATTTCGATATTTCTTAGATTTCGATATTTCTTAGATTTCGATTTTTATTGAATTCGATATTTTAAGGAATTACTACTCTTAGGGAAAAACGATTTTTACTTAACTTCTTCAAGCATCTTCTTACCCTTGGCTACAGCCTCGTCGATAGTACCGACATTGAGGAATGCCTGTTCGGGATACTGGTCCATATCTCCACTGAGGATGAGCTTGAAGCCTCGTATGGTTTCTGCCAGAGGTACCATCACACCCGGTACACCGGTAAACTGTTCGGCTACATGGAAGGGCTGTGACAGATAACGCTGTGCACGGCGGGCACGGGCAACCACCAACTTGTCATCGTCACTGAGCTCATCGATACCGAGGATTGCGATGATATCCTGAAGGTCCTGATACTTCTGAAGAAGTTGCTTCACCTCCTGAGCCACGTTGTAATGCTCCTCGCCAATAATATTGGGATCAAGGATACGGGAAGTTGAGTCAAGAGGGTCAACTGCCGGATAGATACCGAGCTCCGAAATCTTACGGTTGAGCACCGTAGTGGCATCCAGGAAGCTGAAGGTAGTGGCGGGCGCAGGGTCGGTCAAGTCATCGGCAGGTACATAAATTGCCTGTACAGACGTGATGGATCCCTGTTTGGTAGATGTGATACGTTCCTGTAGGGCACCCATCTCCGATGCGAGAGTAGGCTGATAACCTACGGCGGAAGGCATACGGCCGAGAAGGGCGGACACCTCGGAACCAGCCTGAGTGAAACGGAAGATGTTGTCGATAAAGAGCAACACGTCCTTACCGCCACCGCCGCCGTCGCGGAATTGTTCAGCCACTGTAAGACCGGAAAGCGCTACACGGAGACGTGCGCCAGGAGGTTCGTTCATCTGGCCGAACACCAGTGTACACTGTGAGTTATTGAGTTCTTTAAGGTCAACATCCTTAAGGTTCCACTGACCCTTTTCCATGCCTTCCTCAAACTTTTTACCATATTTGATAACACCGCTCTCGATCATTTCACGGAGCAAGTCGTTACCTTCACGTGTGCGTTCTCCCACACCGGTGAAGACAGAAAAACCATTGTGGCCTTTGGCAATATTGTTGATGAGTTCCTGAATAAGCACTGTCTTGCCTACACCGGCGCCACCGAAAAGACCAATTTTACCACCTTTGGAATAAGGTTCAAGAAGGTCGATCACTTTGATACCGGTATAAAGTATTTCCTCAGATATAGCAAGATCATCAAAAGCAGGAGCCGGCTGATGGATGGGGCGTTCTTTGGAAGCGTCGAGAGGAGGGAGCTGGTCGATAGCCTGACCAAGAACGTTCAAAAGACGTCCTTTCACCTGATCACCTGTAGGTACGGAGATACCATGTCCCAGATTCTCTACTTTAACACCGCGGCGTACGCCGTCGGTACTTTCCATTGCCACGCAGCGAACGGTGTCTTCACCGATATGCTGCTCAACTTCGAGGATGAGTTCCTCACCATTTTCACGCTCCACCTTGAGGGCGGTATAAATTGGTGGGATATTCTCTTTTCCACCTTCAAACGACACGTCGATAACCGGGCCGATAATTTGAGTCACTGTTCCGTATTGAGCGCTCATGTTCTGTTTTAATATTGAGTGTAGATTTCGTTAATTCAAATTCATTAATTTCGGTTCAGAGTTTTCTGAATCAGAAATGCCAACCGTAAGCCACAAACACGGCCATCAGGATAAGATTTGCCAATGAGAATGGCATTAAGTATTTCCATTCAAATGCAAGCATCTGGTCAATACGTACACGGGGGAAAGTCCACTTAAACCAGATTATTACAAAAGAGATAAAGAATGCCTTGGCAAGGAACCATACAGGACCGGGAATATAGTTCATCACGTCATTGAATCCGTCCCATCCCGGAATATGAAGCGGCATCCATCCGCCAAGGAACATCAAAGAGGCAATACCCGACACAATAAACAGGTTGAGATACTCTGCGAGATAGAAGAATCCGAAATGGATACCGGAGTATTCGGTATGATAACCTGCGGTAAGTTCGTGTTCGGCTTCAGGAAGGTCGAAAGGACCGCGATTAGTTTCTGCAGTAGCCGCTATCACATAAATAATGAATGCGATGATTGCTGGTATATGACCGCGGAAAAGGAACCATGCAGACTCCTGCTGGGCCACCAATTCAGTTATGTTCATTGTGCCGGAAAGCACTACAACCGACATTAAAGCAAGACCCAACGACAATTCGTAGCTAATCATCTGGGCACCGCTTCGCATAGCACCGATCAAAGTATACTTATTGTTGGAAGACCATCCTGCAAGCAGAATACCGAGCACGCCGACGGAAGACACTGCAAGGATGAAGAAAATACCGATATTGAAATCGATAATCTGCAATCCGTTGCCCCAGGGCAGACAAGCCAGCATCGATACTGAAGAAGTGATCACGATGTATGGAGCCAACTTGAAAAGGAAGCGGTCGGTGCCTTTAAGGCAGATAAGCTCCTTGAGGAGGATCTTGAACATGTCGGCGAATACCTGGAGCAAACCCCATTTACCGACACGCATTGGTCCGAGACGACACTGGAACCATGCGCAGAGTTTACGTTCGTAGAGAATATAAAATAATGCGAGTACTGTGTACGTAAGGAGTATGAGTACTCCGATGCATATGCACTCAATAAGGACTACGAGCCACTCCGCGTTGGGGAGAAGACCCATCAGGAAGTCATTGATGGCACTTGTCCAATTTCCGAAATTAAACATGACTGAGAAAAGATATTAATCTTTGTTCGGTTTAGTTGTTAGTTGTTCTTTATAGTATCGTTGACAAAATCTATGATTATCTTCAATCGAATTGTCATAAATCATTCTCTATTCTTAATCGTATTGATGTCAACCGTTTCTTAAGAGATTTGCGATTGTAAAGTCCGCACTACAGAAAATTTAATTGATGTAAAAATTTCCGATCATTTGCTTAAGAAAAGTTGTATCTCAAAATTTTCTTCGTTTAAAACAGATTATTGTATTTATGATATAGATATCAATGGATAATTTAAAATTAAATCAACGTAATATATTTAAAATTTCAATATCAACTGTCAATAACTGATTATCAGTGATTGAGACCGGGATGAATCTATAGATCAAATGTTGACATTGGGAAGATTCAATGTATCGTGGTGGATATTGAATTGATTTGCAAGAATATCGCAATCAACGGTCAATATCGGGAATCACGAAATCAAGAGCGGCGCCGATTGTGATAAGGTCAGCGATCATATAGCCTTCGCAGCACAGATCCATCACACCGACGAGATTGAAACAGGGGCTCTGGAAATGCACACGATAAGGAGTCTTTTCACCGATGGATTCGATGTATACGCCAAACGTCCCTCTGGAAGCTTCTACCTGCTGGTACCACCTTCCTGCCGGCAACTTAATGATTTTAGGCACTTGGGCGCGAATGTCTCCTTCAGGAATATTGTCTACAAGCTGAGCAAGGATCTTGCAGCTTTCTTCAATTTCGCGCATGCGGACCATGTAACGTGCATATGAGTCGCAACCGGATTCGAGCACCTCCTCAAACTTCACATCGGGATAAGCAGCGTATGGATGCTTCTTGCGGCAATCGTTGCTCCAGTTTGATCCTCGACCGCTGGGGCCGGTGATGCAATAATTGATGGCATCTTCTTTTGAAAGATAGCCTACGTCTTTCAAACGGTTCTTGGCAATGATGTTGCCGGAGAACACCTTGTGATATTCTTTAAGACGATCGGGCATAATATCAATCAAAGCTTTCACATCCTTCTGGAAGTCTGGATGAAGATCAGCGATAACGCCACCGATCACATTATAGTTCATCGACATACGGGCACCGCAAGTCTTCTCGAAAATGTCGAGCACCATTTCACGTTCACGGAAGCCATAGAAGAAAGCTGTAGTAGCACCGAGGTCCATAGCCGTACAGCCGAAAGAAAGAAGATGGCTTGAAATACGCATCAACTCGTCCATCATCGTGCGAATAACGACAGCTCTTCTGGGCACTTCAATACCGAGGGCTTTCTCAATACACATACACAGACAATGACGGTTCATATGAGCCGACATATAGTCCATTCGGTCAGTAAAATGAAGAATCTGCGGATAAGTAAGGCTTTCGGTGAGCTTCTCAATACCACGGTGAATATAGCCGGATACTACTTCAACTTTTTTTACCGTCTCACCATCCACTGCTGCTCTGAAGCGCATCACGCCATGAGTGGAAGGGTGCTGAGGACCAATATTTACCACATAGTCGTTTTCCTCAAACACTTTCTTTTCCACCCTTTTTACTTTACCTTTATCGTCTTCGATGAAGGCCTGTGAGTTATCTTCATTCTTCTCATCTTCCAGACGAATCGGATTCTTTTTCGGATCTGCGTCATAGTCTTTGCGCAGGGGATGACCCACCCAGTCATTGCGAAGGAAGAAGCGACGCATGTCGGGATGATTTATAAATTTGATTCCAAAGAAATCATAGACTTCGCGTTCTTGGAAATTGGCTACTTTCCAGAGGTCGGATACGGTATGAATCATAGGATCCTTCATATCCGGACATACTACTTTCACGGATAATACATCCCAGTTATGGCTTGTGCTCGTGAGGTAATATATCACACCGAGCGAATCCTTCCAGTCCATTCCGACCACTGCTGTCAGCACATCGAAGTCCAGTTGGGGATCATTTTTAAGTTTTGAGGCAAAATCATGCCAATCCTTGTCGGGAACGTTTACAAGGAGGTTCTCGCCCTCTTCAAAGGTGGCAGAGGGATAGATTTCGCTGATTCTTTCTTTTATATGGCTCATCGTTGAGATAAGTAATGCTTTTTAAGTAAATTGTGAATTTAAATCTTAATATGCAATTATTCTGAATCTTGTATTTACAATTAAAAATATTTAGCAACAATTAAAATTTAAATTCGGCATTTTCTTACTTGTTTAATAAAAAAGCAATGCTCCGACGCTTCTTAGGGCCGGAGTTGCATATGGTGCATCAGCCGATTTGGCCACGCTCCTCAGGATGCTCTGCGAAGAATTCTTCGATCTTTTCCTTGCGGTTAACACCGCCGAAAAACTTTTGCACTTTAATTTTGCGTTGCAATTGCATCAGACCGTAGAAGAATGCTTCCGGACGGGGAGGGCATCCCGGAATATAAACATCCACAGGAAGGATTTGGTCCACACCAGGCACCACACAGTAGGAATTTTTAAACGGGCCACCGCTCACGGCGCAACCGCCGGAAGCAATGACGTATTTAGGTTCGGCAAGCTGTTCGTAAAGACGACGCATGGCAGGGGCCATTCGGTGCACGATTGTGCCTTGCACCATAATGTAATCTGCCTGACGCGGAGAGTTACGGGCCACTTCAAATCCAAAGCGTGCCATATCGTAACGGGCGGCGCCAAGACACATAAACTCGATGGCGCAGCAACTTGTGCCGAAGCATAGGGGCCACAGAGAGTTGCTGATACCCCAGTTGATCAACTTATCCAAGCTACCGACTACGACGTTAGCTCCGGAGGCATTGAGCTCCTCCACCAGCTTGTCGATATATTCGTTATCCTTGAAGTCCTCTTTGGACATTGACTTTATATTCACTTCCATTTAAGAGCTCCTTTCTTCCAGGCGTAGGCGAGACCCAGAACCAAAATCAACATAAAGATTCCGACACAGAGAAGTGCATTGGGGCCAAGACTTTTGGCGATAGTGGCCCAGGGCCAGAGAAACACTGTCTCAACATCAAAAATCAGAAACAGAATTGCGAAAATGTAGTATCCGGCTTTGAATTGAATCATGGATTCACCTCGGGTAGGGATACCGCATTCGTAAGGTTCGGATTTTTTTGTAGAGAATGAGCGGGGTGAGATTAATTTTGCTATCAACAAGGCAGCAAAGACGAGTAAAATACCAGTCAAAGCTCCGGTAACAGCAAGTACACCATTGCCGATTTCCAACAGAAGGTTCATATAATCCTTTGCTTATAAATTAGTTTCTATTATTTCTTGTAAGGTTAGCGTATCGAGTCTTCCACAAATTTACGGCAAAGTTAGTTAAAAATATTAAAAAAACAAAAAGAGGGATTATTTTATAGTGATAAAAAATTGCATTTATCCGACTATGGAATATGATAATCTTCTACGTAGGAGTTTATACTATGATTAAAAACTGTAGAAGGTTTTTGTCAATTATTTTGATTACATGAATCACATAGACTCATATTATCCATGTGTCAATATGAGCCTATGTGATTCATGTTATCGATGTGGTCTACGTAGGGTTTGCTGAATAATATTTATTTTATTGACACTCATTAAAATAAATG
>JAMPGE010000003.1:56009-72005 GCA_023664085.1 Muribaculum sp. | reverse complement strand
GAAAAGATGCCCAAATATTAATGAATATTGCGTTTGAAGAAAACATTTTTAAACACTTCTTTAGGTTTCGCAAAAAGTTTAAATCGCTTCATTATCGGGTCAAGAGCTCAACCAAAGTTCCCGTTTCAAATCAGAATCCAAAAAAATCCCTGATCCCTGATCTCTCATCTCAAGGCTCTCGGCTCTGATCTCTCGGCTCTGTGCTCCTGACTCTCAACTCTCGACTCTAAACTTTCATTTGGCCAGCAACTCCTTCACCTTGGCGGATATGGCACGTCCTTCGGCGCGTCCGGCAAGTCGCTTTGTAGCCACTCCCATCACCTTGCCCATGGATTGCGGCCCTTCGGCTCCGGTCTCCGCTATTATTGCTTTGAGCTCAGCCTCGAGTTCCGACTCCGACATTTGTTTGGGAAGATATTCCTCTATCACGGCAGCCTCGGCAAGTTCGTTGTCGGCAAGTTCCGGACGATTGTTGTCCTGATAAATCCCGGCACTTTCCTTGCGCTGCTTCACCATCTTTACAAGTATCTTCACGGCGGTGTCGTCGCTGAGTTCTCCGTTGGCTCCTTTCGCCGTCTTGGCCTCTAGAAACTCCTTCTTGATACCGCGCAGGGCCTCCAGACGCACCTTCTCGCGCGCAAGCATGGCCTTCTTTATATCCTCGCTTATTCTGTCAAACAAATTCATAGGTAAATTGTATTAATTCGCAAAAATAGCAATTATTCATAATGTTTGCAAATATTGACTCAAGTTTATGTTCTATTATTTACCCCTATCCCTTCCTCCGAAGCTACATTGCTCCCCTATGCACCTATAATATTTGCCATACCACTCCGTTATTAGTATATGCGGAAGAAGTTTTCAGCCATCCTGCGCTTCCTTACTCTTTTTTTGGTCGTGGCAAGTCTTTGCGCCTGCTCCACCAAAAAAAATACTGCCATGTCCAGACAATGGCAGGCCTTCAACACGCGCTACAACGTTTACTACAACGGTAAAGAGCATTACAATGAGCAGATTAAAGCCATGGAGAAGGCTTATGAGGATGACTACACCCGCATGGTCCTCACCCATCCCGCCGATGCCAGAGCCGACTCCAAATATCCCCAGCCTTCAGGCGACTTCAAACGAACCATCGAAAAGATGCAGAAGGCTATCCAGCTTCACTCCATAAAGAAAAAGCCGCCCAAAAAGTCCGGCTCAAAAAAGGAAAAGGAGTTTCGCGAGCGCGAAGAGTTCAATCCTTTTCTTCACAATGCCTGGATCACTATGGGAAAAGCCCAGTATTTCAACGGCGATTTCCTCGGCGGGGCTTCCACATTCATGTATATCTCCAAGCATTTCAAGTGGTTGCCCAATATAGTGACCGAGGCTCTGCTATGGCAGGCCCGCTGCTATTGCGCCATGGGATGGGATTACGAAGCCGAAAACATACTGCGCCTTATCAAGCCCAAACAGCTCACCGACAAGTCCCTCACAAATCTTTACAACCTTGTAGAGGGCGCCTTCCTCGTGCGCACCGGGCAATATAAGGAGTCCGTGAAATATCTCTCCGCCGCCGCAAAAAGCGCTTCCGGCAGTCAGAAAAACCGCCTCTATTTCCTTCTCGGTCAAGTATATGAGCAGCTTGGTCAGAAAGATAACGCTTATCAGGCTTTCAAAAAGGCAGGCAGCGGTCCCTCCACCGCCTACCGCACCAAGTTCAACGCCCGAATCAAGCAGAGCGAAGTCTTCGCCGGCAAAAACATCAAGAGCGAGGTCAATTCCCTTAAGGGCATGACCCGCTACGAACGCAACAAAGAATACCTCGACCAGATCTACTATGCCATCGGCAACCTCTACCTCAGCCGTAAAGACACCGCCGAGGCCAAGAAAAACTATGGTCTTGCCGTGGAGAAATCTACCCGCGGGGGCATCGACAAAGCCCTTGCCCAGCTCGCTCTTGGCAATATCTATTTCGCCGAAGGTGACTACGTCAAGGCTCAGCCCTGTTATTCGGAGGCTATCCCCCAGCTCAACGAGTCTTATCCCGGATATGAAATGCTTAAGCGACGCAGCGACGTCCTCGACGAACTCGCCGTCTACGCCGGAAATGTCCAGCTGCAGGATTCGCTGCTCACCCTCTCCAAAATGTCGCCAGAGGAGCGCCTCAAGGTGTGTGAAAAAATCGTGGAGGAACTCAAGGAAAAAGAAAAGCGCGAGGCCGCCGAAGCCAAACGCCAGGAGGCGCTTGCCAACAGGGAGCAGGGCAATTCGCCGATGGATCAGCAAGGGGCTGCCCCCGGATTCCAGATGAACGGCGACAAGTCCTGGTATTTCTACAATACCATGACCAAAAACCAGGGCAAGACTGAGTTTCAGCGCCGCTGGGGCAGCCGTAAACTTGAAGACGACTGGCGCCGCCGCAACAAGACCACCTTCGCCTTTGAAGACAACGCCGACGACGAGGGCGACGACGAGGCCGACATGTCAGCTCCTTCCGACTCCATCCCCGCCGCCGACGCCGATCTCGCGAAGAAAGAGTCCGACCCGCACTTTGTGGAGTATTATCTCAAGCAGATTCCCACCACCGAGGAGGAGATCAAAACCTCCAACGACGTGATTCAGGAGGGTCTGTACAATATGGGCGTGATCCTTAAGGACAAACTTGAAGACTTCCCCGCCGCGCGCCATGAGTTTCTGGAGCTGGAGAGCCGTTATCCCGACAATATCTATCGTCTCGACGTCTATTATAATCTCTACCTCATGGCCGTTAGGCAAGACGACAAGTCGGCTGCCGAGAAATGGCGCCGTATGATCATCGACAATTTCCCAGACTCCCCCTATGGCCAGGCCATGCTCGATCCCAACTATTTCGACAATCTGAGGCGTATGAACCAGATTCAGGAAGAGATGTATGAGCAGGCATATGCCGCTTATCTCGACAATAAAAACGCCAAGGTGCATAAACTCACTGCCGAGATGGAGAAGGATTATCCTCTCTCGAAGATTCTTCCCAAGTTCGTATTTATCGATGCTCTTTCGTATCTCACCGAGGGCGACAACGGGAAGTTCCGCCAACGTCTTGAGGAACTTCTCCAGAAATGGCCCGAGACGGACATGACGCCTATGGCCGGAGCCATAGTGAAAGGCCTTAGGGAAGGCCGGCAGCCCCACCAGGGCGAGTCAAACTCCCGCGGTCTGCTCTGGGATACGCGTCTCACCGCCGATGAGGCCGCATCATCTTCCGACGGTCAGCCCGCCAACTTCGAACGCGATCCCTCCAAGCCGCAGCTTCTCGTACTCGCTTTCCCGCGCGACTCCATTAGCTCCAACCAATTGCTTTACGAAGTGGCCCGGTTCAATTTCTCTTCTTTCGTTGTGAAGGATTTCGATATCGAACCCATGAGCTTCGGCAACGTAGGTCTTCTCATCATCCGCGGATTCGACAATATGGCCCAACTCGAGCATTACCGCAACGTAATGGCCCGCAGCGACTTCAAACTCCCCGATGGCGTAAGGCCCATCATGATCAGCAAGGCCAACTTCGAACTCCTTCTGCGCGAAGGCCGATCATTCGAGGAGTACTTCCGCTTCGAAGAGCAGAAGGCCGAAGAGCCCCCGCTGCCCGTGGAAGCCGACGAGTCCAACCAGTCCAACCAGTCCGACCAGTCCGCCGGGGAGCAGACTGAACCTTCCCTCGAGGAGGAGATTGAAGCCATCGAGGCCGGCGAGGAGGATTGACCGTGTGCCCTTTTTGAACAAACTTTCCGCCTCTGCGTTAAAACAGTATACTCTCCCTTTGCAATATATAGAAATCACTTCAATATACTGACTCAAATTGGATAAGATTCTTTGGGCGGACGATGAGATCGATCTCCTCAAGCCGCATATACTCTTCCTTAAAGCCAAAGGCTACGACGTCACTACCGTTTCCAACGGACGCGACGCCCTCGACGCGCTCGACCGCGAACCCTTCTCTCTGATTCTGCTCGATGAAAACATGCCCGGCATCTCCGGACTCGAAACCCTCACCCGCATCAATCAGAGCCATCCCGAAGTGCCCGTGATCATGATCACCAAGAGCGAGGAGGAAAACATTATGAACCAGGCCATCGGCAACCAGATCGCCGATTATCTCATAAAACCTGTGAATCCAAACCAGATCCTTCTTTCCATCAAGAAGAATCTTCACAGTTCGGAACTCGTGGCCCGACAGACCACTTCCGATTACCAACAGGAATTCCGGGCTATCTCTTCCCTAATCGACGGCGCTTCCGACATCGAGGACTGGATGGAGGTTTACCGTCAGCTCGTATACTGGGAACTGAAACTCTCCGGCACCGACTCCACCATGGACCAGATGCTCCTTATGCAGAAACGGGATGCTAATTCCAATTTCTGCAAGTTCATTAAACGCAACTACGAAAACTGGGTCACCTCCGATGATCATCCCATGATGAGCAACGAAGTGTTTCGGCGCACTGTCTTCCCGCTGCTCGACGAGGATAAGAAAGTCTGCTTCATCCTTATCGACAATTTCCGCCTCGACCAATGGAAGATCGTGCATCCTCTTGTATCCGAATTCTTCAATGCGGATGAACAGCTCTATACCACAATCCTGCCTACATCCACACAATATGCGCGAAATGCCATTTTCGCCGGGCTGATGCCCCTGCAGATCGCAACCATGTTTCCCGACCTTTGGGTTGACGAGGATGAAGACGAGGGACTGAACCGTCACGAACAGCAACTTATCGCCACACAGTTTGAGCGCTTCCGCCGTAAGACCAAGTTTACCTACTCCAAGATCAACGATTCGCAAGGCGGCGAAAAATTCCTCTCCAAATTCTCAGGCATGTGCAACGAACCCCTCCACGTGATCGTGATGAATTTCATCGATATGCTTTCCCACGCACGTACCGAGTCGAAGATGATCCGCGAACTGGCCAACTCCGACGCGGCCTACCGTTCGCTCACCGAATCCTGGTTTCGCCACTCTTCGGCCATCGAAATCTTCAGGCGTCTCGCCGAAGAAGGCTACACGGTGATCGTCACCACCGACCACGGCACCATTCGAGTGGATAATCCCATCAAGGTGGTGGGCGACCGCAACACCAACACCAACCTGCGCTATAAAGTGGGCAAAAACCTCAAGTACAACCACAAGCAGGTCTACGAAATGCTTAATCCCAAGAAATTCGGACTGCCCGCCCCCAACCTCTCCAGCGCTTTTATTTATGCCTGCAATGAGGATTTCTTCTCTTATCCCAACAATTATAATTACTACGTGCAGTATTACGACGGCACCTTCCAGCACGGCGGTATCTCCCTCCAGGAGATGCTCGTGCCGCTCGTCACTCTTACGCCCCGTATTTAACCCCCTCTCTAATAAGCCCAAAACCTTAAACCACGACTTTTGCCCGCAAAAGTCGAATGAAAAAAGTATACAAAAGAAAAAATCCATTCATCGGAACTCATAGGAATTCATCGGGATCCATCGGAACTCATAGGAATTCATCGGAACCCATCGGAACTCTTAGAAATTCATCGGAATCCATCGGAACTCTTAGAAATTCATCGGAATCCATCGAAACTCATAGAAATTCATCGGAATCCATCGGAACTCAATTTCTAATTCTTCATTCCTAATTGATTATGTTGCCTCTCAGACGTTTCTTTCTATCGGTATTCTTGCCCGCTGCAGCCGCGTTAATTTACGCGGCCGGTGCCGACGATGCTCTGAGTCAACTTTTCTCGCAGGCCGAGACCGGCGATCCCACGGCCATCTATCGGCTCGCGAGGCTTTACGATGCCGGTTATGACTCCATCCCCGCCGACACTCTCAAGGCCAACTCTCTTTACCTTGAAGCTGCCCGCAAAGGGTTGCCCGCAGCCTGCAATATGTATGGATTCCGCCTCTACAACGGCATCGGCATGAATCCCGATCGCCGGCAAGGTCTTGATTGGATGGAGAAAGCCGCTTTGGATGGCGATATCACGGCCGCCAGCAATCTCGGGTGGATCCTGCTGGATGGCTCCGGCGTTTACCACGACGACAAAAAAGCCGCCTTCTGGCTTTCACGCGCAGCCGAGGCCGGAATGCCTCAGGCACAATCCATGCTCGCCGATCTTTACATCACAGGCCGGGGGGTGCCTGCCGACTCACTGCGCGCCGAATCGCTCTACAACGAGGCCATCAATTCCGGTCTGAGCGACGTGCAGTTCAAACTTCTCGACATCAAAAGAAAAGAGTGGGAAATTCTTGAGCCCGCGCAGGCCGTGAACCTTGGTCTTAAATATTACAACGGAAGAGCGCCCTTTATCGGCGTGCACCTTTTCCGTCAGGCCGCAAAGGCAGGCGATGCCCGCGCCCACGCTCTTCTGGGCGACGCCATGACCCGTGCCCGGGGCACCGCTTACAACCATGATAAAGCCATTGAGGAATACTTCACCGCCGCCCGGCTCGGAAATGCCCCGGCACAATTCGTGATAGGCGAACTCCTGGAGATTTTTCCCGACGCGCTCACCATTATCGGCATGGATCTTTCCGCCGACGAAAACACCGCCGCCTTCTGGCTTGAAAAAGCCGCCGGGGCCGGCGTGACCGACGCCCAAAAAGCCACCGCCGCCCTTCTGCAATAGCCCCATCAGCCCCATCAGCCCCATCGGCCCCCATCGGCCCCATCGGCCCCATCGGTCCCATCGGCCCCATCAGCCCCATCAGCCCCATCAGCCCCATCTGGCCCATCAGCCCCATCGGCCCCATCGGCCCCATCAGCCCCATCGGCCCCATCGGCCCCATCAGCCCCATCAGCCCCATCTGGCCCATCAGCCCCATCGGCCCCATCTGGCCCATCTGGCCCATCAGCCCCTTTACTAACTACTTAGATAAAAAACAAGCCTATCGGTGTAGAAATCATAATTTTTCGCTAAATTTGCAGTTGGAAAGCAAATATCCGGCTTATTGGCCGGGCTCTCTTTTATCAATTTTCGATTCTCTAATTTTTAAACTATACAATTATGAAAATCAGCAAGTTTTTAGTCGCAACGGCAGGCTGCTGCCTGATGCTCTCCAGCTGTGTGAGCAATAAGAAGTATGCAGCCCTTCAGGCAGAATATGCCACAAGCCGCGAAAGCCTGATCGAATGCAACGCCAATGGTCGCAATCTGCAGTCGCAACTCGATGCAGCACTCAAGCAGAATGAAGAGCTCCGCAAGGGGCTCGCTTCCCTCAAAGGCACCCTCGACCAGAGTATGAGCCAGAATATGCAGGGCAGCGTCAACATCGCCAAACTGGTAGATGAAATCAACGCTTCCAACAAGTATATCAAACAATTGGTGGATGCCAAGTCCAAATCCGACTCCCTCAACATCGCTCTCACCAACAAGCTCACCCGCTCGCTGAGCAACGAAGAGCTTAAGGACGTGGACGTAAAGGTGCTTAAGGGCGTGGTCTACATCTCTCTGGCCGACAATATGCTCTTCAAGTCCGGCAGCTATGAGATCTCCGACCGCGCTATGGAGACTCTGAGCAAGATCGCCAAAATCATAAAGGACTACAATGACTACGACGTGCTCGTGGAAGGCAACACCGACAATGTGCCCATCTCACGCACCAACATCCGCAACAACTGGGACCTCTCCGCTCTTCGCGCCTCTTCTGTGGTGCAGTGCCTGCAAAACAAGTTCGGAATCAATCCCTCTCGCCTGAGCGCCGCCGGCCGCGGCGAGTACAATCCCATCTCCGACAACGACACCGAAGTCGGAAAGGCCCGCAACCGCCGCACCGAGATCATCATCACCCCCAAGCTCGACCAGTTCCTCGATCTTATCGATCAGGCCCCCGAAACTGAAGAACAATAAATCATTATAGGGCAAAGCCTTATAATGACGGTTTATCTGTTTATGAGTTCAGTTGCTTATAAACATAAAAATAAACCCAATTACCATAATCAAAAAAAATCACTCCGTGGATCCAAGATCCACGGAGTGATTTTTGTCCGATTCCTTATTCCTCACACGTCTGCGTAGGGGGCGTTGCGGTCAAGACGATCGTTGGCCTCCATGTTTTCCACCTCCGTGGTGAGATTTTTCTTTATCTGCTGCAGGGCCTCGTCGTTAAGGGGCTTGTAGCCTCTGTATTCTGACTCATGCGAAACGCTGATTTCCGTCACTTTGGGTGTGAAGTAATATGCAAGGGGAATACCCGGGAATTTCCCGGTGAGATACTCCTTGATTTCGTTTTCAATCTCGTCGATGGCGAGCACTTTATATCCTTTGCCGGGCACGAGTATCTCCTGAGTTTCAAGACGATACTCATCGCTGTTGCCAAAGCTTACCAAATAGATGTGTTTTGTAGTTTCCATATACCTACAACACACCGTTTCCCCATATTGTTCGTAGAGATTTGGCGCTCAGGCAGGATCGGTTCCGGTCATTTCCTCAAGCACCGAAAGAGCGTGCGACACACTGTGGACATCTTCGATGACCATGGAGCGCATACTTCCCGATTCGCGCAGAGTAGCTATGCGGAAGTTGCGCTGCAGATACCCAAGCACGCGTCCGAATGCCTTCGACATGTAGTAGGCCTTGTTGTCGGCCGACACGAAATAGAGATACATGCGGCCCTGCTTAAGCGTAAGACGCTCGATGCCGAGCTGGCGCGCCAGTTTGCGCATGGGCACTACCTTTATCAGCTCTTCGGTCACCTTGGGGATGTCGCCGAAGCGGTCGCGAAGCTGACGGCGGAATTCTTCGGTCTGCCTCCGGTCCGTCATATTGTCGATCTGCTGATACAGGCCGATGCGCTCGCTCTCCTGAGGTACGTACGATGGCGGAATGCGCAGCTCAAGGTCTGATTCCACCACGCAGTCGGCCGTGAATTCCTCCTGCACCACGTCGGCTTCGGCCAGCGTCTCTGCAAATTCCTCTGTCTTCAGTTCCAACACTGACTCCTTGAGTATCTTTTGATAGGCTTCGTAGCCAAGGTCCACTATGAATCCGCTCTGCTCGGCACCGAGCAGATTGCCTGCTCCGCGGATGTCGAGATCCTGCATGGCAAGATGTATGCCGCTTCCAAGGTCGGAGAAACTTTCTATGGCCTGCAGACGTCGGCGCGCCACGGGAGAAAGTGGCAGCCCCTGAGGCACAAACAGATAGCAGAATGCTTTGCGACTGCTGCGCCCTACGCGCCCGCGAAGCTGATGGAGCTCGGCGAGTCCGAAGTTCTGTGCGTTGTTTACGATGATGGTGTTCACGTTGGGCATGTCGATGCCGTTTTCCACAATGGTGGTGGAGAGGAGCACGTCGTAGTCATGGGCCGTGAAGTCGAGTATTATCTTCTCCAATTGCTCGGGTGGCATCTGCCCGTGGGCCACGGCCACGCGTATGCCGGGCACAGCCTGCTTGAGCTGGTTTTCCAGAGCATACAGGTTTTCGATGCGGTTGGAGATGAAAAACACCTGCCCGTTGCGACTGATCTCAAAATTCACCGCTTCGGCCATAACCTCGGCGGAGAAGGTGCTCACTGTGGTCAGCACCGGATGTCGGTTGGCCGGCGGTGTGGTGAGCGAGCTCAGGTCTCTGGCGCCCATCAGTGAAAACTGCAGTGTGCGGGGTATCGGGGTGGCGCTCATGGTGAGTGTGTCGACATTCACCTTCATCTGCTTGAGTTTTTCCTTCACGGATACGCCGAATTTCTGCTCTTCGTCGATTATCAGCAGCCCTAGGTCATGAAATTTCACGCTTTTGCCGATGAGCTTATGAGTGCCGATGATTATGTCGATTCTGCCGGCTTCAAGGTCCGCCAGAATTTGCTTCGTTTCCTTCGGTTTTTTTGCACGCGAGAGGAATTCCACGCGCACCGGCAGGTCTTTGAGTCGATTACAGAAGGTGTGATAATGCTGCATGGCCAGCACCGTGGTGGGCACGAGTACGGCGGTCTGCTTGGAGTCGGCGGCGGCTTTGAAGGCTGCCCGGATGGCCAGTTCGGTCTTGCCGAATCCCACGTCGCCGCATATCAGGCGGTCCATGGGGCGGTCCGATTCCATGTCGGCTTTGATTTCGCCGGTGGCCTTGAGCTGATCCGGGGTGTCTTCATAGATGAAGCTGGCTTCGAGTTCCTGCTGCAGATATGAGTCCGGGGAGAAGGCGAAGCCCTTTTGCTCCCGGCGCGCGGCATACAGCCTTATCAGGTCGCGCGCTATATCTTTGAGCTTGGTCTTTGTCTTTTCTTTCAGACGGGTCCAGGCTCCCGTGCCCAGCTTGCTTATTTTTGGAGGCACTCCCTCTTTGCCGCGGTATTTGGAGAGCTTGTGGAGGGCATGGATGCTTACCAGTATTATGTCATCGTTCTGGTAAAAAAGTTTGATCATCTCCTGCGGCGTGCCGTTGGTGGTGGTTTTCACCAGGCCTCCGAAGCGCCCTATGCCGTGGTCCATGTGCACTATATAGTCGCCCACCTCTATCTGCGACAGTTCCTTTAGGCTCAAGGCAATCTTGCCGCTGCGTGCCCGGTCGGATTTGAGGCTGTATTTATGGAAGCGGTCGAATATCTGGTGGTCGGTGAAGAAGCAATGCTTCATGTCTGTGTCTACGAATCCTTCGTGAAGAGTGCGGTCCACGGCCACAAAGTTGAACTTCTCGCCGCGGTCTTCGAATATGGAGCGTAGCCGTTCGGTCTGATACCGGCTGTCGGAAAGGATGTATATGGTATAGCCCTCGTCGCGGAATTTTGCAAATGATTCCGAGATCAGATCGAAGTTTTTATGATAGAGGGTCTGAAGTGTGCAGTTGAATTGTTCACAGGGCTCTTTGTCCTTGCTTCCCGTGGAGGATGATGCGGAATATTCGATGATCCGGCATGAGGCGAATACCTTTTCGAAAGCATCCGGATCCACCACTTTCTTCATGGCTTCCGGGTCCCCCTCCCCGGCGATCACGGCCGAATCCGAAAATTTATGGGTAGTCTTTTCCTTGATCCGCAGGATCACGTCGCGGGAGTTTCGGCAGATTATCACCGGACTGCCGCCCATGAATTCCGGCAGCGACACTCCTTCGGAGGCGGCTTCCGCTCCCGAGGCAGCTATTATCGACACGCTCTCCACATTCTCCCTGCTCAGCTGCGTCTCTATGTCGAAGATGCGGATGGAGTCGATCTCATCGTCGAAGAAGTCGATACGGTAGGGAAGTTCGTGGGAGTAGGAATAGATGTCGAGGATGGAGCCGCGATGGGCAAACTGTCCCGGCTCGTACACATAGTCGGTGCGTTTGAAGCCGAGTTCGAGCAGACGGTTTACCAGATCACTCATCTGGACGGTTTCCCCTTTTGAAAGTGATATTGTATCGGCCTTAAGATTGTCCGGGGCTGGCACTCTCTCTGCCAAGGCATCAGGAGAAGTCACAATCCATTGAAGATCTTTGCTTGAGCAGAAGGCATCCAGAGTCTCGGTACGCAGGATCTGGGCGGCGGCGTCTATCTGACCGTATTTGATATCCCGTTTGTATCCGCTTGGAAAAATTGCCACGGCCGCAGAGCCGGCTATCTGACATAGGTCATTGTAGATATATCCGGCGGACTCGGCGTCGTCGGCTACTATGAGCGGCGGCAGCGAGTTTTTCTTACGGACAACACCGGATATGAGCATTGCCGGGGCCGACCCGGGCAGGCCGCTCAGATGCATTCTGCGGGGTGCCCCGGCAGCCTTTGAGTCAATAAACCCGCGTATGGGTTTCAATCTTTCGGGAGTGGCAAACAGAGCTGCCGCATCTTTAAGAGTCATCGGGTCGGGAGGATTGGTATGGATGAGAGTTGAGAGTTGAGTGTTGAGTGTTGAGAGTTGAGAGTTGAGAGTTGAGAGATTAGAGATAATGTCACTAAATTAAGAACTGTCGGGGTTCGCCTCGGAGAGGCGGGATTCGTGGTTAACCCCAGGCTTTATCCTGGGGATCAGCAAGATAAGTAAAATAAGCCTCGAAGAGGCGATGTAGTGAGAACTCTTATTTTAGTGACATTAAGATTAGAGATTAGATACGGGAGAGACCGGCAGCTTACTTCTTTTTCGGTTTGGAAGGTTTGCCGCCGTCGGTTGGTTTTGGAGAAAGGATCTGCCTGTAGAGCGCGGGATTGTCAAGAATCTCTCGAGCGGTGCGCAGACCTACGTCGGTGCGCAGACTGTTGGCGGCGCGGCCGCGGGCCAGATAATAGCGCGACACTATTTCTTCGGCCAGATAATCGGCCACGAGCTGGCGGTTGGCCTTAAGATCCTTTTTGAGATCCGGCTGCAGCAGAGGGGTCATGGAGTCGATCAGGGCGGTTAGCCGCGGGGTAGTGTAGCCGCTGCTTTTGGCCGACTTGCGCAGGGCTTCGAGAAGTTCAAGGCCGTCGCGTGTGGCTTTCACCTTGGTGGTGTCGATCGATGCGGAGAAGTCTTCGTAGATTTCATCGGAGATGGAGAAGTCTTCGGGGCTGCCGATCGCGGGATGCGAGGCGGCGTATTTGGTGGCATACTGAAATATCTGGTTGTTGGTCACCAGATCGTAGAGCAGGCGCGAGCTCTCTCCCCAGCTGAGTACGGAATCGGGGGCAAGGCCTCCGCCGTCTCTTACTTCGCGGCCGTGAAGGGTCTTGTAGACGTGGGTAAGGCTGTCGGGCGTACGGGCCACCGTGCCGTCTTCGTTGCGCCGCGAATAGTCGAGGGCCTGAAGCAGTCGCCCCGAGGGCGTATAGTATTTGGCTACGGTCACTTTCAGCAACGCATCGTAGGGCAACTGGCGGGTGCCCTGCACGAGACCTTTGCCGAAACTGTTGGTGCCGAGCAGGATGCCGCGGTCAAGGTCCTGAATGGCTCCGGCCACTATTTCCGATGCCGATGCCGATCCTCCGTCGATGAGCACTGCCAACGGCATGTCGGGCAGCAACGGTGTCTTCGTGGTCTTGTAGATTTTTTCCGCGGCTTTGTCTTTGCCGCGCGTGCGGAGCACTTCCGTGCCTTTGGGCAGGAAATAGCTGAGGATTTCCACGGCGCTCTCCACAAGACCGCCGCCGTTGCCGCGGAGGTCGAGCACCATATTGTGCACATCGGGATTGGCCTTGAACGATTCCAGAGCTTCCTCTACCTCGGCCGGCGAACTGTCGATGAAGGAGTTGAGCCGTACATATCCGGTGTTGCCTCTCACCCCGAAGTACGGCACACTCTTTTCCTGCACTTTTTCGCGCACAATGGAGAGCGTCATCACCGAATCCTGCCCCGAGGCGTTGGCCCGGCTTATTTTCACACGCACGGTGGTGCCGGGCTGTCCTTTAAGCCGCCGGCTCACTTCGTCACCTTTGAGCCCGAGGGCGTTTACAGTGTCTACCTCTAAGATCTTGTCACCTCCCTTGATACCCGCCAAATGTGCCGGAGCGCCCTCCACGGGTTCGGAGAAGTAGGTGGCGCCGTCGAAGGTGGTGATGTAGGATCCGATGCCGCCGTAGCTGCCGGTGGTCATACGCGATAGATTCGCCTGATCGTCGGCGTCGTAATATTCGGTGTATGGATCCACGGTATTGAGCATGGCGGCCATGGCGGCCTTGAATGCCTCATCGGTGCGGATACTGTCTACGTAGCTTTCTTCAAGGGTTTTGGCCATGGCGTTGAAGAGAAGGAGATTTCTCTGGAAAGCCATGTCGTGGCTTTCCTTGGGTGGCGTGGCCGGGGCGCCTATCACTGCGGCTCCCAACGTCAGGGACGCCGCCAAGAGTATCAACGGGTGTTTTTTCATTTGTTTTCTTCCGGGTGTTTGGGGTGCGGATAATCCACTGTGTAGTGCAGGCCTCTGCTCTCTTTGCGCTCCATAGCCTGGCGCATGATCAGATACGCCACATTTATCACGTTGCGCAATTCGCAGAGCTCACGGCTCGGGGTGCTGGTCTTGAAGAGGCGTTCGGTCTCCTCATACAGTATGTCCAGACGGTTCCAGGCGCGGTGGAGTCGCAGATCGCTTCTCACTATACCTACATAATAACCCATGATTTGGTTCACTTCCTTCGCGGATTGCGTGATCAGCACCATCTCTTCGGGATGCTGGGTGCCCTCGTCGTTCCATTCGGGCACGTCGGTGCGCAGCTCATATCCGTCCACCACTTTGCCTGCATGCCTGGCGGCGGCATCGGCATACACCACTGCCTCGATCAGTGAATTGGAGGCCAGCCGGTTGCCGCCGTGCAGTCCGGTGCGGCTGCATTCTCCCAGCGCGTAAAGCCTGCCTATGCTCGATTCTCCGTTGAGGTCTACGGCGATGCCGCCGCAAAGATAATGCGCCGCCGGGGCCACGGGTATCATATCCTTGGTGATGTCGATGCCCAGCGACAGGCATTTCTCATAGATATTCGGGAAGTGACGGCGGGTCTCTTCCGGGTCCTTGTGGGTCACGTCGAGATATACGTGGTCGGTGCCGTGGAGTTTCATCTCCGAATCGATGGCGCGCGCCACGATGTCGCGCGGCGCAAGCGACAGGCGCGGATCATATTTGTGCATGAATTCCGTGCCGTCGAGATTTCTGAGCACCGCTCCGTAGCCACGCATGGCCTCGGTGATCAGGAAAGACGGACGGTCGCCCGGATGATACAGCGCCGTGGGATGAAACTGTATGAACTCCATGTCTTTCACGGTGCCTTTGGCGCGATATACCATGGCTATGCCGTCGCCCGTGGCGATCAACGGATTGGTGGTGGTGGTGTAGACGGCTCCCACGCCGCCGGTGGCCATTACGGTGATGCGTGCCAGAAAGGTCTCGACCTTGCCGGTCTCCTCATTAAGTATATAGGCGCCGTAGCAGGTGATGTCCGGGGTGCGGCGCGTCACGATCTTGCCCAGATGATGCTGGGTGATGATCTCCACGGCGAAATGGTGGTCGTAGATATCGATATAGGGGTTTTCGCGCACCGCCTTCACCAGACTCTGCTGGATCTCGGCGCCGGTGTTGTCGGCATGATGCAGTATCCGGAACTCCGAGTGACCCCCTTCGCGGTGTAGATCAAAAGATCCGTCCTCCTTTTTGTCGAAATTCACACCCCAGTCTATCAGGGCCTTTATTTGGGATGGCGCATTGGTCACCACCTTCTCCACCGCCTTGGGGTCTGAGAGCCAGTCGCCGGCCACCATAGTGTCGCGGATGTGCTTGTCGAAATCGTCCACTTCGAGATTCGTCACACTTGCCACTCCCCCCTGGGCCAGATTCGTATTGGCCTCCTCAAGGGTGGTCTTGCATATCAACGCCACACGGTGGTCTGCAGAGGCCACCTTCAGGGCAAAACTCATCCCGGCGATGCCGGAACCTATCACCAGATAATCGTATTTGTAAGCCATCTTTGATATGATTAGAAGATCGAACAATGCCGATACCCGGACCCTGTCGGCCGACCGTAAAATTAATGATGCGGCCCTTGATCGGATTAGCGGGCGTTTAAATCGCTCCAATTTAGAATAGGCGTCGATCCAAACCACAAAATTATAATTTTTTTTAAACTTTCGGACGTTTTCGTTTGTTATATTTTTGTCAACCGTAATATGGACACTATTTTTTTCACCTGCATAAATGCGACATCTATGAAAATCAACACCAACAACACCCATCCGAACCATCCGGCGAATAATGACTCACCATCCCGACATCCATTCTTCAGCGGCTGGGAAGTAACAGGCGCCGAGCGCCGCAACTACGAGCCCACCTCCCCCGGAATCAGCGAATACTACTTCTGACCCCAAAGCCCCATCAGCCCCATCAGCCCCATCAGCCCCATTAGGCCCATCAGCCCCATTAGCCCGGAAGCCCATCGGCCCCATCAGCCCCATCTGGCCCATTAGGCCCATCTGGCCCATTAGGCCCATCAGCCCCATCTGGCCCATCAGCCCCATCAGTCCTATCAGCCCCATCAGGCTCCATCAGCCCCATCAGCCCTATCAGCCCCATCAGCCCCATCAGCCCCATCAGCCCCATCAGCCCCATCAGCCCCATCGGCCCCATCAGGCCCATCAG
>JAMPGE010000003.1:0-55909 GCA_023664085.1 Muribaculum sp. | reverse complement strand
CGGCCCCATCGGCCCCATCGGCCCCATCAGCCCCATCAGCCCCATCAGCCCCATCGGCCCCATCAGGCCCATCAGGCCCATTAGCCCCATCAGCTCCATTAGCCCCATCGGCCCCATAAGACCCATCAGGCCCACAAGCCCCATCGGGCCCATCAGGCCCATTAGCCCCATCAGCCCCATTAGCCACATCGGCCCCATCGGCCCCATCGGCCCCATCAGCCCCATCAGCCCCATCAGCCCCATCAGCCCCATCAGCCCCATCAGCCCGGAAGCCCATCGGCCCCATCAGCCCCATTAGCCCCATCAGCCCCATCAGCCCCATCAGCCCCATCAGGCCCATCAGCCCCATCCCCCCCGATAATCCGAATAAACTCATAAGCCAAAAAGTTTCGGCCCCGCCGAAACTTTTTTTATATTTTTTCGAAAAAATTATAGAAATTTGAAAATAAAGATTAATTTTGCGTTTCAGATACTCGCTTTCTCCTTACATCGATATCTCAACCAAGCCTAATATTCCAATAATAATAACATAATCTATGAAGAAATCAGTACTTATTTCCGGTATTCTCGTAGCCGGCGCCGCTTGCGCCACAGCTTTCGCGCTGTCGCAGTCCGCTCCGCAATTTGCCGAGATCCCGGCAGATGCTCCCGTCCTCCCGGTAAAGGCCACCTATCCCGCGGCCAATGCCTCTGTTCCCACCTCCGACAACCTCAGCCAGATCTACATCGATTACAATCTGGGAACCAGCGACAACGGTATATCCGTAAACCGTGAGGTCGGAAACATCACCGTGTCAAAAGACGGCACTACCGTTCAGACCATTGATGTCGAAAACACTGCGAAGGTTTATGCCGACAGCCGTTACATCACCCGTCTGATCGTAAATCTTAACGAGCCCCTCACAGAAGCCGGCCAGTATACCGTAAGCCTTCCGCGCGGCATCGCCTCCGGCCCGGTAAAGGGAGAAGCCGGCGATAACGACGCCGAAGCCACCGACTCCTATTCCCAGGCCCTGAACCTTAAATTCCGTTTGGTTTATTCCGATCCCTACACAGTGTCTCCCGCTCCCGGTGAGGTAAGCGTGGGAGCCATGCAGAACATCACCATTACTTATGCCGATGCTTCCGCCATTGCCCTGAATGCCAATGCAGGCGCCATCCAGCTTATCAAGCATGACAATGCCGCCGCCGCCGATGCCGAGGGAAACACCAACAACGAAACCGTGGTCGGCACCTATACCCCTTCCGTAAGCGGCAACACCGTCACTCTCAAGCTTAACGCCACAGAAGACATTCAAGCTTCTTCCGCTAAAATCGAGCAGCTTTATTATTACATCTCCGTGCCCGCCGGTGAATGGACAGTGACTTCCGCTCAGGGCGCCAACGCCAACGTGGCCCTCACTCTCGGCAACTACGCTCTGCGCGCTTTCGCAGCCAGCGACTGGAAGGTGAAGTCTCCCGCCACCGCCGCCTCCATGGAGTCTCCCAAAATCCAGTGCGCACAGTCTGTAAAGATCAGCAACCCCAATGGCATTATCAGCCTTAAAATAGACGGTGCTACCGTGATGCAGTACAACGTAGGCGAAATCAACTCCACAGGCAAGGTGCTCACTCTCGTACCGAAGGTTTCCACCACTTATGCCAGCAATGTGAAGTATCTCATCTCCGGCAATTACGTGCTTAGCATTCCTGCCAATCTCCTGATTAATGACAACAACGTGAAGAATACTGCCGTGGATATACCCCTCGTTATCACCGACGGCACCACCGAGCTGCTCCCCTTTAAGTCCTCTCCCGCTATGAACGGCGTGGCCACTTCGATTCAGAGTGTAACCCTCACTTTCGGTACTAAAGTGACCATGGTCAACGAGAATGCCGACATCATCGTCAAGAAAGACGGCAAGCAGATCAATACCGTCAAGTCCGGCAGCACTACTTCCAGCGTCAAGGGTGGAAAGACCGCCACAGCAGTTACTATAAAGATGCTCTCCGCCTCTACCAAAGAAACGGGCGTGTATACCTTCGAATACCCCGCCGGTGTCTTCAAGAGCGGCGACGTCACCAACCCCGCCTTTACCATCAAGGCTTATATCCCCGAATTCAAATCCTTTACCACAATGCCCGTACAGGTTTGGGATGACCCCGATCAGGACCTCTCCGAAATCAAGGAAATCATATTGTTGTATCCAGAAGGCTCTGTGCTCACTCAGGCTCCCACTTTCAAAGCATCGGGCTTCGCCAACGGCTATACCACCGTTAAGAATGCTACTACAGCACATGGAAAGAACGGCTCTGTGACGTCTCTCTCCGGCTCTATCAACAATAACTATCCCGATGTTACTCTGGATGGCAACAAGGTGGTGCTCAAATACAATACTCCTTTCGTGACCGCCTTCAGCTCCGGTTACTATTTCGGCATCACAATCCCGGCAGGCTCTTGGATGATCTCCGAAAACGGCGCCGAGGCTATCCCCAATACCGAAGTGAGCGTATTCTTCGGAATGCACACTCCCAAGACTCCCGTATTTACTCTCGACGGCGAGGAAATCAACCCCGATAAAAAGTATACTGCCGAAGAGTTCCTTTCAAGCGCAATCCTCTGCACATTCGAGCAGTCCTGCTATGTGCCCGGCACCAACGAGGCCTGGACAGTTGAATCTCCCGTGCTGAAGAACGCTGCCGGCGAGAACGTGGCCAATCTGTCATTCTCAACTCCCGACGGCACCCAGAAAGCCTTTACCGTGAAGATCCCCTCAGGAACCACTCTGCCCGAAACTTCCGAATTCTATACTATAGAATTCCCCGCCAACAGCATTCAGTTCGGCAGCAGCAACGCCACATCTGCTTTGGCATTCCTCAACCCCGCCGCATATTCCGCCAAGATATTTATTGACAACAACGCCGACGGTGTAGACTTCATCGGTGCCGACAATTCCTTCACTGTGGTAACTCTCGACGGTAAGGTTGTGCTCCGCAATGCAGCCGCCGATGCCCTCGGCGCTCTTGAGCCCGGTTTCTATATCATCAACGGCAAGAAGGTGATCGTAAAGAAATAAACCAATCAACCAATAAAACAATCAGGTTTCGGTATTTACCGAAACCTGATTGAAGTGATTTAAATTTTCAAACAATTCTTTAGTTTTCTTAATAAGTTTAAATCACTTCTTTACAAAATTCTTAACAAACCTATAGAAAAATGAAGAAATCTTTCCTGCTCGCCGCAGCGGTGGCTTTCGGTGCGGTTTGCGCTCAGGCTGACCTCGTCAGCATCCCCGGAGCAATCGATGTTTCTCCCGCTTCCTATTACGAGGAACCTAACGATACCAACCACCCCTCCATCAGCGAAATCACTATCACTTATCCCGTAGGCACAGTAGTTTCAGCCGGTCCGAACCTTGCCAACAATTCCTTCCCGGTGATAGTGAACGGCAAAACAAAAGCCGACAACGTGAAAAACGGCACAAAGACAATCGCTGATATTGCGAATGCCTACAACGTGTGGTCTTACACCACCACAACCTTTGACGGCAACAATGTAACCATCAAGTTCGACACTCCCATCACAGGTGCATTCAACGTGGCTTCCTACGTGAAATGCGTGAAGATTCCAGCAGGTGTGTTTAATCTCACCGTCGGCGGCGTCACCACCGAGAACGCTCTCAGCGCATACGTATTCCGCAACAATGTGCCCGTGCTCGGCAAGATTCGCTCCGGCGTCAACGACCTTGATCCCGACAGAGTATATACCATCGCCGAGCTCTCCGGTAATTCTCCCGCTCAGACCAACGGCACCGCCGTGCCGGCCGAGACCCGTCTGAACTATTACGATGCCTCCGAAATTATGTATGCCGGCACCGCAAAGCCGTATCTCAAAGATGCCAAAGGCAACAATGTGCTCACATTCAGCGTATATTGCATGAACGGCCAGCATGAATACGCTCTCTGGGCCACTACGACCTCTATGACCGAAGCCATCGCTCCCGGTGTCAATACCTACACTCTCGTATTCCCCGCAAATTCCATCAGATGGACCGCAAGCGGCGGTCAAGGCATTCTCTACGATCAGGAATTCTCCGCCTCCATCAAGATCGAAGGCCCCAAGGCTGCCCTCAACCCCGCCGACTATGTCAAGATGGAATCTCCCGCCACTTCCGATGTGAGCAAGAACTCCTACTACGGTTACGAAGGTATGGGATTCATCTCCCTCGGTCTTAACAACGGCGTGGAACTCAATAAGGAATGCGCTGCAAAAGCTTCATATTCCTACCGTGCGGCCGGTGAAGAAAACGCTATCGTAGTGACTGAGGTTGCCGCCAACGACGAAAGCAGAGTCATGGTGACAAGTGTTGGCGCTTTCGCCGACGATCTGATCGAGTTCACTCCCACCAACGCCCTCTTCTTCCTCTTCGACGACGGCTTCTATGGCGGCAAAGCCACCGAGCCTTACAACCTGGGCGGCGAATGGATCCTTACTATTCCCGACGGATACCTGAAAGTGGACGGAGAAGAAATCCCCGCCAGCACTTTCGTTTACAACTATCAGCCCGGCAGCAGCTCTCAGCTCACCGACTATTCCTATACTCTCGAGCCCGCAGAGGATGCCACCGATATCACCAACCTCAAACAAATCAAGGTAACCTTCACCGGCGCCAAGTCATTTGTAGACTACAAGGGCAACGGCGGCGGCTCCCTCACCGGCCCCAACGGAAACATCGCCCAGTCCCAATGGCCTACCGGTTCCTATTCCAAGACCCTTACCTATTACTACGAAAAAGAGACCGAATGGGCAAACGGCACTTACACATTCGCGATCAAGCCTGAAGTAATCTGCTACGATACTTATGAGGATGAAGCCGACAAGGGCGACTTCCCCGGTCTTACCGCCATCTATAAGATCGACAACGTCAATTCTCACGTAGAACTGGTAGGCATCGCCGGTGCCGACAACTACACAGTAGTTGATCTCAACGGCAACCTCCTTCTCGACAAAGCCGATGCCGACGCTCTTCTCAACCTCGACAAGGGCATCTACATCATCAACGGCAAGAAGGTAGTGCTTCGCAAATAAATCCCGCCGGCCAAAGCCCTAAAGGCTTCCGGATACATAATCAAAGGGTGCATCATAATCTGCTTATGATGCACCCTTCTTTCTTACGCCGCAACCTTTTTTCCTATGATACACACTTTTTTGATAACTAAGTGACGAAATCCCCCCGAACAATCCCATAGAATTTGCCAATTTTCAAAACAAATGTTAAATTTGCATCAACTATATCTTTTTTCATATGCCTACCAATAGCAACAACGCTTCGGCCAATCGCTCGGCCATGACTCAATTCGGCGGGTGGATCTACTGGCTTCTGCTCGTTATCATGGCTTTCCCGTTTGAGTATTTCAGCGCCGACGGCGAGCCACTGATCACACCGCCCGTGGCTCTATTCATCGGACTGATGTTCGCCATGATTTTCGGCATACCTCATCCCAAATTCAACAAAAAGCTTTCGAAGTATCTGCTGCAGGCTTCGGTGGTGGGTCTGGGCTTCGGCATGAATCTGCAGAAATCGCTGCAGTCCGGTGCCGACGGCATGCTCTTTACCATTGTATCGGTAATAATGGTGATGTTTTTCGGCATCCTCATCGGTAAGTATTTGAAAATAGACTCCAAGACATCATATCTGATTTCGTCTGGCACCGCCATCTGCGGCGGGTCGGCCATAGCCGCGGTGGGCGGCGTGATGAAGGCCAACGAAAACGAAATGGCCGTTTCATTGGGAGTGATCTTCATCCTCAACGCCATAGCACTCTTCATCTTCCCCCCTCTGGGCCATTTCTTCGGACTGACTCAGGAGCAATTCGGCACCTGGGCCGCAATCGCCATCCACGACACCAGTTCGGTGGTGGGTGCCGGCGATGCCTACGGCCCGCAGGCCTGCGAACTCGCCACCCTTATCAAGTGCACCCGTGCCCTTTGGATCATTCCTCTGGCTTTCTTCACAATGTGGTATTACGGACGTCAGAAGAGCGCACAAGGCACCGATGCCAACGCTTCCCGCGCCAAAGTGTCGATTCCTTGGTTCATTCTCCTCTTTGTGGTGGCCATGATCATCAACACCTACACCCCGCAGGGGCTCATGCAGACAATGCGTCCCATCTACGACATTATCGTAGTCATTGCAAAGAAGGCTCTGGTAGTGGTGCTCTTCGCCATCGGCGCCGGACTCAGCCTTAAGGTAGTGCGTCAGGTAGGCGTGACGCCTCTCATTCAGGCCCTTATCCTCTGGGTAATCATCGGAGTGTCGAGCCTGTTTGTGGTAATGTATACGCTTTAATCAGATAAGTAGTTGAGAAAAAAATTTTATAGCTCAAGATTTTTACTACTTATATCGGTTAATCTTTATCAACTGCTTAATTTAAATCTGAACTATGAACATAGGCGAAATTCTCGCGAAAACAAGCCGTTGGCATACGCTGGTGATGTCGCTCGGCGTAATCATCGCAGCCACAGCCTGCGCCGCCCTGCGCGGAGAAATGGAATTTTTACCGGCCTCCATCTGCCTGCTGTTTGCTATGGTCACCCAGATGACGGGTAACTTTTATTATTATTATGCCGATGCCTCTTCGGGCCTCGGCGAGGCTATCGACGACAGCCTGTTTAACCGTAATGCCAATTCCGAGACGGTGAAGACCATATGCAGAGCCGCCGCCACAGCATCGCTTATCGTGTCGCTCACCCTGGGATTCACCATGTTTGCCATGGCAGGATGGTGGACGCTGGTACCCGCCGCGGTCATTTACGGTCTCATTTATCTCAACTATACCACTCCTGCCCTGTTGAGCTCCAGACCATTCGGATTTTTAGTGCCCCTTTTCCTTTTTGGAATAGTAGGAATCGGCCCTGCCGCCATGATGCAGGTGGAATACGAAAATCCCGATCCTTTCGCCTGGTACTATGTCTCTCCTATGGTATTCACTACAATCGCTATGGGATTTTTAGGTGCCAATTCACTTTTGGTATACAATTTCTGCCACCTTCGACACGACATCGACAACTGCCGCAACACCTTCACGGTGCGTTACGGCAAACCCGCCACGTCCAATCTGGTGGGCATTTTCGGAATGCTGTATATGGTACTCATCACGGTGTTTGTATTCACTCAGCACGTGCGCTGCCCCTGGGTGGCTCTGGGTGTGGCCGTGATTCCCTTTGCCATCAACACTTACGTGACCTGGCGGCTGAAGGATCCCGACATCACGGAGCGTCAAACCCTTAATCTCACCCGCCTCTGCATGGCCAACTACGTGCTCTCTTCTCTACTGATGCTTACCATCGCCCTTATCTTCGGAGACGACGACCGCAGCCGTATAATGTATATCAACGGTTGGTTCTGAATTTAAAAGGTAAGAGGTAAGAGGTGATAGGTGATAGGTGATAGGTAAGAGGTAAGAGGTGAGAGATAGCCGAAATTCTGTTGATTATGAAGTTGATATATATTGCCGACGGCAAAGTGGCGCTCCTAAGGGGATCTCTTCCGCAGACAGGTCAGGCTCCTGCCGGTGCCCTCACGTTTACTCTTTTTGACACGGAATATGCCGCGACGGCCCACTGTCCTGTCCCGGACGATTCCGTACTTACCGACATTCGATCGAGCTGGAGTTCGCTTGGCGACAAGGATTGGCAGGCTGTGGCGAAAGCAACGGAAATATTCAACTTCTACGATACCCATAAATATTGCGTTCACTGCGGCGCTCCCCTTACCGAATCATCACCGATAAGCAGAAAATGCACCGAATGCGGACAAGAGGTGTTCGCCCCGATGTATCCATGCATCATGGTCCTTGTCACCGACGGTGGCGACCGCGCGCTTATCGTAAGATCCAAAAGCTTCAAAAGGAATTTCTACGGTCTTGTGGCAGGATTTGTGGAGACCGGGGAATCTCTCGAGGAGTGTGTGGCCCGCGAGGTGCGTGAAGAGACCGGGCTTGAGGTGGAGCATATAAAGTATATCGCCAGTCAGAGCTGGCCCTTTCCGGCCCAACTGATGATCGGATTCACCGCCCGGCTCAAAACCGGAACGATTGTAATGGAAGGAGACCATATAGCAGGCACCGACGGAGAACTGGCCGACGCCGCTTTCTTCAGTCGCGACAATCTGCCGCCTCTGGCCTCTCACCCGAGTCTGGCGCGCCGTTTGATAGAGAGATGGCTCGGGGGTGAAACCCAATAGCGGTCTCAAACGTTATACAAGTAGAAAAAAATCAATCACAAAACTTCCTCCCTCGCCTGCGAAGGAGGAATTTATTATCGGCATCTATATGGAAATCTGGACTTTAATCTTTGGCTACGCCGCAGCCATCTGCATGGTGTTGGGCTATCTGCCCCAGGCTATTTACACTATTCGTACGCGTGACACCGACGGCATAGCCATGCCTACATTCCTGCTGATGGGCGCTGGATCGGCCTTCTTCGTGGTGCAGGGCATCCTCACCGACAACCTCCCGCTCGTGATCACCAACAGCATCACCTTCGTATGCAGCGCGATAGTGTTTGGCATCAAAGTATACAACGACCATTTCCGAAAGAACCAGCATTGATAACGGACGCACCGGGGTGCATCCTCCACTCCAATGAATTACCATAGCTGAATAGTTACCATAATCTGATTTTTTGTTAATTTTGCAGAAATTTTCAGAACTTTGTTCGTTATGACCCAATTTCCCTTTATTCCCGAAGAGTTGAAACCCGAAATTTCAACCCGTATCGGCAAAATCCGTAAATTCATGGCCCGCGAAAATGCCGACGCATTGCTCGTGGCCTCCAATGCCAATATATTCTACACCACCGGCAGATTCTTCCGCGGCTACGTCTACATTCCCGCTCAGGGCGAGCCCCTTTACTTCGTGATCCGCCCCACCGTGTTTGATCCCTCTTCCACTCTTATCACCTTGCGCAAGCCGGAGATGATAGCCGACGCTCTCTCCGAACGCGGCCATCAGATTCCTGAATCCGTGGCTCTCGAATTCGATTCCCTTAGCTATAGCGATATCCTGCGCCTGAAAGGTTGCTTCCCCGACGCTCGGTTTCTCAACGCATCCCCTATGCTCAGAGACGCAAGAATGGTCAAGACCGAATATGAAATCAACGAGATGCGCAAAGACGGCATGCATCAGGTGGCGGTATACCGACGCATCGCCCATCTATACAAGGAAGATATGACCGATCTCGAATTTCAGATCGAAATCGAACGGACTCTGAGGCTCGAAGGCTGTCTGGGTATGCTTCGCGTGGCCGGAAATCTGATGGAATGCAATCTCGGAAGCGTGATCAACGGCAAAAACGCCGACACCCCCTCCCCCTACGACTTCTCTATGGGCGGCGCCGGCACAAGTCCGGCCCATCCCGTGGGCGCCGACGGCTCAATTATGCACAGCGGCACCACAGTGATGGTCGACATGAACGGCTCCTTCAACGGCTATCAGACCGACATGACCCGCGTATGGTCCATAGGCCATATTTCCGAACTTGCCAAAAAAGCACATGCCTGCAGTATCCGTATCCTTCATGAACTTGAGGCTCTCGCCAGGCCCGGGCTGGAAGTGTGCGAACTCTACAAAAGAGCCGAGGCCATAGCACGCGAAGAAGAACTGGAAGACTACTTCATGGGCCATACCCAAAAGGCCGGTTTCATCGGCCACGGCGTAGGCATTGAGCTCAACGAGCAGCCTGCAATCACCCCGCGCTCGCGTGTAAAACTCGAAGCAGGCATGACGCTGGCCATCGAGCCTAAGTTCGTTATTCCCGAAGTAGGAGCCGTAGGGCCGGAAAACACCTACGTGGTGCGCTCCCAAGGACTGGAGAATCTCACTTCTTATACCGAAGAAATTCAAGAACTGGTGTAGACATTATGGATCAAAACAATCCGATAGAGTCGCATTCGCTTGCCGACAGGCTTACGGATCCGGTATTCTCCGAAGTGGGAGCCGTGGCCGATGCCATGGCAAGAGAAGCCTACGTGGTGGGCGGCTACGTGCGCGATCTGCTGCTTCACCGCCCTTCCAAGGATATTGATTTCGTCACCGTGGGTTCCGGCATCGAACTGGCCCGCAAAGTAGCCTCTTCCTACGGGCACAAAGCCCATCTCGCCGTATATGCAAACTACGGCACCGCCCAGGTGAAGACTCCTCGTGCCGAACTTGAATTCGTAGGCGCGCGCCGCGAAAGCTACAACCGCGACAGCCGCAACCCGATTGTGGAAGACGGCACTCTGCAGGAAGACATGGAACGGCGCGACTTCACCATCAACGCCATGGCCATTTGCGTGAACCGCGACCGATTCGGTGACCTCATCGACCCTTTCGGAGGCCTTCAGGACCTTCAGAGAAAGGTCATTGTGACTCCGCTCGATCCGAACGTGACTTTCAGCGACGACCCTCTGAGAATGCTCAGAGCCATCAGATTCGCCACCCAATTGAATTTCTTCATCGATCCCGACACCTTCAAGGCCATAAAAAACAACCGCGGGAGAATCTCCATCATCACCAAAGAGAGGATCAACACCGAACTCTCCAAGATTATCCGTTCGCCCAAGCCCTCCATAGGTTTCAGGCTCCTCGACATGTCAGGCCTGCTGGAACTCATTTTCCCTGAACTCAGCGCATTGAAAGGCGTGGAATCAAAAGAAGGGAAAGGCCATAAAGACAACTTCCTGCACACCCTTCAGGTGCTCGACAACGTGGCCGCCAAAAGCGATGACGAATGGCTTCGATGGGCCGCTTTGCTTCACGACGTGGCCAAGCCGGTGGTGAAACGATACGACGGCCGCATCGGATGGACCTTCCACAACCACAACTTCATCGGCGAGAAAATGATACCCCGCATCTTCAGGAAAATGAAGATGCCGCTCAACGAGAAGATGAAATTCGTGGCCAAACTCGTAGGGCTTCACATGCGCCCGCAGTCGGTGGCCGAAGACGGCGTCACCGATTCCGGCGTGCGCCGGCTGATGACCGATGCCGGCCAAGACCTTGAAGCCCTCATGATTCTATGCGAGGCCGACATCACTTCAAAAAATCCCGAGAAGGTACGTCGCCAGCTTAAAGGGTTTGCCGACCTAAGAAAAAGAATCTCGGAAGTGCACGACGCCGACGAATACCGCAATTGGAAAAACCCCGTCAACGGCAACGAGATTATGGAAAAACTCGGCATTCCTCCCGGTCCGCGCATCCAGCATCTGAAAGAAGCCGTGAAAGAAGCCATCCTCGACTGCCGCGTGGAAAACAATCACGATGCCGCCTGGAAGTATCTTCTCACCTTGCTTCCCGATTCGGAGCAAGATCCTTCAGCACCCGCCGATTGAATCTGCGGCGCTCTGCATCCCAAAACCATCCCCATTTGCAAAAATAGCGCGCAAGATTCACTGCATGAATACGCGTCATGCGCCAGGAATGGTAACTGGCAGCCCGGTGGGCATGCACTATCGTAGCACCCGGCCAAAACACCGTGCGGTATTCGCGATGCATGCGGCGCGTGAGGTCTATATCTTCGGGATACATAAAATAACGTTCGTCGAAAAGTCCAACCTTCCGCAACGCCTCGGTGCGCAGAAACATAAAGCTGCCCTGATGATACGGAATATCGGCCTCTTCCGAATGATCCCAAAATTCCAGAAGATATCGGTAATTACGCCTTGCGGCAAGCCCTTTGGGTAAGAACCTGCGGACAAACACGTCCAAGGGAGTGGGCAGCATGCGCACCACGGGCTGCGGCGTGCCGTCCGGATAAACCGTGCGCGGTATGAGCTGTCCGATATCCGGATTGCAGTCCATATGCCGGATTATCCGGGGGATGACATCCCCCCCGAACCATACATCGCTATTGATTACCAAATGATAATCGACTCCCCTGCTCTCAAGCGACCTACGCAACTCGATATTGTGGGCGGCCCCATAACCCGGATTATCCGGACGATGGGTATATGCCACTCCCGATTCTCTGCAGAATGCTGACAAAGCATCAGTAGGAGAATTATCCACCACAGCCACTTCACTCACCCCGCCGGCCCGAAGACTGGCCACACATCTTGCCAACTCATCACGGTCGGTATTGTAAGTCACAATGGAAGCCCGGATCCTGCCGGAATAATCATCGTAAGCCTCTTTCATACCGCAAAGATAAGACATAAATGAATCCAATCAAAATCCAATCCTCAACCATCAACAATGTCACTAAATTAAGAATTGTCAGAGCTCGCCTCGGAGAGGCGATATTTGTGGTTAACCCCAGACTTCAGTCTGGGGACCAGCCATATAAGCTAATACCAGCCTCGGAGAGGCGATGTTGTGTGGACTATTATTTTAGTGACATTACATCTATCAACCATAAACCATCCTTTACATTTGTAAAAATGTAAAGGATTTTGTAAGTTTGCACACAATAAAGAATTAACCTATGAAGAATCTTCTACTCACATTGGCATTAGGCGTAGGCTGCTGCAGCCCCGTCCTCGCACAATCATTCACAGACGTTATCTCACTCTCCATCGACGGCAAACCATTGGCCTCTGGCGAGAAACTCGTGGTGGCTCCGATGGAAGGCTTTGATCCTTACCGCGACGCATACATGTTTAATCTCGAAATAGACGTAGACAACCTCACCGGAGAAGACCGCCGCTGCTCGGCCAAAGTCACAGCCCTCACACCAGACACCGATATAATAAAAGACAGCGAAAAATATCCCTTCGCATTCCTGTGCACACCCGCGGGATGTCTGCCGGATCGCCCCGACAACTTCGCCGAAGGCATCATCACAGTGCCCGAAGATGCCGCCGACATGGAATTCACACTCGACGTGCATGCCTCCGGCACTCCGGAAGCCACAACCGAACCCGCCACATATCTCTACGAACTCACCCTGCTGGTGAATGAAGACGACACCGACCCCAAATTCACATTCACCGTAGAATTCAACCCCCGTGCCAACAGTGGAATATCCGCCATTGAGACAGAACAAGCCACTCCCGAATACTTCGACCTTCACGGACGCAGGATATCCCGGCCCGGCAACGCCCCATGCATTAAACGTATGGGAGGAAAAGCCTACAAAATCATGCCGATGTAAAGACTGAAAAAAACGGAAAAAATTTTTTATTTGGTGAATTAGGAAATTATTGTTACCTTTGCAGGCGAAAACGATTCGGGGTTTAGCGCAGTTGGTAGCGCGCTACGTTCGGGACGTAGAGGTCGGGCGTTCGAGTCGCCTAACCCCGACATTTTTCTAAAATACATCAAAGACCTGGAGGAGGAAGTCATGAAGGCTTCCTCCTTTTTGGTTATAGGTAAAGCAGAGAATGTTTTACCTATAAGTAATCCACATTTAAATTCCGGCGGGTATACAGCCCGATTTTGCGAGCCGGGAGGCCCGCTTTCCTTGAGCTGTCTCGGTGAATTTCCCACCCAATGCTGTCGATTTGAGTCAACTCCAAACCACTAAATATCAGCAACCTAATCAAAACACACCAAAAAAATTTAAAAAAAATTTGGTAAAAAGAAAATATAATACTAACTTTGCACTCGCAAAAGGGAAGAAATCCTTCTCAAGCAAGACTCCGTAGCTCAGTTGGTAGAGCAAATGACTCTTAATCATTGGGTCGTGGGTTCGAGCCCCACCGGGGTCACAAGGAATAACCTCAAAAATCGGAAAAATATCGCTGAAAATTATTTATTTTCAGCGATTTTTCTTTTTTACAAATTCCCTCGAATACGACAAATCCAAGCAGTCTGCGGCGTAAGAATCGGAAATGGATTTAAGGCACGTGTAAGTATTGTGAACAGTTCCCTCCATTCCCTATTCCATTTATCCCACAGTTTCTCGAACGACAAATCCCGTGGGTTGAATACCGCGAGGTCTATGTATCCCGTCTCTTTGAAAACTTCGTTTACTTAATCTCTTTTCATCTTGAATATATGAACATACTTTGGATCACAAACATAACACTTCCCCCGATAAGTCGGGCTATGGGATGGAATGAGCTGCCTTTGTGTGGCTGGATGTATTCTTCATTGCAGAATCTCCGGCAGAATTCGGATTTCAACTTTGCGATTGCCACGGTCTATCCCGGCTCAAAGTTGATTTCAAAGGAAATAGAGGGCGTGAGATATTTTCTTTTACCTTTATGCGGCAAATCCATGAAGCAGTATAACCCTCACCTTGAAGTTTACTGGCAGAAGATAGCCCGCGAGTTTGCGCCGGACGTGGTGCATATTCACGGAAGTGAATATCCTCATGGTCTGGCTTACGTCAATGCAATCGGAGCCTCGGGAGTGGTTGTGTCTTTACAGGGCATATTATCCGGCATAGCCCGGCATTATCCCGCGGGCATTGATTTTAGAAATGTAAAGAAATGCCTGTCGTTGCGCGATTTAATAAGACACGACGGTCTGAGATACGGTCAAAAGGAATTTGAGAAGAGAGGTGAGATTGAAAAAGAACTTCTCTCAAAAGTGAACCATATTATCGGGCGTACCGAATGGGATAAGGCACATGTCTGGGCTATGAATCCCAATGCGAATTATCATTACTGTGGCGAAACGCTTCGCAAACCATTCTATCTCAATAAGTGGAATTATGAGAATTGCATCCCCCACTCAATTTTCATCTCACAGGCCGGATATTCCTTAAAAGGGCTTCACAAATTGCTCGAAGCTATGCCGCTTATCCTGAATCATTTTCCCGATACGAAAATTACCGTGGCGGGAGACAATCCCACGGGTGCTCCCTGGTGGCGTATCACCGGATATGGAAAATATCTAAAAAATCTGATCCGAAGGCTCAATCTGTCTGACCATATTGAGTTTGCCGGCATGCTTCAGGAGGATCAGATGTGTCAGGCTTATCTGAGAGCGAACGTTTTTGTCTGTCCTTCCTCGATAGAAAACAGTCCGAATTCTCTCGGCGAGGCCCAACTGTTGGGTATGCCTTACGTAGCCTCTTTTGCAGGGGGTGTTCCTGAAATCGTAAACGGTGATTTACAGGCGCTTTACCGATTTGAGGAAACAGAGATGCTGGCTAAGAAAGTGTGCGGGATTTTCGAAGTTGGCAAAGACTACAAAGCCCCTCTATATGACCAAAGTCGCTATGACAGGGATAAAAACACCGCAGATCTTATCGACATATATACCAAAATCAGCAATCCGACCGATTTCAAATAACGCACAGTGCATTTTTGCGTAGTTCATTTCGGACGTTCTGAATATTTGCGCGGCGAATCCACCGGCACCGTCACAAAATTTTGCCAATCAAAAAATAAACGCTATTTTTGCAGAAATATTCAGACGTATTCGGACTCCAATGCCGACATACCCTTATAAAAAGAACTAACCTATGTTTAAAATACTGAGTAAGAGAGTACTTGCGCCCAACATTACAGAAATGAAGGTGCTGGCTCCCCGTGTGGCACGTTCGGCCAAACCGGGCCAGTTCGTGATCGTGCGCGTGGACGAAGAGGGTGAGCGCATCCCATTGACTATATGCGACTATGATCCCCGGGAGGGAAGCGTCACCATTGTCACACAGACCGTGGGCAAGTCTTCACAAAAAATCAACGGTCTTGAGGCCGGCGATGACTTCGCCGACTTCGCCGGACCCCTCGGCCGCCCCTCCGACCTGATCGATATGGACCCGGAGGAACTCAAGGAGAAGAAAATCCTTTTCGTGGCCGGCGGTGTAGGCACGGCTCCGGTTTATCCCCAGGCAAAATGGCTGCATGAACACGGCGTGGAGGCCGACGTGATCATCGGCGCCAAGACCAAGGATATTTTCACCTACGTAGACGAGATGAAGAAGGTGGCCAACGTGCATCTCTGCACCGACGACGGCAGCGAAGGATTCCACGGCATGGTGACCGCCCTGATGAAGCATCTCATCGAGAATGAAGGCAGGAAGTATGACCACTGCGTGATCATCGGCCCCATGATAATGATGAAATTCGCCGCCCTTGCCACCAAAGAATACGACATCCCCACCATGGTGAGCCTCAACGCTCTGATGGTGGACGGCACCGGCATGTGTGGCGCCTGCCGCGTCAGCGTCGGCGGCAAAACCCGCTTCACATGCGTGGAAGGCCCCGAATTCGACGGCCATCAGGTGGACTTCGACGAGGCCATGCGCCGCCAGAACATGTATAGAGAGCACCCCAAAACCAAGGAAGAAAAAGAAAACTGCAAGTGTCATGGCTAACAGAATAGGAAGAACACCGGTCCGCGAACAGGACCCGAAGGAAAGAGCCGCCAATTTCGAAGAAGTATGCTACGGCTACAATCAGGAGGAAGCCCTGCTGGAGGCTTCCCGTTGCCTTAACTGCAAGATTCCCCACTGCGTAGGCAAATGTCCGGTACACGTGAGCATCCCGGCTTTTATCCATGCTCTCAGCGAAGGCGACATCGCCGGCGCCGCCAAAGCCATAGCGGCCGACAGCAGCCTGCCCAGCGTCTGCGGCAGAGTCTGCCCGCAGGAATCGCAGTGTGAGGGTGCCTGCGTGCTCGGCATCAAAGGTGAACCCGTGGCCATCGGCAAACTCGAGCGCTTCGTGGGCGACTGGGCCATCGAACACGCCTCGGAACTGGAGACCGAAAAGGCTGAACCCAACGGGCATAAAGTGGCCGTGGTAGGCAGCGGCCCCTCCGGTCTCGCCTGCGCCTCCGACCTTGCCAAACTCGGATATGAGGTGAAAATCTTCGAGGCTCTCCACAAGACCGGCGGCGTGCTCGTCTACGGCATTCCCGAATTCCGCCTGCCCAAACAGAAAGTCGTGGCCAAGGAAGTGGAGGCCGTGAAGCGCCTCGGTGTGGAGATTGAAAACGACGTGGTGATCGGACGCACCCTCACCATCGACCAGCTTCTCGATGAGGAAAGCTTCGACGCTGTGTTTGTAGGATCCGGCGCCGGTCTGCCCCGATTCATGGGTATCGAGGGCGAAAACCTCAACGGCGTTTGCTCCGCCAACGAATTCCTTACCCGCGCCAACCTGATGCATGCCTACGATCCGGAATCCGACACTCCCATTTATGCCGGCAAGAGAGTGGTGGTGGTAGGTGGCGGCAACGTGGCCATGGATGCCGTGCGCACCGCCAGGCGTCTGGGCTCCGACGCGGTGATCGTATACCGTCGCAGCGAAGCCGAACTCCCGGCGCGCGCCGAAGAAGTGCACCATGCCAAGGAGGAAGGCATCGACTTCCGTATGCTCACCAACCCCGTACGCATCATAGGCGACGACAAAGGATGGGTGAAAGGTATAGAATGCGTGCGCATGGAGCTCGGCGAACCCGACGAGAGCGGACGCCGCAGCCCTATTGCCGTAAAAGACAGTGAATTCGTACTCGACACCGACGTTGTGATCATGGCTCTCGGCACAAGCCCCAACCCTTTGATCAAAGACACCACCGACGGGCTCGACACCAACCGCAAAGGTTGCATCGTAGCCGATGAAGAGGGTCAGACCTCCCGCGAAGGTGTATTCGCCGGAGGCGACGCCGTCACCGGAGCCGCCACCGTGATCCTCGCTATGGGAGCCGGACGCAAGGCCGCCAAAGCAATCCACGAGTACATCTCTTCCCGCAAATAATCCAAACCGAGATAAACAATGAAACAATTATTTACCACTGCGATATGTGCCTTGGCCCTATCGTTCGGAGCATCTGCCCAACAGATGCTTGAGCCCGTAAGCGTCACCCCTAATCCCGGGGTGGCCGCCAACCTCGGCTCCTTCTCCATCAATTTCTCTTCTATCCCATCCCCCAACAAAGACTGCACACAGACAGCCGACTTCTATTACGGCGACAACCTGCGCGTTTCCATTCTCTCCACCGACTCCCGCGTGCAGATGGGCGTGGAAGGACAAGCCGACACTGAAGTGACCCTGGCATTTGAGAAAACTCCCCTCAATATGCCCGGTTCTTACACCGTGGTCGTGCCCCAAGGCTTCCTTACCTTCAACAACGGCTCACAAATCTCCGCTCCGATCACCCTCAATTACACCGTCAACGCCAAGATGGAAGTGAGCATCGACCCCGCTCCGGGATATTACAAGAAGCTTCCCAGCTCCTTCACTCTCACTTTCCCCGGAGCCACTGCCATTGAGCAGCAGACTCTCGTGGCCAACGATGAAGGACGCGGCATCCTGCAGCTCGACGGCCCTGCCAGCAGCGACGAACCGATAGCCGTGATCCCCATGGGCGACAAAGTGCGCCTCGAATTCCCGCCCAACGACGGATATAGCCAGCGCGGCACATACCACCTCGACATGCCCGCCGGCGCGTTCAAAATCACCTACGCCGACGGAAGCTCAAGACTGAGCGACGCCGAAGAATTCTTCTTCTGGATCCCGGTGGTGCCGTACCCCTCCTGCATCCCCGCCCCCGGCGATGTGACCGAACTTTCCACCTTCACCCTATACTTCACCGAGGCCGACAACTGCGTGTTTGAGCAGTCCATGGTCTCCCCCAGCCTGTTTAAAAAGTCGGAAAACGGCGATCTCACAAGAGTATCCACCACCGAAATGGTCACCCCCCGCAATGAATTCAAGGGCGCCAAAGCCGTGGAATACCGTCTGACCGGAGGCGCAGTGGTAAACACTCCCGGTGATTACGTATTCAAAATCAGCAAAAGTGCCTTCTCTGCCAAAGGCGAAGGCCTGGGCATCGACTCCGAGACCGCGGCCGACATCGCCTGGAACAACTGTGAATACACCTGGAATTTCACCATCGTCACCCCATCTTCCGACATTGTATATATGGAAGACGGCGTGAAGAAAGAATCCGCCACGGTAAAGGCTCTTGAATCAATCACTCTGACAGTGCCCGGCGCAGTAAACGGCATAGTGATCAACCCTGACAAAAAATGCCGCCTGGCCGATGATTTCGACGATGACGTAGACACAGCCATCTCTCTTTCCCTCAGCGAAGATGATCCCCGGAGCCTCATCGTCACATTCACTCCCGCGGTGACCGCCGACGGAGACTACGTGTTTGAAGTGCCCGCCGGCGCCATCTCTGTAGGCGGCGAGGCAAACCCCATGTTCTACATGACGATCACCGTGGATTCAAGCATCGTGATCCCCGAGCCCACTCCCGAACCCGAGACCACCGTGGTGCTCGAATACTACAACAATGGCGAACAGGAATCAATCGCCACAGTGAAATCTCTCGACGCCATCACACTCACAGCCTCCGGTGAAGAAGGAGAAATGACCCTGGATCCCGCCGAATGCACCTTCACCACCGCCCAAGGCAATCCCGTGGCTACAGTCATGACCCTCTCGGCCGACGGCTACAGCCTTAACATCACCTTCGATCCCGCCGTGACCGAAGCCGGCGAATACATCCTCACCATCCCCGAAGGGTCCGTACAGATCAACGGCAACATCAACGCCGACTACAAACTCGGCATCGTAGTGGATCCGCAGTATGGTGAAAACGGCATATCCTTCATCGGAGCAACCGAAACAGTAGACGTATACCGTGCGGACGGCACTCTGGCCGGACGCAACCTCGATGCCAAAGCCATCGAAGCACTCCCCGCCGGCCTCTACATTGCGGGCGGCCGAAAAATAATAGTGAAATAATGAAGAAAATAGCAAGTTTTACTATAGACCACACCCGGCTCGAGCCGGGTGTGTTTCTTTCCAGACGGGATGTGACTCCCGCAGGCGACATCATCTCCACTTTCGACATACGAATGACCCGCCCCAACCGCGAATCGGCACTTGACCCCCGTGCCCTGCATGCCATGGAACACCTTGCAGCCACCTTCCTCAGAAACCATCCCGAATGGGGAAGCCGCATCGTTTACTGGGGCCCGATGGGCTGCTGCACCGGCAATTACCTCCTTCTCAGCGGCGACTACAGCTCCAAGGATATCCTTCCGCTGGTAAAAGAGACCATGGAGTTCGTGGCCTCCTACGAAGGAGAGATCCCGGGAGCCACACCCCGCGACTGTGGCAACTACTCCTACATGGATCCGGAAGCCGCCCGCGCCGCCGCAAAAAAATATATCGGCGAGATCCTTGCGAACCCCGCCGAATGCAACCTTATCTATCCGGAGGGATAGATGGTTGATGGTTGATAGTTGATGGTTGATGGTTGATGGCTGATGGTTGATGGTTGATGGTTGAAGGGTCTTCTTTACCCTGATCCTTTCAACTCTTACTTTTTACTTTTCATCCTTCTTCAGGATATCGCGAATTTCTGTGAGAAGCTTCTCTTCAGGAGTCGGCACCGGCTCGGGAGCAGGAGCTTCTTCCTCCTTCTTCATAAACTTCATAATCACTCTCAGAGCCACAAAAATGCTCAGTGCGATGATTACGAAATCTACGATGTTCTGGATAAAGAGACCGTAATTGACGGCCACTTCCTCCACGGCGGCACGCGCACCGTCGGCGCTGGCAGGCACTCCCTTGGTAATCACATATTTCAGGTTCTTGTAGCCATCGCCACCGGTGGCCAGACTGATGATCGGCATCAAAATGTCGTCTACCAAAGAAGACACGATTTTGCCGAACGCCCCGCCGATGATCACACCGACAGCCATATCCACGATATTGCCCTTAAGGGCAAATTCTTTAAAATCCGTTAAAAATTTTCCCATACTGTAATACTTTTTTATGCAATGGTTGTTGTTAGAAATAGAGTGAGAGGAATCTTTCCTTTTTAATTAACGTCTGAAGTCAACAATCAGTTGCATTATCGCAAAAATTTGTTAACCATAATGACAAAATCAAACATATTTGATAAAAATTAGGAATAAAACCAAAAAAATATTAACTTTGCCATATGAAAGAGATAGAACCATCTCTATAGGTAAAAAATCAAACCCAAAATTATATTGAAATGACCAAAATAGGAATCAACGGCTTTGGCCGTATCGGACGTTTCGTGTTCCGCGCCTCCACAAAGAGAGACGACATCGAAGTAGTTGCTATCAACGACCTGCTTCCCGTAGACTATATGGCCTACATGCTTAAGTACGACACCATGCACGGTCGTTTTGACGGCACCGTAGAATATGACCTCGACAAGAGCCTGCTCATCGTCAACGGCAAGCCCATCAGGGTTACTGCCTGCAAAGATCCCAAAGAAATCGGTTGGGGCGAAAGCGGCGCCGAATACGTGGTTGAATCCACAGGCCGTTTCCTCACCAAGGAACTCGCCCAGGGCCACATCGAAGCCGGTGCCAAGTATGTTGTGATGTCTGCTCCTTCCAAAGACGACACCCCCATGTTCGTCTGCGGCGTGAACCAGGACAAATATGTGAAAGGCACTCAGTTCGTTTCCAACGCTTCCTGCACCACCAACTGTCTGGCTCCCATCGCCAAGGTGCTCCACGAGAACTTCGGCATCAAGGAAGGCCTTATGACTACCGTGCACTCCACTACAGCCACTCAGAAGACCGTTGACGGCCCCTCCATGAAAGACTGGCGTGGCGGACGTGCCGCTTCCGGCAACATCATCCCCTCCACCACCGGCGCCGCCAAGGCTGTAGGTAAAGTTATCCCCGAACTCAACGGCAAACTTACCGGCATCTCCATGCGTGTCCCCACTCTTGACGTTTCCGTAGTGGACCTCACCGTTAACCTCGAAAAGGGGGCTACCAAGGAAGACATCTGCAAGGCCATGAAAGCCGCTGCCGAAGGTGAACTCAAAGGCGTACTCGCCTACACTGAAGACGCCGTGGTCAGCTCCGACTTCCTCGGCGATGCCCACACTTCCATCTTCGACGCCAACGCCGGAGTTTATTTGACCGACAAGTTCGTAAAGGTTATCTCCTGGTACGACAACGAAATCGGCTACTCCAACAAGGTGCTCGACCTGATCGCCCACATGAAGAAAGTAAACGGCTGATTCCAGCCCAAGAATCTAAAAAAGCGTTGCCCCGAAGGCAACGCTTTTTTTATGCCATAGCGGATCTATTCCGATCCAACCCGATCTATCCCGATCCATCTCGATACATCTCGATTCATCCCGATGCATCCCGGTCTATCGCAATCCAACCCGATCTATCCCGATCCATCTCGATTTTTCGGGATTTGTCTCGGGCAGAGATAGCAAAAGCCCGCCGACGGGTCGGCGGGCTTTAGTATTAGTCGCGGTTAAGTTTTATTTGCGGACGAGCACTTTGCTTGCCTTGCCGTTGACTACCTTGATGTAAAGGCCGTTTTCAGGATTGGCAACCTTCATGCCCTGAAGATCGAAGTAGATGGCCTCTGCGCCTTCTACGTCGATAGCCTCAACGCCGGAAGTCTTGGTGCCCTTCACCTCTACATTCTTGAATTCCCAGGTGTCGGCACCCTGTGCGGAGCTCTCATAGCGGAAACCGATCTGTACCTTCTTTCCGTCGTATGCCTTCATATCGATGTCTCCGCTGTTTACGAAGTTCCATGTGCCGGCGGTAGGATAGGTGGGGATTTCAAGAGCGGACCATTCGGTGGCTCCCTCTTCGCGTACTACGAAGGTAACTTCCTTGCGTACGTCGGGATTGTTCTGGAACTTGGCGGCGTGGTCGAAGTTTACAGTCACGTCGGAATAACCGGCGAGGTCAATCACGGGGCTGTAGGCGATGGCTTCGGCCGCATAGTTGGTGCTGTTCATAAATGCGCTTGCATTCAGATAGTAAGCATTGTTATAGCTCTTCCAGGAGAAGACGTAGGTGAGAGGATCGCTGATCTGGATGTTGTCGAAAGTCCAGTCGCATTCGCTCTGATTTTCGAGCAGACCGGAATAGATGGCGCCGCCTGCGGGATTGTTGCCGCTTCCGCCCTCTTCAAGCTTGTCGCCGAATGAGAATTTGGCCACGCCCTTCACACCTTTCACGCCGAAATAGGGTTCGTAGGTTCCGTAGATGGTCACCTGCTTGCCAAGGTTGCCGGGAGCTTTCTCAAGGCAGAGTTCGTCGCGAACGTCATAGTCCGACACCTGAACGGTCAGACACTGAGCCACGTCCTTGCAGTCTGCGCTCGCAGCCAGAAGGAAGTTGGAGTTGGAGGGAGAATCGGTGGCGCTGAACACGGCGTCGTCGATCGACATGGCATTCTTCTTCACGCAGCCCACGATATAACCGGTGACGTAAGCATACTGTGTGCCCACTGTGGCGTGAGTCAGAAGTTCAGTCACGGTGAGGGGAGCGTCGGCAGAGCCAAGAGTAGTGATTTCCTCAACTACGGGAGCATCGCCTACCCACTGATACTGAGTCACGCTCTTAAGACCGTTGGCACCGAAATATTTCTCGTGGCTGCCTTTCAGGATCACCTGATGGTAGATATTCTCGGGATGGGCCTGCAGACCCAGAGCGTTGCGCACATCGCCGGAAGGCAATTGCACAACGACACATTTCTGATACATATCCTCGGAGCTGGAAGCTGCGAGAAGCAGGTTGGTATTGACCACGTCTTCACCGATCTCAAAACGGGCACCGGTGGAAAGAGTCTGTCCGGATACATAACCTACGATATAGCCCTGCACATAAGTATCGGCAACTGCTGCGTCGGGTATACCCTGGGCGAGAAACTCGTCAACGGTCAGAGGCTTTTCGAGAGTGCCTGTGGCCTGAGCGAAGCCGGCGGTGGCGGTAGCCAGAGCGGCCAAAGAAAGTAAGAATTTCTTCATAACTTGATTTAATTAATTATTATTAAGGTAATTGATTTATATTTTCCAAATGAATTGCATCATGCGTCTTTTGGGCGATAGTAAATGCAAAATTAACTACAATCTATAAATTCACCAACTTTTTGCGTCCAAAAAAATTATTTTCAAAAAAACATTCATCCAATGAGACACCCGAATTGACCGCATTACAGATTTAATAACAAAATAATCGCCGCAGAAGTTTTGCATTCTGCCGGAAAAATTGTAAGTTTGTAAGAAATAAGTCTTAATAATCGGCTCATTAGCCCCATAAGCCCCATCAGCCCCATCAGGCCCATCAGCCCCAGAAGGCCCATTAGGCTCAAAAGGACCGGAGGCCGGAGCCCCATCAGTCCCATTAGGCCCATCAGCCCCATTAGGCCCATCAGCCCCATTAGGCCCATCAGCCCCCATCAGGCTCATTAGCCCCATAAGCCCCATTAGCCCCATCAGGCCAAGACTTACGATCAGACAAAATTCAAGAAGAAAAAAAAATGAAACCGAAATTAGTAGTATCCACCGGAGCGGGAGTGAGCGCCGAAAGCGGCATCTCCACATTCCGCGACGCCGGCGGACTGTGGGAAAACTATCCGGTGATGGACGTGGCTTCCGCCGACGGTTTCCGCCGCGATCCCGAACTCGTACACCGCTTTTACAACGAACGCCGCCGGCAGTTGATCGCCGCGCTTCCCAACGACGCCCACCGAGCCTTGGCCGCCCTCGAGAAGGATTACGACGTATATATCATCACCCAGAACGTGGATGACCTTCACGAACGGGCCGGCTCCTCGCGTGTGCTTCACCTGCATGGCGAGCTAATGAAAATCCGGTCTGTATCCGATCCGGACTATATCGAGAGTCTTGACGTGGATCACCTTGAGACCACACCGCGCACACGTGGCAGGCGGGGCGATCTGATGCGTCCGCACATCGTGTTTTTTCAAGAGCCGGTGCCCAACATCGGCAAAGCGATGGAGATTACGCAGGAAGCCGACATATTCGTGGTGATCGGCACTTCCCTGGTGGTATATCCGGCGGCCGGACTTATCAATTGCGTGCGCCCGGGCACACCGATATATTATATTGACCCGCGTCCGGCCTCCACGGCAGGCATACCCAACGTCACCGTCATAGCCGAACCGGCCACAAAGGGAATGCAGACACTCGCGGGCCTGCTCAAGGAGCGCGCGGGAAAAGGAAGAAACGACTGACAGGGCTCGGCTCAAAGAAATTTGAGCCGAGCGTAGGCATTGAAGTTGTCTAAACTTATTTTGTCGTTAAGATTTGGTAAGATTTCAGAGGGAATTTCCTTCATCGAAGAGGGAACGATGCCTGCATCGTGACTGATAAGATGATGAAAATTCACCCGAAAGATTGCCAAAGATTAATGACAAGAAAAAATTTAAAACTGATTTTAACTTTCGTAAATAAGTTTAGACAACTTCATTCATAAAAAACCACAAAAATATGTTGTAAAACATATTTCTTTGGCAATGGTGCAAAGAAAAAAATCATTAATTTTGTGGAAAACCTAAAAAAATACCAATTAACACTCTAAATATGGCAAAAGTTAAAGGAGCTATCACCGTCAATGTGGAACGGTGCAAGGGCTGCAACTTGTGTGTAGTGGCCTGTCCCACAAAGACATTGGCATTACAGCCCAACGAAGTCAACGACAGAGGCTATCACTTCGCGTATATGGCGAATCCCGACAATTGCACAGGATGCTGCTCCTGCGCATGGGTATGTCCGGACGCCTGCATCGAGGTATACCGCGTAAAAGTTGATTAAAGCGAACTAATAACCAGAAACACAACTTACACAACGAAAACAGAACAAATCGATATGAAAGAAGAGGTAAGACTAATGAAAGGCAACGAGGCGATAGCCCACGCTGCAATCCGCTACGGATGCGACGGTTATTTCGGCTATCCCATCACTCCGCAGTCGGAGGTGCTTGAGACCCTCGAGGAGCTTATGCCTTGGGAGACCACCGGCATGACAGTGCTCCAGGCAGAGTCGGAGGTTGCCGCAATTAATATGGTCTACGGCGGCGCCGCCAGCGGCAAAGCCGTGATGACTTCCTCATCCTCCCCCGGCGTCAGCCTTAAGCAGGAGGGTATCTCCTACATCGCCGCCGCTTCCCTGCCGGCTCTTGTGCTCAACGTGATGCGCGGCGGTCCGGGCCTCGGCACCATCCAGCCCTCCCAGGCCGACTATTTCCAGGCCACCAAGGGCGGCGGCCACGGTGACTATCACCTGATCGTGCTCGCTCCCTCCACCGTACAGGAAATGGTAGACTTCGTAGGCCTCGGCTTTGACCTTGCCTTCAAATACCGCAACCCCGCCATGATTCTCGCCGACGGCATCGTAGGCCAGATGATGGAGAAAGTGATCCTCCCCGAGCAGCGTCCGCGCCGCACCGAGGAAGAGATCCGCAAGCAGTGCCCCTGGGCTGCCAACGGCCGCAAAGATGGCCGCAAACGCAACGTAGTCACCTCCCTCGAACTTGAATCCTCCCGCATGGAGATCATCAACCATGAGCTTCAGGCCCGCTACCGCGAGATCGAGAAAAACGAGACCCGTTGGGAAGAAATCAACGTGGAAGGCGCCGACTATCTGATCGTAGCCTTCGGCTCCATCGCCCGTATCTGCGACAAGGCCCGCGAACTCGCAGCCGAAAAAGGCATCAAGATCGGCATCGTACGCCCCATCACCCTCTGGCCGTTCCCCACTGAGGCAGTAGCCAAAGCCGCCGAAGGCAAGAAGGGTATCCTCGTAGTCGAACTCAACGCCGGCCAGATGATCGAAGACGTTCGTCTTGCCGTGCACGACGCCATGCCCGTAGAACACTTCGGCCGTCTGGGCGGCATCATCCCCAGCCCCGAAGAAGTGGTAGAGGCCCTCGAACAGAAAATCATCAAGAAGTAAGCCTTGTGGCTCAAACATTTAATTTATTTCTACGAAATTCATGGAAATCAATGATATAATTCGTCCTGAGAACAAGGTTTACTCCAAGCCTGAACTTCTCGAAGAAGTGCACATGCACTATTGCCCCGGATGCAGCCATGGCGTGATCCATAAGCTCATCGCCGAGGTTGTGGCCGAAATGGGACTCACCGACCACACCGTGGGCATCTCTCCCGTAGGCTGCGCCGTGTTTGCCTACAACTATATTGACGTGGACTGGGTGGAAGCCGCCCACGGCCGCGCACCTGCCGTAGCCACCGCCATCAGCCGTCTCTGGCCCAACGACGTTGTATTCACATATCAGGGCGACGGCGACATGTCAGCTATCGGTACCGCCGAATCAATCCACGCCGCCAACCGCGGTGAAAACATCGTGATGGTCTTCGTCAACAACGCTATCTACGGTATGACAGGCGGCCAGATGGCTCCTACCACCCTCGTAGGCCAGAAGACAGCCACCACTCCTTACGGACGCCGCGTTGACCTCAACGGACATCCTCTGGAAATCACCAACCTCATGGCTATCCTCGACGGCACCTGCTACGTTACCCGCCAGAGCGTGCACACTCCCGCCAACGTACGCAAGACCAAGGCTGCCCTTAAGAAAGCATTCGAAAACGCCATCGCCAAGAAGGGCACTTCAGTAGTGGAGATTGTATCCACATGCAACTCCGGCTGGAAGATGTCGCCCGAAAAGGCCAACGAATGGATGGTGGAAAACATGTTTGAAAAATATCCTCTGGGCGACCTTAAAAACGAGTAATAACCTCCTTAATTTACCATATATATCATGAAAGAAGAAATCATCATCGCCGGTTTCGGCGGACAGGGTGTTCTCTCCATGGGCAAAATCCTCGCCTATTCCGGTCTTATGGACGACAAGGAGGTGACCTGGATGCCTTCTTACGGCCCCGAACAGCGCGGCGGTACCGCCAACGTCACTGTGATCCTTTCCGATGAGAAAATCTCATCCCCCGTGCTCGATAAGTATGATATCGTTATCGCGCTTAACCAGCAGAGTCTCGATAAGTTTGCTCCCAAGGTAAAACCCGGCGGCATCCTAATCTACGACACCAACGGTATCCACAACCGTCCTACCCGCGACGACATCAGCATCTATCCCATCGACGCTATGGAGGCTACTCTCGAAATCGGCAACTCCAAAGCATACAACATGGTTGTGATGGGTGCGCTGCTTGAGGCCATGCCTTACAAACTCCCGATGGAGAACGTGATCAAGGGCCTGAAGAAGTCTCTTCCCGAGCGTCATCACAAACTCATTCCCCTTAATGAGAAGGCCATCGAAAAAGGCCGTGAAGTGCTGAAGAAGTAATTCCACTTCCCTACATCACGAAACGATAAAAGCCGCGCCCACCTCCGGGCCGCGGCTTTTTATTTTACTCAGGTTTCTTAAGTCGCTTTGCAACTTGTGAATTTTTAGTTTAGAGCCCACTCTAAAAAGTCGAAAATCGTGATTTGTTTCCTTTATTTTATTGATAATCAATATGCGATTTTGCAGTGAAATGACAAAATCGACTTTTTATAGTGGGCTCAGTTTATGTGTTTATGTGTTTATAAGTTTAATTCCCGGATATTTAAATTCGAAATAAAAATATCAAATCATCAATTGGACATAACACCATAAACTTATAAACGACCCTAAACTTCTAAACCATAAACTTCTAAACCATAAACTTCTTAACCTCAACTTTCATTTGCGAAAGTTGAATTATTCTTACATTTCCGCGAGTGCCTGAAAGTAGCAGTCGGCTATGGCCAGCCATTCCTCAAGATCTCCGCCCGTGGTGAAGCCTTTGTGCCTGGCCGGATCACCGAATTCCTTGGCGGCAATATCCGGTGTGAGAGTTACGATAGTGGGCTTTACCTCTGTGTCGTGATTATAAAATTCATTGATATTCAATCCGGATTTATCCTCTTCAATAAGATAAAGAGTGCCCTCGGCATTGTATATGCCCATCACACGCACGGTCTCGGGATGCTCGGGATTATTGCCCACCTCGAGTTCGGGCAGATATGGAAATCCGGCAGTGGCGTTATCCCAAAGGATGGCACCGATGCCACGCTCGTCCATATTCTCCGCCAGATCTGATTTTGCTTTGCTAAGCAGATCGATTGTGCCTTTATTATCTGTATTCATAACCTTGATATATTTATTGAATGCTTTTTATGATTTGTCAAAGTCCGTCTCTTAAGAAGCGGCTGCTTTAAGAGCAGCTACTTGTCATCAATATTACACTAAAGAAGGGTATATTGTTCAAGACAAAGCGACGGTTTTTCGCAAAACCGTCGCTCTATGTATAACCAAAATTCAATTATAATATTACGTATACGTCAGAGTTTGTCAGAAAAACCGGGGTGTTGGATTCAACTCCCCGGGGAAAGTCAGACCATGAAAATATGCCTTTGACTTACATACAGAAGTCGTTTTTGATCCTATTGCTGCAAAGATAATCAAAAAATCATATCCTGCAAAACTTTTTCCAAATATTTTTTAATTTTTTATTGCATATTTCATTTTAAACCACAAATTCCATTTGCATTTGTATATGATCAATCGTATCCATTCTGACATTTTGCAACCATGCGGACCTTCTGCTCTTTCTGTTGCAGGTTTGTCAATGAATATCGTCAGCTCAAAATTATTAATCTGTATTTTTGCCACATGGAAAATTACAAACGCATTATTTTGAAGTTTAAAGAAAACAGCAGCCTTCCGGATTTGCTTTGTGACGACGGCGAGATCGAAAATTCAGAGCGCTGGTTTACCGCGGAAAACAGCTCCGACACCAGCGGCGAGAACAAAGAAAATAAGGAGCAATTGATTATTTTGCCTTCTTTGCTGAATCTGAATCAGAAAGGGACACTCCCGTCCGGTGCAAAAATTTTAGGCTGCCACTCAGCGAAGGGCCGACATGATTCTTCCTTAGGAGCTGACAAAAACCGCTACCTCCGTTTTGACAATCTTATATTGCTGTTGGCCGATGGCGCACCGGCTTATATTGATCTTTCTTCCGGTGATATTCATTCTATTCCCACTCCATCCATCGCTTTTGATTCTCAGCCGAGGATAACCGCTTGCGGCGAAATTCTTGTGTTTTGTCATGGTGGCCTGCCCTTGTTCTCCCGATTTAAAAACGGCACGTATTCGCAGCCAAGGCCCATCCCCTCTCCCCTCCGGCCGAAATTCACAGAGGAAGCCGCATCTCTACCGGGTTACTGCGACATTGCCGGCGATTTGCCCCAACTTAGACTGACACTGCCGTGCCCGGCGGCTATAGAAGCGGATGTCTCAGCCTGGTTGGCAGGAACCCAACAAAACCAGACCGACTGGTATAGCGCTTCCTTCGTGCAGTTACGATCCGACATTGAGAAAACCCTCCGAAGTCTATGGGATGAATATCTGGCAGAGGCGCAGGCGGCCGGATTGGCGGTGATTCAACGCCGGGGAGCGGCTGCAATTTCCGTTGATTCACCCGACGCAAACAAAAGAGAATATTTTGCAGTGTCCGCCCCCTCAATTATCGGTTCATCCTCTTCTGTCGAATTCAGGATATCATCTTTCAGAGTGGGTGGAGGTGAACTTAACATTACCGTGCTGGCAAGTGTCCGTCCGATCCGCGTTCATTGTCGTGCGGAATCCGACACCGACAGGGAAGCCGTGATGCTTATGAGCGGTGAAATGCTTAAGGCAGACCCGTCGCATCCACTTCAGGGGCTTATGAATCTTGCGGCAATCGAAGGGGATAATCAGCGACGCAGGGGCTGGAGACTAAGCCTTACCGCTACCGATGATTATCCTGATGAGGAAAAATATATGCCCGTGGCTTCCGGTGTATTCCATAATGGAGAGGTGGATATGACTGCAGATCGCGTAGTGAGCAATGAATTTGTCGTCATTGATCGGAGCAGGCGTAGTCTGTTTCGCGCCGAGAGTGGCATTTCATTCAACGGAAGGATCATATTTACAGGAGAAGACGGTATGTGGATATCGGGCACAGGACCAACCTTGTCCGAATGCACGCCCGGACAATCGGAAGGTTACTCCATAGAGGAACTGGCAGCAAGTATGAAAAGTCTGTCGTCAGGACAATTGGGTGATTTTCCGCTCTACAGTTTCAGTCGCGACGGGATAAGGGCGTTGACCCCCGACTCGGATTTCGGCTTCAGAAGCGTGCAGCTAATATGCCGCGACTCGATCCTGCCCGGCACAAGGGTGGCGCCTACTCTCAACGGAGTGGCCATGATCACTCAAAGAGGAGTCGTGACGCTCGAAGGCAGCCGGGCTCAATCAATAGGAATGCCTGACAAAGACGGCCTCCCGGCGGAATTGCATTGGCATTACGGCTCAAATTCCCTTATTGCGCGGTATGACGACAACACTGCTTTTGCCTACAGTGAGCAACTGAAAGAATGGCTGCCGATAGGAGTGTCGGACTGTTTGGTAGACGCATGGCCCGTGTTGCTTTCCGCAGCCCGCGGCGTAATCTCAGAGGCAGGCACGCAAATCTACGATCCGAATCCCGACGCGGATGCCGGCGTTCGGCCGCCAGTCGAACATACGGTCTACACACGTCCGCTGAAGTTGGGAGACCGGTTTGCTCTGAAAAAGGTGAAGCAAGTGGCCTTGAGTCCCGACGCTGAAACAGCCGGCTTTGAGATTGAGGGCAGTCGCGACCTTAATCACTGGCATCTGTTGGGCCGAGGTAAATACCGCATCTGCGATCTGCGTGGCTCAGGCTGGAGATTTTTCAGATTGCGTATAAGAATGCGCCCCCTCGCCACTTTGCTTCCATCGTCGGTTTTAGTGGAATATCTCCCTTGCTCCGTATGAACCAACCGGGAGAGAAGATGGTTATAGAGATATAATTATACACCCGTTTCATATGAAAGCTATCCTCCGCCATCCCGCGATCCCCGCATTGCTTATTCTTATCTTTGCAGGCAGTGTTTCAATCCATGCCGAGCCGCTGGAAGTGACTGCCGCCGATCTTGTTTCGAAAGTCTATGGTCTGAGCGATATATCTTCTTCACGCGAGGTGATGCTGAAGGATGTGGCTTCCCAATGGGCGATCGCGCCGGAGGAGGAGGATTGCGATATTTGGATTGATTCAGACGAAGATGGATTGCTGGACTATCGCGGCATAAGTCCCCGGGTATCTATGATGGTGCGGTATGACGGTGAGCTTCCTTCCGAGCAATATATTTTCTTCATATTTCCGTTTGAAGCAGACAATTTTGAGGATATCAACCGCAGTCAGGCCGAATTTACGGGGTCACTGCTTCAGGAACTTTACGACAACGGACTGCAGGCAGGCATAGTGACCCCCTCCGAATACGTATTTGAGATTGAAGGAGATCTTAACGGTATCCCTGTGAGAATGCGTCTTGACGAAGAGATCCTCACGGCTCCCGCCACTGCTTTGCTTAGTCCCGCTCCCATACCGCTGCCGGGTCCGGGACGTTTCATACTGACCCTTCACAGCGATTTCACCGTCGTTCACCAGTAATAAAAAAAAACAAAATGTGCGTATCCTTTGGACCGCAGTCCAAAAGGTTACGCACATTTATTCTTTCAGAGGTATTTCCCCTTATATCTGATTAATACACGGCTTTGAAGGAGCGGTCGGCTGTCTTCACAATCACTACGCCGTGGCCTTCGAGCGTGACGGTGCCTTTGCCGAGGGCGCGTCCGTCGAGCGTATATGCTTCGGCGCCCTCACCCAAGGTGAGCACATTGCCCTGAAGAGTCCAGTTGGCTTCTGCCGAGATCTCTTCCACGCCGCTGCCGCCGAGAGTGGTGCAAACGGATTCCTCACCGAAGGGAGTGAGCAGATCATTGGAATATCCGCGGAGTGCGAAATGGTATGTGGTGGAGGGCTGAAGTCCGTCCACGGTGTATTCCGTGAGAGTCGGATCCGTGAGTTCAATGGTCTTTACCACCTTATAGATGTCGCCGTAGGCGTCCATCTCGTGAGAACCGAAGTTTTCGCAATAGTCCATAGGATGTTTGATCCATTGGCTTTCGTAGAATTTTGGGGTGGGGATATAGCATTCGGGACGACGGTAGTAGCTTACGTCGGTGCCCCACTGGCCGCTTACGTGGTCGTTGACGTCGGTGCTTTCATAGCCGAGAAGATCGATCAGCACGTCTTCTCCGTTGAAAAGGCCGATGGCATCATCGCCGGTGAAGGTCATAATGTTGGCATATCCGCCGTCATTGTATCCGATGGTGCGGTCGGCGATATCGCGCACGGCATTGAAGTTGGCGTTTGCCACAGTGTAGGTTTTGCCGGGGGCAAGCACCTTGTCGGGGAATTCAAACTTATTGGCAGTGAGACCGCCGGCACCATTGTTTTCCATCACGAGATAGTAGCCCTTGAGGTTAACGTCCCTGCCGGTGCCGTTGAAGATTTCCACGGCACGGTTGTTGCTCTTTCCCTCAATGTATTTGGAAAACATCAGGTCGGGGGCCACCAGCGGACCTTCTTCCATAGTCCACACCACCAGCTGAAGTTTGTCCATGCCTTTCTGAGGAGCCCAGGTTGCTTTGAATGAATCGGAAGCCACATCGGCAGCCTCGCCCTTTTGCGGAGCGTAAACCTTGGCATTGCCGGTGAGAATAAGATTGGCTGTATAGTCTCCGAGTTTGATAGTGGCCACGTCTTCCTTTGCTCCGGCGTTGACCGGATCGAAGGCGAGCACATAAGTGGATGTGGGCACTTCGCAATCCATGTCGAGTTTGTCCACAATCTTGAAGTTGCTCTTTTCGGGAAGGATGAGTTGGGCCTCGCCGGCGCCGTAGCTTGCCACGGTCACAGTGCGGTTCTCACTTTCGCTGCCGGCCATGATGTCATTGAAGTGATGATAGAAAGTGGAAGTCTTAACGTAATCCTTCACTTCGGTAGCCTCAGGCACATCCTGAAGCACCTGAATGTCGGAGAGGAAGAAGCGGGTCACACCCGTGCCCCCTTCCTTGCCGGTGCCGGAAAACACGAGTTTGGAACCTGTGGGCACATTGGTGAACTTCACGGTAGAACAAGGGAGTGAGCGGTCCGAAATCTGCCGGGCACCGTTTAGGTCGAGAGTCTGCACGGATCCATCCACACCGTCGATTTCCACATTGATCACCAGATCATCGCCGCTCCAGGTCTGCGCGCGGAAGTTTACTGTGATGTCGCCGGAGTTGCCTATAAGGTTAATCGCCGGAGACTGTGCGCGGCCATGCTTGGTCTTCGCACTGAACTTGATGGCGCGTTCCGACATGTAGCAGTTGGACGTATACCATCCGTCGTTGTCGGCCATAGAAGCCGATTCAAAGTAGAGGGACTCGGTGAAATACCCGCCCTGGATAGTCGTGCTTTTGCAATTTGCAAACGACTCCTGAAACACAAGAGCTTCCTTGGCATCAACCGTCAGCGAAGAAACACCAACAGCTACCACAGAAGCTAAAAGTAAAGCTTTATTCATAAAGAATCTTGAAAAGTTTGGATAAAATTTTGCGTTTTGAAAATGAAGTGATTTAAACCGCTTCAATTTAAAATATCGGCAAAATTACGAAATAATTGCCATAAAATAGCATTATAACTCAAATTTTTCAAGATCTGATTTTGTTAAAAAATATTTAGGCCCCGACTCATAAAATGAGATCTTACGAACCTTTCTGTTGGAGCGCGGCCTCCTTGAGCACCTCGGGAGTGAGAAGCGTGTGGCGATGGTCGAGTTTGAATGAATTCAACCGCAGGGGCGTAAGCTTCACTGCGCCGGGGGGCACCACTTCCTTTATCTGTTTAATTGTCTTCATCTTGTTTGGGTTTATCGTCGATCTTTTCAATAAGAGGCATAAGGGCGTTGAGGCCGAGCATCACGGCCACATAGGCCACTCCGAGCACGAAAAACGGCCACCGCAACGGCCATGCGCCGCGTATCCAGCCTCCCGAGAGATAGCTGAAGAAGAGCAACCATAGGGAAGCCTGCACACATACACACAGAGTGCACCATTTATGGGCGCGGAAACGCTGATACCATATGCTCCATACCGTAAAGGGCAGGCAACAGACGTTGCAGAGTGCAAGCCACGGAAGCATCCCCGGGAAAAGAAGAAGGGTGAGCAGGCTCACGCTGAAATAGGAGAAACCCACCTCGCTCCATCCGAACAGGCCGAAAAATTTGGAGGCCTTCAGCTCAAGAATACTGTCGCAACCCCCGGCCTGAAGCACACCGCATACCCGGTCGGCTGCCGGATTCTTGATATTGGCTGATTTCTGCACCAATAGATAGGTGAAATACAGACCTGCCAAATCAATGGCGGTGACCAATATCGTAGAGAGATAAGAGTAGATACCGTTGGTAATGAAGAAATAAGCAAACAAAAAGAGGCAGCAGGCCCAAAGCACCCACTTCTTTGCCTTCACCAGAAAATCAAACCGCCGGTGCCTCGGCAGATGGGGCTCCGAGGCCTGCGGCGACGGATAACTGAGGAGCACATTGCCATCGAAGGCGTTGAGGAAATCTTCCAAAGGAAGACTTTCGGGCTGCCCCTGCGTGAGATATTCCACATTGCCGCCCCTGAAGCCGACTACGATGACCATACCCTTTTTCGTACGTGCAATGAAAGGCGTGGGAATATCCACCACCTTTGATTTGTCCGGCAGGAAGTATCCCGCCGACTTCACTCCGTAGGTCTCAAGAAGCTTTGTCATGCCGAACAGCGTAGGAAACGGCATCTCGTCAAACTTCTTCACGGAGTAATCCTGAGTGAACGGCACTCCCAGTTCACGCAGATAATCGATAAAAAGATTATGGCGCTCCATTTACTTTATTATTTGTTTACTTATTTATTATATTATTCATAATCCGGACCTACAGGTAACTCTGTATGGTCGACAGCAGATACTGCCCCTCCATTTCCCCGCTTTCGCGCCATACCTGACGGCCGTTCTTATAGAGAATAAACGTGGGGGTGCCGTTGATATCTTCGGTTTCTGCCGCCTCTTCGTTGAGATCGATATCGAGTTGCGCTACCTCCACCTGACCTTCGAGCAATTCCTTGATCTGCTCCACTACCGGCATCATGGCTCTGCAATGAGGACACCATGTGGCATAAAATTCAACCAATACCACCGGCTTTGAATTGATTAAATCCTGATAATTCATAGTAATTTCTATTTTGTGTGTTTGTAAAAGATATTTTCAATTATAAAAACACGCCTGCCCCCCGGAAGGTTTACGTGAGGGTTTGGCATGGCGCGACAAAAAAATTCTCATCCCTTCGATAGAAGTATTTCATATTTTCCATCTTTTATTTTAAATTTGCATATTGAAGTGATGAAGTTGTCTAAACTTATCTACGAAAGTTAAAGAAATGTTTAAAAATGTTTTCAGACGGTTTTCTATCGCTTCTTCCAACAATTGTATCGTATACCCTATGGAACACCTTATAGCCGACTCCGGCATTCACTTTATAACTACAGAGACCGAGTTTAACCCCTCCGAGCCCCTGCTTCTCCCCTCCGGCAAGTCGCTCAAATACGTTTTTTGTCAGACCCAAGACCCCATTCTTGACGACGACATTTTCGATTTGCTCATATATCATCCCGAATCGGAGACGTACATTCCCATGGAGCAGCTGTCGGCCGAGGATATTTTCAAGACTTTGCCCGACGGATCGCAGGAACTCGACATCGCCGGGCTCCCTATCATCCGCAATGAATTCGACGCCACTTTCTTTTCCACTTTCAAGCCCGATTCTCCGGAAGTGATTTCCATCAACAATCTGGCATCCTACAGAGTGCGCCGCGCCGCCGCCAACGGACGTTCGGAGCAGGTGGAGGCTTTCGGTCTGCTTCTGGACAGATGGCTCCCCATGCCGATGTTTGAACGTCTGCCCGACGGACGCTCGCTCGACTCTCCCTCCGGCTGGTGCCGCATGAAAATCGAGCAAATCGGCGACGGCTCGAAGAAGGGTACGAAGAAATTCCGGCTCATCTGGGCTTTCGACACCCGCACCGCCAAGGATCCGCAGTCTTCCGTGCTTCCCTATTTTTACAAGGATGAGGAAGTGTCGAAGGAATTCAGCCTGTGCAACTACACTTATTCGCTGCTTAAGTTCCTTTCCACCGACGCCGAATCCTTCTCCGGCTTCAGCGACTATATTTCATCCCTGCTCGGAGTGGATCCCGAAGAAGACGGCAACAAGTATCTCGCTTACTATATTTATCTTATCAACTTCCTGAGGCTGCGGGGGGCAGCTCCGGAGGTAAAACTCTACAATCCCCCCGCGCAAAAAGACATTCCGGTGGATCTGGTGCTCGACATCGGCAATTCGCGCACCTGCGGCGTGCTCTTTGAGGAAGGCGACTTCACTCGGGCCATGATGCTCGGCCTGCGCGATCTTTCCCATCCCCACAGGGTATACTCGGAGCCTTTCGATATGCGTCTGGCATTCCGCCGTCCCGATCTGGGCAACGATATATATACCGGGGAAAACATCTTCAACTGGCGAAGCTTCGTGCGCCTCGGCCGCGAGGCCGCCGACCTCATCTACCGCACTCTCGAGGAGGAGGGTCTTTCCCAGAGTGCCAACAATTATTCTTCTCCGAAACGCTATCTTTGGGACGACCGCCCCTTCGACGGCAAATGGGAATGCATCGTGACCGAGTCCGACGCTTCCAACGTGGCCCACTCGCCCAACGTTTTTATCCCCGAACTTTCTCCCCTGTTTGACCACACCGGCAAATACCTCGGGCATATCCCCGAGCAGGAACGTCCCTTCGACGACATGCCTCCGGCCTTTTCGCGCGGTTCGCTCATGACTCTGGTGCTTATCGAAATCTTCCAGCAGGCCCTCGCCCAGATTAATTCTCCGGAGTTTCGCAATAAGCACGGTCGCATCGACATGCGGCGCTCTCTGCGCAACATCATTCTCACATGCCCCACGGCAATGCCCGTGGCCGAGCAGATCAAGCTGCGCCAAAGTGCCGCCGACGCTTTCCACGCCATCTCCGTGAGCATGAAGATCCCCGCGGCCAACATCATCCCCGCAGCCGAGTCGCTCACTGCCGGCGACGCCTTCGACGTGAGCCGCCGCTCCTGGAGCTACGACGAGGCCAGCTGCAACCAGCTGGTGTATCTCTACGCCGAGATCGCGCAGCGCTATGCCGGGGAGATAGAGAAATTCTTCGCCCTCAAGGGCCACGTGCGCCCCGAGCTCGCCGAAGAAGGCTACGATAAGCCAGCCATGACCGTGGGCACCATCGACATCGGTGCCGGCACCACCGACATCATGATATGCGCCTATAAATACGAAGGCCACGAGAATTGCCGGCTCACTCCCGTACCGCTCTTCTGGGACAGCTTCTATCTGGCCGGCGACGATATTCTGCGAGCCATCATCCAGAACCTCGTGGTGGAAGGGCCCGACATGGGATCTCCCCTCCTCGGCAACATCTCTTCGGCCTTGAAGGCGCGCCTGCGCGAAATGAGCACCGGGGAGATAGCCGCCATACCCGGCGTGAGCGGCAACCCGGTGTTTGCCGATATGGCCCGCGATCTTGACAACACTTCCGACAACAACGAGCGCACCCTGCGACGCGATCGTCTGGCCGCCAACCTAGTGCATGCCTTCTTCGGCAGGGATTCAGCTTTGATGAGCCATAAGGACCGTCGTATCCGCGTGGATTTCAATACGCAGGTGAACCATCCGCTGTCGCAATTCTTTATGGAGCAGCTGCGGCGCAAGGCTCCGTCCAGAGTGTTTGACTTCGATGAAATCTTCAGCGAAAACCGCCCGGCGGACTATCTGCTGGATTATTTCGCCCACCATTTCGGCTTCAGGTTTGAAGACCTTCGCTGGCGTTTCGATCCGGACCTGACGGCCGATATCGTGAAGACCACTCTTGAGCCTCTGCTCAAGCAACTCGCCGTGGTGCTCTATGCCTACAATTGCGACACGCTGCTGCTGGCCGGGCGCCCCGCCTCTATCGATTCGGTCACCGAAATATTTGTGAAATACCTGCCGCTCACCCCCGACCGGCTTGTGCGTCTTAATTCCTACCGCGTGGGCCAATGGTTCCCCTTCGCCGACGGCCAGGGCTATTTCTTCGACCAGAAGGCCGTGGTGGCCGTGGGAGCCATGGTGGGCCATCTGGCCTCCACACGGGGCTTCAACGGCATGTGGCTCGACTTCGACACGATGAAGAAAAAGATGCTTTCCACGGCCCGATACATGGGCCCGTTTCGCAGCCGCAGACAAATCGTCTCCGACGCGGCCCTTTCGCCAGAGAATTCCACGGCTACTCTCGAACTGGCGGTATTCCCCGCCTACATAGGGTGCAAGCAGTTTGCTTCCCCGCAGTATCAGGCCCGTCCCATCTACGGTATCTTCAACGATTCTGGCAAGGCGCCGCTGAAAATCACTCTGAGCCGCAACTACTATGAAGACCGCGAACGCCTCGAGATAGAAGACGTGACCGATGCCGAAGGCAACCCCGTGCCCCGTTCGGCCGTAAGCCTGCGCCAGATGAGTCTGGCCGACGACGGCCTCCACTGGCTCGACAAAGGTGAATTCGAACTCGGAGTAGTCGGTATTGAAGTTTAGAGTTTAAAGTTTAAAGTTTAGAGTTTAGAGAGTTAGCGGGGCGGATATCGCTTCATAAACCGCCGGGTTTCAGTAAGACCTAAACCTGAGTAATCAAAAGAATATGCTTCAGCAAATCAACATACAGATCCAAAATATCGGAAGGGCGCTTGAATGGCTCAGACTCAATCGCCCCGAGCAGTACGACGCCCGTTTTCTTGACCTTGTGGAAGAACGTCGGCGTCTGCGCAAGATTGCTTCGGCCCTTCGCGAAAAGCCTGCCATAGCCGCTTTCGGCGAGAGCCAGAAAGGAAAATCCTACCTCATCGGCAACCTGCTGCAGAAGAATAAAAAACCGTTTACGGTGCGGTCCGGCGAAGACGGTTCCGAGGTGAATTTCGTGCAGAGCATCAACCCTATCGGTGACAAGAAAGAGGCTACGGGGGTGGTGACACGCTTCACGTCGTTCACCCCCGGATCTTCCAGATTTTCACCGAAATATCCCGTAATCGTAAAGCTCTTTTCTCCGGCCAATCTCGTCACTATCCTTACCGACAGCTATTATTCCGACATCTCCGACTACCAGAACTATTCCGAAGCCGAGATTCAGGCCTTCTCCCAGGCGCTCCTCGAAAAATACGCCTCACGACCCGAAATCCCCGATGCCCCTCTTTGCGAGGACGACATTCTGGAGATAAAGCACTATCTCTCCAAGTTTGCGCAGGCTCCCACCCAGACCCTTCGGCGTTCCGGATATTTCGACAATCTGGCCCGCGTGATCCGCAGGGTGCCTGAATCCGAACTCGTAGACGTGCTCCGCTATCTCTGGCACGAAAACGCCGTGATCTCCGACTTGTTTTCCCGGCTGGCGGGTGTGCTTCGCCGTCTGAAATACGCCCCGGAAGTGTATACTTCCATAGAAGACGTGCGCCACTACGGCGACAACCGCAACACGTTTATGAGCGTGGACTGCCTTAACGAACTCGATCTTCCGGAGCCCACCTCAATAGCCCGCATCCACGTGCCCGACGGCCTGGGGGGCTTCACGGATGCGGATGTACCCAAATGTGAACTTTGCGCCCTCTGCGCCGAAGCGATATTCAATATCGACGGGCAGTATCTTACCGACTCCGAGACATATGCCAGCGACGGAGAGCCCGGCGCCAACGGCAACATCCCCGCCGAGTCGCTTCGCAAACTTTCGCCCAAAGTGGATAAGTCGCTGCTTCGCGACATGGATCTGCTCGACTTCCCCGGCGCACGCAACAGGCTTAAGATCAAAGCCGAATTCCTCAGCAAGCATGACCGGGAGGAGGGCGCCAGCAACGCTGTGCAGATGCTGCTTCGCGGCAAAGTGGCTTTCCTCTTCAATAACTACAACGACAGCCGCGCCATCAACATGCTCCTCTTCTGCCACGACAACGAGCAGCCCGCCGTAACCGACATGTACAGCATGGTGGATTCATGGGTAAAAAAATACGTCGGCGACACTCCCGAACGCCGACGCCAGACCGTAGACCGCTATGGCGGGCTGAGTCCCCTCTTTGTAGTCTGCACGAAGTTTAACGTGGATATGATTGAGAAAGACAATCTGGAGCACAACAATCTCACTTCGCTCAATCAACGCTGGGACGGCCGCTTCATGAAAGTGCTCTATACCCAGGTCTTCAAGGGCGACAGCGTGGACTGGTTCAACAATTGGACCGCACCCTCCGAGACTTTCAAAAACACCTATATGCTCCGCGACTTCAAATACAGCGGATGCACCGGTTCGGGCAACAATCTCTACGACGGATATTCCGAGACCGATCCCCTACCCCGGGAAAACAACCTTATCCTCAGCAAGCCATTCTATGCCGATCTGCGCGGTTCTTTCATCTCCAACTCCACGGTGAAGAAATTTTTCGCCGATCCGGCTTTGGCCTGGGATGCCGCCGCCACCCGCAACAACGACGGCGCGCTATTCATCATCGACAATCTCACCAGAGCCGCCGTTCATGCCGCCGGTGCACGCACCGCCCAGTTTGCCGACGAACTCCATTCCTGCTCGGCCCACGCTCTGGCTCTGATGCAGAATTACCATATCGACGACGACCTCGACAAGATCCTTCAGGACAATCTGCGGAAAAGCGCCGCCGTGATGCGCGAACTGGATTTCACCACAAATACCGACAATTATTTCTTCGGACACCTCCTCCAGGGGATGATGATGACCGAATCGGAAACGCTCGCCATCGTGCACCGTCTCGTGCAAAGTTCCGAACTGGTCAACTCCACTCTCGACTGGAAGGAATACGAACTCATACGCCGCAGATGCTCCGACTTCAAAGGATGCACCTCTGCCGACCAGAAATGGGACCGGCTTATCCAGGTTTACTTCTTCCGCGACCGCGACGACGCCGACAGATATCTCACGCGCCGCGGCGTGGACTACAATATTCTCTTCTCCGACAAGGCCGCGGCCAGGAAAAACTCCACCACACTGGCTGAAAACGTGGTGAAAGCATGGACCGACAAGCTATATTCGCCCGCTTTCAAAAACACATTCACTTCCGACAGCGGGTTTGATCCTCTGGTGCTCTCCGACCTCGTGGACTCCATCAGCAGAAACGCCGAATCCCTTGGTCTGACCGAATCCATGGGCAGCGACATCTCGGAATACGTGGACGTTGTCAACGTGCAAAACGCCAATGAATCCCTCATCGCCGATATCCTTACGGACTCCATCAACGATTTTGTGAACGATATGGGATATTCACGCCTCACCCTGAGCGAACGCGCCAATGCCGATACTATCATCAAAGGGAGCCCGCTGGCCTTCATCAACGAGCAGTCAGACCAAAGTCCGAAAGAATACGGCGAGGAGGAAATCTCCGCCCTGTTTGATATGCTCAACGACAATCCGGCCGGCATGCCTCCCTCCTTCGACAATCATTACTACAGATGGCTGAAGTATATGACGGCAGGCTTCATCGCCCGCATTCAGGTGCCCGACTACGACAGGGAGGCCAATGAGAAACTGAGCACTCTGCTCGCCGACATCAAAAGCGTGAAATACTGACATCCTCCTCACCTCTTACCTCTTACCTCTTACCTCTCACCTCTTACCCCTCACCCATAACCTAAAAAAATGAAGCGGATAATATTCGGAAACGACGGCAACAAACCACCCCGTCCCCCCTTCTGGCAACCCTGGGGCTTCGGCGGCTTCCTCGGCAGATTCATGGCCTTTTTAGCTCTGACAGGCACACTGATGATTCTGCTCAGCCTCTTGCCCCGATGCACCGACGCCCCCCGTCGGGGCTCGGAATCTTACATCCCCGAAGACATTCTCCATCCCGAGGGTCCGCGGGATCTGATTCCGGTGGATTCCTTAGGCGATTGGTACGACAACAATATCACCGATCCCGGAGAGTATCTTCCCGCGCCGGAAGACAACTTTATCCCCCCTTACTCGGACGATGACATCGTCACCGATCCCGAAGACGGCAGGCAATATATATCCAACGCGGTGAACGTGATGCTTGATTCCGATGCCGACAACAACACTTTCCGATCCTGGAGCAGGAAGTTCAAACAGGCTTACCCCGGGGATGACTACAAAGTGACCTATTACGATCCCCTCACCAAGCTGCTCCAGATATCAGTGCCGAAAGGGAGGGCGGAAGCCGTAATCCGGGAGTTGCCCTCCAAGATCACCGATATCCGGTTCAAGGCATTTCCCGACGGGCTGATGGGAGACTGGGGGAAGCCCTCCGATCCTGCTTTCGGCCATCGGCAGCTATGCTGGCTTTACTCAAGCATCAACGCTTATTCGGCCTGGGACGTGACCATGGGCAATCCGGACGTGACGGTAGCCGTGGTCGACACTTTTTTCGATCTTAACCACGATGAGCTCAACAGCCGGCGCATCTATCGCCCCTTCAGCATAATCAACCGCAACGCCAACGTGCTTCCGCCCGCCGGCACAAACACCGATGAGGCAAACCACGGCACTTTCGTGGCCGGGCTGGCCGTAGGCAACGCCGGCAACGGCCGCGGGGCCTGCGGCATCGCCCCCAAATGCCGCTTCATGCCGATCAGCATGGGCTCGCATCTCACCTCCATGACCATGCTTCAAGGGCTGCTTTACGCAGTGTATCAAGGAGCCGACGTGGTGAATATTTCCGCCGGAGCTGCCTTCGATCAACAAGTGGCCCGCCTCCCGGTGGGTGATCAGGTGAATCTGTCGCGGAGCATCTGCCGCGAGGAGCAGGCCGTATGGGACTATGCTTTTTCCCTTGCCGATCAGCGGAAGGTTACCGTGGTATGGGCCGCCGGCAACGAAAGCGTCTTCGCCGGGCTCGATCCCTCGAAAAGATGCGCCGACACCGTGATCGTGTCGGCTACCACTCCCGGAGGCGGAAAAGCCAAGTTCTCCAATTTCGGCAATGTCCCCTCGATGAACATAAGTCTCACGTGTGTGTCCGCTCCCGGGCAAAGTGTATTCTCGACCATCCCGTCCAACACTTACGACATTGAAGACGGCACAAGCTTCTCCGCTCCGATCGTGGCCGGTGCAGTTGCCCTCATGAAGAGCGTCAACCCCAATCTTTCCAACCGTCAGATCGTGGATATACTTCGCTCCACGGGCTCTCCGGTAGCGGGGGCGTCAGATATAGGTCCGCTCCTCAATATCCGCAAAGCCATTGACAAGGCCCGCGCCTGAAAGTCACAGTCAAGACTCCATCTCCTGAAATTCTTCTTCAATTATGAATAAAAATAAAAACGGAATCTCATATGCCAACATCGTCTCTGTGATCGGCGTGGTGGCGTTCGCTCTGGCCTGGTTCGTTTCCGTGGCCTACATCTCTTTTAACCTTGTGGCTCCTACCATTGCGGCTCTGGCAGCCGCAATCATAGCCTCGCTGCTACTTGTATTTGCCATCAGATTCAAGCAGGTGGACAGCGCCGAACCTCGCTGGAAAGTGTTTGAATATTTGTTCGTCGGCCTTTTATGCATCGTTATATTGGGTTCGGTATTACCGGTGTCACACTACATCGACATTCAGGCAAACCGCGATTCCCTTAAAAAGACGGCTCTATCCGACATTGATTCCATCCGCGTAAACATATCCAGCTTCAAGGCTTACGAGCAGGATGCGCTTACTCGCACATGCACCGGCCTTGACGACGCTTTCGCTTCTTCCGGATCCGGCGTGGGCGAAGGGCTGAAGAAATATATGCAGGAAAACCAGCTTACGGGCAAAGCCTCCGTAGAGAGTTTCAAACGCTCCAAAACCGAACGTATCGACAACATCACCCTCCCGAATTCCAACGGGGGCAACGGCGCGGAGTCGTACAATGAGGTGTGGCAGACAGGACTCGACAATGCCGCGGCCGTGTTTCAGGCCTGGAGCGTATTCAGAATCCCACAGGCTGTAGACATCACCGAGACCGTCGCCGCGCAGACTTCCGAAGTGCTCCCCCTCATGGCTTCCCAACTGGATTTCCCCGAAATAAGAAGAATCTACAGCGTGTACGACATACTGCCCTACTCCGCTTCCGCTGCACAGACGGCTTCCCGCGGCTATACACCACGCTTCCGCGACAAAATCTCAGCCATGGGGTATTTCAATCTCCTCGGGCTCCTTACAATGATCGTGATCGGATTGCTCATCCTTTTCAATTATTTTATCATTCCCGGTTCAAAACGAGAGGCTATCTCCAAAGAGAAAAGCGACCTCGGCCAGCTCCTTTGATATCTGAAGCAATTTAATTTTGATATCTAAAGCAATATAATTTGTCTTAAAGATGCTTACTCCCGAACAATTACAGAAACTTCAGGCCAACTGCAACACGATGCCCATGGCCCAGTTGAAAAAATATTTCGAAAGCGGCCTGATTTCCTCCACGGCCCAACTCCCGCAACTTAACGATGACCGACGCCGGGAACTCGACAAGATTCTGGCCACCTTTCCCAACCCCGAGGAGAAAAAAGGGTGGCTTAGGGTGCAGTCGGCGCTGAATTCCGGCGCGGATCCTCAGTCGGCGCTGAATCTTCTTGATGATTACATCCGCTTCTGGGAGGAAATCAGGCCCTCCGGCAATCATGTGGACGAAGCGTTGAGACTGAGGTTGACTTACGTGGAGAAGCAACGTGAAGCCACGGCCCGCATCGAGGAGGCGGATCGCGCCGAGATTCTCAATCATCCCGCTCCCTCCCCGCAAATGATCACGGCATATCTGGGCAAGCATCCGTATTCCGCGCATATCCCGGAAATGGACACCCCGCTTTGGGAGGCGCTGATGCGTCAGGGCGACGCCATTGAGGGCGCACGCGTATATCTCAGGTATTTTCCCGCCGGTGTCCATAAATATCAGGCCTCGCAGGTGAGCGACGCCATCGACGGCTGGGAAGAGGTGCGCGACTACGGCGATATCTTCAAGACCCGGGAATATATCCTCAACTTCCCGGGGAGCCCACTGATAAACAACGCTTTCTCCTTCATGTCGGAACTTAAGGAGATCGAACTCGAAGCCATGGCTGACGACAAGAATCCTTATGACTACGACCGCCTTGTACAACTCGTGGACAACGGTATATTCTCCGAGCCTGAACTGTGTGCGCGGGGAATCCTTCGTCCCGGCGACATCGACTACATCCGATCGATCAGCGACCAGCGCGACATGCTCCCCGACATCAACACCGAAATCCGGCGTTGCAAAGCCGAAATCAAGGAGAACGCCACCGACGTATACTTCTTCGGTATCCCGAGCACCGGCAAGAGCTGTATTCTGATGGGCCTGATCGGCTCTTCGCGCATGCACTATAATTCGGTGAGAGGCGCCGGCAGCTACGCCGATGCCCTCAGTCAGTATCTTATGGTGGGTGCCACCATCGGGCGTACGCCCGGCGACTTTATCGCCACCATCCATGCCGACATTCAGGCCGGCAACAAATCCCACCCGGTGAATCTCGTGGAGATGAGCGGCGAGGAGTTCGCCTTCATCCTCGCCAACAACGAGCAGGGGAAGGTATCTTTCGCCGAAATGGGAAAAGGAGCCCCCGAACTCCTGCGCAACAACAACCGCAAGATCTTCTTCATCATCGTGGATCCCACGGCTTCCGTGCTGAAATTCCAGCATGCCGTGCCCCTGCTCGACGAGAAGGGCCTCCCGGTGATCAACGAGGAAGGATACATCGTAAACGAACTCCGCGAATATTATCTCAATCAACGCATAATGCTGCGGAAGATGATCGACACTCTGATGGATCCCGACAACCGCGACGTGATGAAGCGCGTGGACGCCATCCATTTCATCGTGACCAAAGCGGACACTCTCGACAATAATCCCAACGGCAATTCCCGCGAGGCCGAAGCCATGGCAAGGTTTAACCAAAACTTCCCCCACGAGATCGACCGCCTTACAAGTTTCTGCATACAACACGATATAAATTCCACAAACAACAAGGCCACCAACGGCCATCCCCGTCTGTATACGTTCAGTCTGGGCAACTTCATCACCGGAGGCATCTTCAAATTCGTGCCCGACGATGCCGACAAGCTGGTGGAGGTAATCATGGAGAACACCGCTTCCGTCAGGGAAAACAGCCTCTCCGACAAAATCCGTGGAATTTTCAATAAATCAGCTTTCTGACTATGGACAACAATACCACGCCCGATAATGCCGCAGCCATGCGCAAGGTGCCGTTCATGATCTACGGCAACCCTCTCTCCAATGCCGGCTACAACCCCATATTCTATTTCAACAAGCCCACCTTCACGGCCCCGGGCGATCTGTCGCCGGCCGGAATGATGGCCAATGATTATTACTTCACGGTGACTATCTCCCCGGCCTTTGTCACCGTGGTGCTCATCCAGAACAACGTGCGCAGCGCCGGAGCCTCGCGCGAAGGGATCCTCAAGCTGGCCATGGCCGTGCCCAAAGGTTACCGTGTGGCCGCAGGCCAGACCCCCTACGAAGTGCTCAAGGCCATGAGGGATGCCTTCGTGGCCACCTATATGGAGCCTTACCGATTGGGCGACACATCCGGCTTCAGATATAAAGCAAATATGCCGGGGCAGGAACCCCTCAATGCCGTTCTCGACCGATTCTCGCTCGAACCAGCCCTCCTCCCCCACCGCGTTATGACCGGCAGCTCTCCGGCTCTGCTGAAGGTGCCCGCTGCCATGATGCATGATCTGTTTGCCGACCTTCAATATCCTGAATTCTCGCAATTCAAGGAGATCGTGGTGGGTCAACAGGGAGCGCTGACTCCGGTGATCCAGGTAAGTTCCATCCCTCGCCGTCCGAACTGGAAACTTCTGGTGAACAATATGCCGATGAGCTGGGGAAACATATCCAACATTTACACGGATGAAATAGACATCAAATCGGATAAAGACCCGCGCTACTACAACGATGCGGCCATAACCTTCACCATCGACGATGCCAGACTCGGGGCCGTGAAAAACGTTACCGTGGATGAAGTGGCCGAACTGGTGAAAGTCTCTCTGCATCCCACGGAGAAAGAACGTATCGTACCCGTCATAGTGGAGGGCCTGGACCGTCCGGACTCCCAGATGGCAATGTCGCAACTGGCCCTCTTTGCAGACGGCAAAAGAGTGTCGGCCGCCAAAGGGACTGTGGCTCTGCGGGGGAAGGAAATCGATGCGGCCGTGAAAGCCGAATTCACCGGAAAAGATTTCGAAATCATCAGGCAGCATTGCGACGCCGACGGCCTGCATATCCTTATGAAGTCGTTGAGGAAGATGAAAAACGCCGGTAAGCCTGGCAGCTTACTCCATCCGGAGGCGGGCGTCACCGCGGGCAACGTGCCGCTCACCGTGAAGGTGGCCTGCTCCAGGGAGAGCCCGGAATTCAATACTCTCACGGCCGACATCTCGGTAAGTGCCGGGGAATTACACTCCACACTCCACAAGAGCGCCCCGGCAGAAGTGGAAACCGTGAACGGCAAAAAGATATATCGCGCCACGTTTGCATTGCCCGACAACTTTATCGGTCAGGCACGCGTCACCGTATACTCACGGCGCGCCGAATCGGCAGAGAAGTCGCTGATTCTGAATTCCACCCGCAACGAAGTGAATTTCTTAAAGAAGGACTTCGCAGGAAAGGATTTCTTCTCCAGAATTTCAAGAAAACCGTTGTGGATCACGACATTCGCAGTCTTGGCCTTAATTATATTCGGAGCTATCGGTTGGGGAGCCTACAAGATCTTCTTCTCTCAGGAGGAGAAAGCAGTGGCAACCGACAAAAATTCTTCGCCTTGGTATAAGGATGAACTGATCTGGAAATCGATCAACACCCGTCTTCTTGATCCCGCACTCACCTTCGTCGAGGCAGACTCCATTGATCAACAAATTCAGGCACTCTCCGCCATTCCTGAAGCCAAACCATTTGTGGAAAAACATCGGGGGATTGTCGATATGGTGAAAAACTATACATCGGTAATCAACGATATTCGCGCCGGAGACGCCATGTCAATGAAAGAAAATGCGCAGAAAATCAATGAGATCCACCGAAATATGCTGAAATCGGCATATATGGGCTGGGTGGACTCCGATGGTCCTCACTTCTATCAGGCCCAGGGCATCGCGGAAGCCATGAGCGAGTTTACAAAGAATGCCTCTTCATACAAATCCTTCAAGGACGTGGACAATATCCACCTGTCGCTGACCGGCAGAGAGGATAAGAACCATGCCGAACGTAAAAGATGGCTTGAGGAAAACACATCGGACAATACCTCCAACACCACCCTAAACGACACAGGCAATGACTCACCGCAAGGTCGGAATCAAACGGAGCGTTCACAAAAATCGGCCGCCTCTACCCGGCAAAAAGACAACTCCAATGGGAATAATCAGTCCGGCCATGTAATCAAATCGGACTTTTAATAGATAAAGCTGTTTGAAATGAAAGCATTAAAATTGATATTCTTCGGACTGGCTCTTGTGGCCGTAATCGGCCTTGTGATCTGGATTTCCGATCCGGCCGGCAGCATTATCGCTCCCAAGGCAAGTCCGCAGGCCGAACGCGTGGTTTCCGCCATCGATAACCGTTGGGACACTCTCCCCGGCTGGAATGATGAGGCTTACGCCCTGTCTATCGAAGAAATTAAACGACAACGCAATGAAAAGATGATTTCCGGCTCCGACGAGGACGTTTGTCTGCGTCATCTCAATGAGGTGGCTCTCAACAAGACTGTGGCCGCCCTCGACAGTCTCTACTCCCTGCCCGGATGCACCGTTGCCCAAGTGGACCGCCAATACTCCGGCCTTCAGAAAATAGGCGCCGACGCTAAATTTGCCGACGATGCCAACATTAAGCGTCACAGCGAAATCCATGGCCTTTACAAACGTGCCCTTGCATTCAGTGCCAGAAACTTCTCTTTTCCCACGGGATACCGGGCTCCCGACTCCTGGAACAAGTTCAGCGGCGCTTCCTTCTCCAATGAAGCCGCGGCGATCCGCAACTCTCCGAAATGGGACGTGATAAAAAATATCACCGCAGTGAAAACCGGACTCGCCCAATCCACTGTGGACGGTAAGATCGCCAAGGCCAAAAAAAACTATGCCGCTTCCCTCAGCAGCCAGATTATCGCGGCCTTCTCTGCCATGGACCACTCCGAAGAAAACCGTCAACGTCTGGCCGACACGTGGCAGAAATTTCACAACGAGGGGCTGCCCGACGCAAATCTTAAAGAATTTTATACCAAATACTCCGCGGAATGAACCCGTTTATGCCTCGTATACTTATAATCCTGTCTCTATACGCACTTTGCCTGGGGATGCCCGGGCATACGTTTGCCGATGCCGACAATGAAGCGAACTATAAAGACAGTATCAAGATTATCAAGAAAGAAATAAGGAGCCTGAACAACGGTCTGAATCCTCTTCTGCTGAAAAACGATGACCTCTCGGAGCAATGGGTCGACCTGCATTCCCGGCTTCGCACCGACAGCATCAACGAGGCCCGGAAGGTGCACTCTCTGCGTGAGAAGGTGGCTGATCTCTCCGCCGACATCAACAATCCTTCTGAACTCAATAAGCGCTATGCCAAGGCCATCCACGCTGAAAACATCGCCCGGATCGAGACCACGATTGACAGGACGGATCTGTCGCGACCGCTTACCGAACTCAATGCGGACTCGCTTATGCTTCTGCAATCGGCCATACAGCTGGAGTCTCAGCCTTCAAAAAAAATGAAGGAGTTCAACACGAAGATTTCAGGAGTGCTCGAAGATATCAAATTTATGAACCGTCTTCGCGCACTCTACGAATCCCCCCTCGAGGCCGCCGAATGCAAAAAAGCCATCTCTACCATTGAGAAACGTTACAACTCATGGAGCAAGTCGCGGCAGGAAGAGATGCATGCCAAAGGAGTGGCTCTGGCCAATTACCTGAAAGCCTGGAAACTCTTTTATGATTTTACTCTAAAGGTTTCCGATCAGGAAAATAAAAACCACGTTAAATATACGGAAGGGCTCAAGGGATCCGATCCCGAATTTAAAGCGGCTCAGGAGAGTATGGAGGTTTTGTTTGGGGAATTTGAGAGTTCGAAAGCGGGTATCTTTACTTCCGGGCACCCTTATCTCGGACCCAAGCTCAAGGAATATCACAAACACGTGGTAAACAATCCCCTCACCGTGACACCCACCGAAGAGGAATTTATCGAAACTCTTAAATCCAGACTGCCATGAAGCTTAGCAATACAATTCGAAAGATAGTGGCATCGGCAATGATCCTGAGTGGGGTTGCCATGATTCACGCTGCCCAACCTAAAGATTTAAAGGCAGAATATCGGTTGCTTACCCACCAAAGAGACTCCGTGATCAACTGCAGAGACTCCATGGTGAGAGCCAACGCTCATCTCGATTCGCTGATAGCCGGGCAGATCAAACTACCGGTAACGGAGGCTACTCAGAAATATCGCGAAGAGTATGCCGCTCTCCAGACTCAAGAGAAGATATTGCAGGAGAAACGTCGGCAACGCACACAATGGATGGACCGATATCTACCTGAATATCTGCCCGAATTCGAGTCGATAGTAGGCAAACCGCTCACTGCGCTGTCGGAGGAGGAAATATCCGCAACAGTGGTAAATCTCACACCCTTCGCCGAAAACGAACGGGCCGCCGCTCTCCTTGAACAGGCCCGTCACCGACGTGACCAGCTTGTCTCACTTACATATCTGCGCAAAGCCGTGGATTCTCCCCTCACGAAGGATGACCTTAAACTGGCCAACGATACGTACAAGAACCTGCATGCCGCCCTGACTCCCGCCGAGAGGACTGCGCTTGACCTTGAGATCGGTGAGCCGCTTGGCCTGTATGCCGAGGCTACCGCCGGATTGAAGAAAATCGCGGCTGACTTCCGCGGCATCGACAAAGTCAGGTTATTTACGGACAATCCGGGCACGGCCGGCTCCGTGGTGTGGCAGGCCAACCGCGATATTCTCCTCGACAAGTATTTCAAACCCCTTCTTGCCGAAAACGCCTCTCTGATCTCTACCATCAACAAACTACCCTACACGGCCCGCCTCCTCCAATCATATCGGCAGGCGATAACCAGGAATCCCATGGAAGTGTCGGCCGTAGAAAACGAAATAATCTCAATCCCTTGAATTTATGGGAAAACTTAAAGAATCAGCAATATCCGAACTCCACTGGGTGCTTCCAGGATGGAATGAAGGCCATGACGCGTATGTAAAGCTCAGGCAACTCATTCGCGACGATGCCTCCTTCTTTGCCGAAGCACACGTAAGCGCCCGTACCTACGGCTGGAACCATCCCGCCGCCGGATGGATGCCTCTTTCCGCCGCGCCCGCCGATGTCGCCGCCAACGTGGAGGATGTGCTCGCCAATATCTCCGAGAGAATCCATAGCACGGCCCCCGCCTATGCCGGGGCCATCATGTCGTTTCCCAACGATGACTACGTATTTTACAGAACTGACGAAAACGGCGCCCTGCAGGTGATTATCACCGGCTGGGGCTACTCCAATTATAAAAAGGCCACGGGACGCGTCTTTCGTAAGGCCCGCCGCACTAAAACGGCCCTCACCGATGTGAGAATCGCATTTACCTCAGACGGTATCCCCGTGCCCTCGCGCCAGTTTGACCTCATCGACAAAGGGGGAAACCTCAAACGACTCTCCACCGGCCCCGACGGTTGGTTTGCCATTCCCGGCCAACCCGTAGGGGCTTCCGAGACTTTTGTGGATGCCGCCACCGGAAAACGCTTTACCGCCGTATGGACCGAAGGACAACAGGACTATACTTTCGACGTGACCCGGAAGGCCACCCTCGCTGTAAGTGTGAAATCAAACGGCGCGCCCTGCGATAAGTATCCGGTGAGCGTGGAATCCGGCTCTGCCCACTATAACGTCCCCTTGTCTGGCGGATTCGGTTCGCTGACGCTTACGGCTCCCGAGGGAGAGCCCGCCAAGGTAAGCTGCAATGGCGAATACCGCGAGATTACACTCGAGCCATTGCCGGCCCAAAACTCCGTGGATTTTGATTTTACCGAGCTGCCGGAGCCTCCCGGCCCCCCCGTGCCTCCCGTGCCTCCCGTTGAAAAGATTGAAATAAGCGTGGTCGACAAAGACGGCAAACCTATGGCTCACGCCGGCGTCGCTCTCCGGCAAAACGGCAATGTATTGAACCGCACTCTCGACGAAAACGGCCGTTGCTCTCTGGAGCGCGGCGTGCTCCTTGACGGAGTACCCGTCTCTACGGACGTGGTCTGCGGTTCCCGTACTTTCAACAACATTGTGTGGACTCCTCAGGCCGACGAAAACTCATATGTGCTTCAGCAGACCGAAGAGAAATCCACTCCGGTGTGGCTGCAGGTGCTCGCCGTTTTCGGGATGACTCTGGCCGCCGTATTCTTTGCATGGGGCATCGTGGAATTCGGCAAATACATCAACCATCTTTTCTATTGACCGCTTATGCTTATCGATTTTGATCTATACCTATTGTTTTTCATGAGTCTGATCGCATTCTTCCTGTTTGCGATCGACAAGCACCTCAGCTTCTACGGAGCCAGGCGCATCTCGGAGAGCGTGCTGATCACGGTATCCGCCCTCTTCGGCGCCTTCGGTGCCTTGGTGGCTATGATTCTGTTCAACCATCTCACCGACAAAAGTCCGTTTAAGATCGGTGTGCCTGTTCTGGCCTGTGTATTTGTTTTGATCGACGTTTTATACCGTATGTTTATATGAAAGGTCACACAGCAACGCTTTGCGGCATTTACGCCGCCCTTTTACTTATCCTGATTTTCTCGAATCTCAAATCGTGCAGCCATGAGCCTTCGGGAGGCGATGACTTTCCGGTGCACGATTCGCTTGTTCAGGATACCGATCTTCCCGATGAGGATACCGAGGCCGCGGAAACGACGGCTGCTCCCATCGAGGTGCCCGACAGCATCGAAGGCCACAGCGGACGCCTGAGAGTGGCGATACTATGGAATTTCCACGGGGATGCCGACCTGCACGTGGTCACTCCTTCGGGCCGTTGCATTGACTATAAGAATCCCCGGGACGGAGCAAGCTCCGGCGAAAAGGATGTCGACAACCGGGAAGGTGGCAACAATGCAGTGGAAAACATTTATTGGCAGAATCCTCCCAACGGCACCTATTACGTTTATATCAACTACTACAGGTCATCCGTCCTTAAAGGCACAGGCCCGGTAAACGTGGTGGTGGAGACCACCGGTGAATCCGGACAGACTTCCCGGCGTGTCTTTGAAAGTTCGCTCGACAGACCGGGACAGTGGAAGGGTATATGCTCATTTACCTACCGTAACGGCAGCATTCAATTTGCTTCGCCGCAGGGTGCCAAGCCTTCCGACAATGCCTGTTCGGTAGCCGCATTCATATAACAAGAGTCTCTCTCCCTCCCCAAACCGCAATCACCTATAAAATGGGAATCTACGAAAGCCGACGCACCGGCAAACTTATCTTCATCGCAATATCGGCCTTAGCCATCATCATCTTTCTGATAGTCAGCAATAATCTCGTAAAAGAACTGGCGCAGCAGGAAAAAGAGCGTATGGATATCTGGGCCCGGGCCACCGAACGTCTGGCAAAGGCCGACGTCGACACCGACATTGAGTTTCTGCTCGCCATTATCAGTCAGAACAATTCAATCCCGGTGATGGTATCCGACGGTGATTTCAACATCGTGGAGTATCGTAACTACAAACTGCCCGACAAGACCGACTCCATCGGCACGCCCGTATTCGAACTCTCCGACAAAAACAGGACGTATCTTGTGAACCGGCTGAAGAAGGCCGCCGGAAACCGTTCTCTTGCCGAGGTGGCTCCCGTGAACCCTCATTTCATCGTGGTGGAGGTATACGACAACACAAGCCAGTATATCTACTACGAAGACTCCATCCTGCTGCGGCGGCTGAGTCTTTATCCGTATGTGCAACTGCTGGTGATGGTGATCCTCGTAATCGTGATCTATCTCGCGGTGATCTACACTAAGAAAGCCGAGCAAAACAGGGTATGGGTTGGCCTGTCGAAGGAGACGGCCCATCAGCTGGGCACCCCCATCTCCTCCCTTATGGCCTGGACTGAATATCTCGAAGCCACCGGCGCCGATCCCGAAGTCACAGCCGAAATCGACAAAGACGTAAAACGCCTCTCTACCATTGCCGACAGATTCTCCAAGATCGGCTCCCAGCCCGAGGTGCATCTGGAATATATCAACGACGTGGTGGGCTCTTCACTCGGCTATATGAAAAACCGTATATCCGGCAAGGTGAAAATCACCATGAATCTCAGCGAGGATGACCACGGAGTGATGCTTTCACGCCCTTTGTTTGAATGGGTGATGGAGAATCTTACCAAAAATGCGGTGGATGCCATGGCCGGAGAAGGTTCGATCGATATCACAACCGGTGTGGACCACGGCAAGGTTGTCATCGAGGTGCGCGACACGGGCAAAGGTATCCAGAAGAAAAACTTCAAGACAGTGTTCAACCCCGGCTATACCACCAAGAAACGGGGTTGGGGACTGGGTCTGACGCTTGTGAAGCGAATCATTGAAGATTACCACGGCGGCAAGATCTTCGTGAAGGAATCGGAAGTGGGCAAAGGCACCACCTTTCGCATCGAGCTCCCCCAGATAAAATAACAAACCCACAGGAGACCCAAGGCTTCAATGGGACCAATGAGACCAATGGGAGCAAAGAGACCAATGGGAGCAAAGAGACCAATGGGAAGAATGAGACCAATGGGACCAATGAGACCAATGGGACCAATGAGACCAATGAAAAGAATGGGAATAATGAGACCAATGGGAAGAATGGAACCAATGGGAAAAATGGGAAGAATGGGAATAATGGAACCAATGTGACCAATAGGAGCAATGAGACCAATGGGAAGAATGGGACCAATGGGAAGAATGGGGACAATGAGAAGAATGGGGACAATGAGAAGAATGGGGACAATGGATTGTTTCAATAGAATTCAATTCTAATGGCACTAAATTAAGCATTGTCGGGGCTCGCCTCGGAGAGGCGAGATTCATGGTTAACCCCAGGCTTCAGCCTGGGGTCGGCAAGATAAGTAAAATGAGCCTCGAAGAGGCGATGTCGTGAGAACTCTTATTTTATCTGAGTTTTTCTACAAAAAGTACCTATAAATGGTTAATCTAAAATTTATCA
>JAMPGE010000039.1 GCA_023664085.1 Muribaculum sp. | reverse complement strand
CCACATACAGGGGGAGCGATACAACGCACAGAACCAAAGTCTCATTGGAAAGTAATCGTTGCTGCTTTTTATTGCCGTCTAATGCTGTTTGCAGGCAAAAGTTGGGGTGATTATTGAGATTTTGCCTGTAATTTGCCTGTTGAAATTAAAATCAGCGAGTCAACTTTCAGCCTTACTGATTGTTAACTCGCTGATTTTGTGCCCAGAACAGGAGTCGAACCTGCACGCCTCTCGGCACTCGCACCTGAAACGAGCGCGTCTACCATTCCGCCACCTGGGCTTTGCGGATGCAAAGGTAGGCATTATTTTTTTTTTGTGCAAATTTTTTTCAAAAATTTTGTTGTTATTTCATATTGCCTTTTCTTTTATTTCGTTTTGCTGTAGTTGCAACTCCTTTTGTTTATGTTTGTTTGTGCTTCCCGATTATTTTTTGCCACTTCTGATGGACGGGCCTTTGGGTTTGGTTTGCCGGCTTCGGTCGTAATGGAGGTTGGGGGCGTATTTTCTGGGGAGGGGCAGGCTGGAAGCCTGCTTTACTTGGGGAGGTGTTTTCTGGTGGTTTGCAGGCTGGAAGCCTGCTTTACTTGGGGGGGTGTTTTCTGGTGGGGGGCAGGCTGGAAGCCTGCTTTCCTTGGGGGACTGTTTTCTGGGGGGGCAGGCTGGAAGCCTGCTTTCCTTGGGGGGGTGTTTTCTGGTGGGTGCAGGCTGGAAGCCTGCTTTACTTGGGGAGGTGTTTTCTGGTGGGTGCAGGCTGGAAGCCTGCTTTACTTGGGGAGCCGTTTTCGTGGGGGTGGCTGTTTTTTTCTTGGAAATATTTGCGGGGGTCATTTTTTTTTTTTTCTTTGTGAAAATTTTGATATATGAATTTTAGCAAATCTGTAGTTCTTATTGTACTTGCGGTTTCTTTCGGGCTCTTTGCTTCTTTTGACGTTTCGGCTCAGCGTCGTTCCCGTCCGGGATCAATGAAGCATTCCGAGCGGGAAACCAAAGACTATTATTATGGCTCCAAGGTATCGGCCAAATATATAAGTGACGGACATACTTTTAAAGGCACTGCCGGTGAGGGCCCTTACAAAATCGGCGACGTCACCATTAAATTCTCGGGCGGACGCTGGCATATGAATTTTGCGGGTCAGGAATTCAAGACAAGGGAGGCTCTGAGCAAGCAGGAGCGTCAGCGCCGGGGTATCACCGATTATCAGTATGAAAACAGTTGGAAAAGCGAGAATCTTGCCGGCGACTTCTCCTCATCGGGTCTATATAAGGTAATCAATAAGGAGGGCCGTTATTATCTTTATCTTTACGACGGAGATACTGACAAGGAGGTTTTCGGCAAGGCTACTCTTAGCGGGCTCAATGATCAGGATTTTGAATTTGAAACCCTCGGGTTCCCGTTCAAATTAAAACTTGTGAAATAACATATCTCCAAGAGTCTGTCCCGCAATCTTCTGAATATATAATCCCCGAAGTCGGGGTAAGCGGGCTCATGAGCGATATGAAATAGCGATTTGATACATAAACCAGTTATATTATGAAACTTACAAAGATTTTAGGATTTGCGATGGTCGCTGCTCTGGCCATTGCACCCGCAGTGGATGCTCAGGCTCAGAAGAAATCCACCGCCAAGAAGACAACCACCACACGTACCACCGCCAAGAAGACAACCGCCACACGTACCACCGCCAAGAAGCCTGCGGCGGCTGCTGCCACTCCCGTCTCTATGGCAGGACGTAAGTATATCGGTCCCGCAAAGATTCAGGGCTTTCCGGCTGATGTCTGGACCGAACTTACTTTCAACGCCGACAACAAAATGAATGGCATAGTACTTTTGCAGGATATTCAGAACGAGACCTGCACTGCAAAGAAGTCGGGCAAGACCATCACGGTTGAGTTCGCCACGCCGTTCGGCAAACCGCTCTCTTTAAAGTCTACGGACAGCGGCGATTCCTTTACCGGTACATTCGTGAAGGATCGGGTCAATGCTTCTTTCTGGCTTATTGAAGTGCCTTATGAGAATGTGCCTGTGAACTTACCAACGGAAGAGGTGGAGAAAATTGTAGCTTCTCCGGATGGATATACCCTGTTTATAAAGGGTAACCAGAATGGTCAGGCCGTTGCGTTTACCGTTGATTTCACTTTCGACGGTGCCAGTCACACCTATAAGATGGTATGCGACAATGCAATGATTCAAAAGATCTTCGGTAAAATGTCGGAGGGCGGCTACAGCATCGACGGCGATAAAATCACTATAGACGTGTTTAATGACAAGAAGACGGGCACCATCTATAATGACGGCAATTTCATCACTATTCCTCTCGGCAAGAGTAGCGGAATAGATATGGAGATGATCTTCATAAGATAATCCAAGAGTCCGTCTCATAAAAAATTTAGCTTTAGCCTCGGACTCTAACTCAACACGGCAATCATCCGATAGTGTGTCGCAATTGATTTTGCGGCACATTTTTTATTGAAGTTGTCTAAACTTATTGAAGTGATTTAAACTTTTTACGAAAGTTAAAATCAGTTTTAAATTCTTTCCTGTCATTAATCTTTGGCAATGAAGTTGTCTAAACTTATTTACGAAAGTTAAAATCAGTTTTAAATTCTTTCTTGTCATTAATCTTTGGCAATCTTTCGGGTGAATTTTCATCATCTCATCAGTCACGATGCAGTCATCGCTTCCTCTTCGATGAAGGAAATTCCCGCCGAAATCTTACCAAATCTTAACAACAAAATAAGTTTAGACAACTTCAATCTTTCGGGTGAATTTTCATCATCTCATCAGTCACGATGCAGTCATCGCCCCCTCTTCGATGAAGGGAATTCCCTCCGAAATCTTACCAAATCTTAACGACAAAATAAGTTTGGACAACTTCATTTTGAGGAGACGTAAAGTTGCCGTATCTTTGTAGTAATTTTGGTTGTGAATCCCCCTATGAAGAAAATAAGCGTTATTACCGTGACCCGCAATGCGGCTCCTCTTTTGAAACGAACCATCGAGAGCGTGTCATCACAGTCTTACGATGACATGGAGTATGTGGTTGTCGATGGAGCTTCTTCAGATGAAAGCGGAGCAATTATCGCTCGGTCAGCCGGGGTAGACCGCAGCATATCGGAGCCAGACAGGGGCATTTATGATGCGATGAACAAGGGTGCGGCCCTCTGCACGGGGGAGTGGGTGATTTTTATGAACGCCGGAGATACGTTCGCTTCTTCCGATACGGTATGCCGGCTTATGGCTTATGCCGATGCCCACCCGGAAGCCGATGTGATCTACGGGGACGTGATCCGAAGCGCCGCTTCATCTCAGGAAGGCACCGTGAAGATAGCTTCCGACACTCTTAAGGGTCATCGTCTGGCTTTTTGCCATCAGAGCGTGATATGCAAGAGGAAGGATCTGATCGCCATGCCGTTTGACACGAGGCATAGATATTCGGCGGATTTCAAGTTTTTCAAATCGCTGGCATTGAAAGGCAGGCGATTTCGGCATGTAAGGTTTCCCGTGGCGCGTTTCGATACGTCGGGCGTATCCACCACTCATCGGGCGCAGGGCATTGCCGACAATATGAGGGTGATAGTGGAGGTAGACGGTCTGATAAAGGGCTTGCCCTCACTGCTGCATCTGCTTCCCACGTATCTTGTTTGTCTGCTCAGGGGCCGATGAATGAAGGAAGGGTGCATTATCGGAAATTAAATCCAAAGTCACTAAAATAAGAGTCCACACAACATCGCCTCTCCGAGGCTGATATTAGCTTATATTGCTGGTCCCCAGACTAAAGTCTGGGGTTAACCACGACTATCGCCTCTCCGAGGCGATATTTTCACGCCCGTACAATATGGCTGTAGGGGGCGGTTGGATTATGGGTACGCAACGCTTCCTCGACTACGACGTAATCGAGGAAGCGGGTGATTTTTTTCTCAAAGAGATCGGTCTGCTGGTTTATTTTGCGGGCTGAGCCGGAGTCTGGGCGGGCACCTGCTGCGCGGGGGCAGTGGGAGCCGGAGCGGCCTGAGTCTGCTGCGGAGCTGCGGGAGCTATGGCGGATCGATTGGTGGGCTGCTTGATAGCGAAGCTTGCGCAGATGCTTACCACGCAGATGAATATAGCGAGACCCCAGGTGGCTTTTTCAATGAAGTCGGTGGTCTTGCGGTATCCGAGATATTGGTTACCGCCGGAATAGTCGGAGGCGAGGCCGCCGCCTTTGGATTTCTGTATGAGCACTACGCCGATCAGGAGGACGCAAGCGATGATGATGAGGATTGTAAGAAAAATATACATTTCAATAATGATTTGTTAAGATTTGAGGGCTTGGCTTTTTGCCTGGTTAGCCATAAGCTTCTTTAGGAAGCGTATTTGATCTGCAAAGTAAATACTTTTTTGGTTATTATTCAAATTTAAATTGGTAATAATGTCGATTGCCTTGGCATAATTGCCGTTTTTAATCAATATTTTCGCGAAACCGAGGGTGAGGGGAGCGGAAGCAGGGGAGGACTGTTTCGGATCGAGGAGAGATTCTTCCGCGGGATCGGGCTCCGTGGGGGAGGTGGGTATGGCATGGTCCGGTTCGGTATCGGATATTTCCGGATATTCGGAGATTAAGTCCTGTGGAGTGGAGTCTGCGGAAGGGGCGAAGTGTTGAAGGAAAGCCTCGATGGTGGCGTCGGTGTCGGGACACGGCATTTCCTCCGATGGATAGAATTCGGAGAGGGATTCGGAGTCGAGTCCGAGGATGTCGCGGAGGGTGGAAGAATCGCAGACGTTTACGGCAAGACGCATTTTAAGCAACCGGCGCTTTTGGGGGTCGGTCTCCTTTTTGAGTTGCCGAATGATCGGCGAGATGAAGTAAGGATGATTCATAGTAGAGATTATCACCAGTTTCCGAGCGTGGCGTTGAAGATCAAGTCTACGAGTTCGTCGGAGATTTCCTGACACAGGTCTTCCTGCACGTCTGTGAGCAGAATAGATGAAGAGAACTGGCGGTAGGCGGAGAAAGTCTGGTCGAGGTTGTTGGCGGGGTTTAAGTTGTCGGTATATTTCACTCTTACGGTGATCGTGAGCCTTGTCTCTGTGGCGTAAGCGTCTTCTCCTACGGCTTGCGGGGAAAGTGAATAGCCGGTGATTTCGCCGGAGAGTTCCAGATTGGCGTTGTTGGTGTCTACTTCCTGCAGACGGGTCTGGCGGGTGACGCAGTCCATTAGTTTGTTTTCAAAGGTCTGCTGCAGAGGCGGATAAACAAGGGCGGCTCTGATCGGGAAATCGGAGATATGGATTGTTTTGTATACGTCGTAGTTGAGGGCCGAGCCGTTGAATTTATAGCTTATGGAGCAGCTTTGGAGCGAAATGAGCGAGCCAAGAGCAAGCAGGATGGCCATCATGGCGAGCGCAAGAGATGTCTGCAGTTTGCGGTGGTTTTTCCTGTGCATCTTAATTTGGTTGGTTGTCAAGACCGAGGTCGTGGATTTTACGGTAAAGGGTACGCAGAGAGATGTTGAGTTCGGTGGCGGCGGCCCGCTTGTTGCCGTTGTTGCGGGCGAGCGCATCGGCCACGGCCTGACGTTCGGAGTCTTCGAGCGTGGTGCCTCCCTGAGAGAATGGGGTAAGGGAAGAAGACCGCGGTATGGGCGACTGCGGATGCTGCATATCGGAGCCGGGGTCGTCCGGACCCGAGAGGAGCTCGATGGCTTTGAGCGGGGAAGTGGGGTGAATGCTCTGACGCAGTTCGGCGATTTCGGCACGAAGCTGAAAAATGGATTGCCAGAGAAATTCACGTTCGGACTCGTAGTCGTGAGAGTCACGTCGGGAGGGGAGGGAGTCGGCGCCGGAGGAATCGGGGTTGCGAAGCGGGAGCGCGTCGATCACGTTGTGGCGCGAGATCTCTTGTCCGGCTTCGAACAGAGCGATTTGCTCCACCACGTTTTTGAGTTGGCGCACGTTTCCGGGCCAGCTGTAAAGGGAAAGTGCGTGGAGGGCCTCTGAGGAGAAAGAAACGGGTGCCGTCATATACTTTTCGGCGAAATCCGCGGCGAATTTACGGGCGAGGAGCTGGATGTCGTCGCCGCGGTCGCGCAGCGGGGGCACGGTGATAAGAATGGTGGAAAGCCTGTAATAGAGGTCTTCACGAAACTTTCCTTTTTCCACGGCTTTGAGCAGGTCAACGTTGGTGGCAGCCACCACTCTGATGTTGGTTTTCTGCACCACGGAAGAGCCGACTTTGAGGAATTCACCGGTTTCGAGCACGCGCAGCAGCCGGGCTTGGGTAGTGAGCGGGAGCTCGGCCACTTCGTCGAGAAAAATGGTGCCTCCGTCGGCTTCTTCGAAATATCCTTTTCGGGTGGCCACGGCACCGGTGAAAGCCCCTTTTTCGTGGCCGAAGAGTTCTGAATCGATAGTGCCTTCCGGGATTGCGCCGCAGTTTACGGCAATGTATTTTTTGTGCTTGCGGGCTCCGAAATAGTGAATGATTTTGGGAAAGAACTCCTTGCCGGAGCCGCTTTCGCCGTAAACCAGCACTGAGAGGTCAATAGGCGCCACGGTCACAGCCCGCTGAATAGCTTCTGCGAGTTGACGGGAGTTTCCGATAATTGAGAAACGTTGCTTTGCCCTTAAGGCGTCCTCTGAGAGCTGATTGTTCATAGGATTACTGCTTATCACAAGATGCAAATTTAATGAAAAAAGTCGGTCGGTGCAAATCTTGCGGGCCACCCCAAGCTGATGTCTGGGGTTATTACATACGGTATGGTTCCGCAATGTACGTGTGTGAGATCGGTTGTTTGGACTTCGGGGGGATAAAGCAATAAAAAAGGTCGCCGGGAGCGACCTATTTTATATGGTGGTTTTATATGGAGGCGTTCGTACGCTTCCGGGGATTTCTTATTTGATGATCTGCTTGAAGGCTTTGCCGCCCTGACGGATGATGTAGAGACCGTTTTCGGGGTTGGCTACTTTGCGGCCCTGAAGGTCGTAGTATTCAGCGGGGGCGTTGGGATCGAGAGTGATGGCGTCCACACCGTTTTCGTCACCCTGTTTGCCTTTGGCGAAGAAGGTGTAGGTCTTGCTTTCGCCACCGAGAGTACATTTGTAGGTGAATTCAGCGTCGATATCGTAAGTGAAGGATTTTTCTTTGTCGCCCTTCATGACTACGAGTTCGGTAGCCATCTCCACCGGAGTGTTGGCGGTTACGGGACCAACCTTTTGGGAAGTTTTGCCGGGATTGATCACCAAGCAGATACCGTCGATGGCGCAGAAGTTGATTGTACCTTCGTAGCCGTAATACCAGTCTGCGTCGAGAGCGGGGGTGATGTTGCCTTTTTTGTAGTCAACGTCTACGGTAAGTTGTCCGGAGATGGCGGGATCGAGTGTAAGTTCGGGATTATACCAAGATTTGTCTTCACTCCAGTATTTCATGAGATCAACGCGGGCGCCGTCTTCGAGGGCTTCGCCGTGGCAGTAAAGGGTAAAGTTCTGGGCCTGCATGCCGCAGAAAGTGAGCAGCATAGCTGCGAGTAAGTAGAGTTTCTTCATATTAATTGGTTTTATAGAGCAAAGTTAGTTTAAAAATTTTTTATTTACAAAAAAAAATTCCGTCTATGCCGGTTTGAGACCGGGGTATTTTGCAGCTTATTTGAAATATTGACAAAATGGCTTATTGACAAGATGACATATTGACAAATTGACGAAATGATGAAATGACAAAATGACAAATTGACAAAATGCCAAAATGACAAATTGACGAATTGACAAATTGATTTAATGGCTTATTGGAAGCGTGGGTCGGCTGGCAGATCTTTTGATGAATCTTTCGGCGGTAGGATTATTTTCGGAAGGGGGAATGAGAAAGCCGGGCTTATGGCCCGGCTTTCTTAGGGATATTGGTGACGGTGATTATCTCACTATCGTTTTCCTGGTGACGGTGATTATCTCACTATCGTTTTCCTGGTGACGGTGATTATTTCACTATCAGCTTGTAGGCCTTGGTGCCGTTGTCGGTCTTGACTACCACTACAGCTACTCCCGCGGGAGCGTTGAGTGAGAGGTCGTCGCGGCCGTTGGCGGAGGCGATCTTAGCGCCGTCGATAGAGTAAACGTCGGCTGCTACATTGCCGTCGGCAAATACGCGGATAGTGCCGTTTTCTGCGAATACGCTTACACCTTCGAGTTCAGCTTCCACACCTTCCACACCGGAGGATTCACCTACCTTGAGGCTGTTGGCGTTGATAACCAAACCTGTGGGAGCATCGATAAGCATCACGGTGATACCGGTGTTCTTGGGGTTGGTGATACGGCTGATGTTAGGGATTTCGATGGTGGCGGAGTAAACCTTACCGGCTTCCACGGTGTCGGGGATGTATCCGCCGGTACCGTTGCAGGTAGTGCCTTCCCAAGTCTTCACAACGTCATCGTAGACGTAGGATACGGAAGCCTGACCATACTTGCCGCCCTTGCCCCATTCGCCGAGCTGGGGAGCAGTCTCGTTGGCACGGTTGTTGTCCTGGGTGCCGGCGAGTCCGTCTTCGGTCACTACGGTGAAGATGTTGGCCTGAACGTCCCTCATGTTGAGGGCGTAGGTCACGTCTACCTTGGCAGTGTATTTGTTGTCGGCTGCATTGTAGGAGGCATCGGTGATTGTGATGTTGGCGGCGGGGAGGTTCTGGAGTTCGGCCACAACCTGGTCGTACCAAACGCCGGCGTTGCGGTCGGCATATTCACCCTTGTCGGTGATCATCATCGGAGAGGAAGCGGGCTGGCGGTTGACGCGTGCCGTAGGAGCGGCGTTAAGGCCGAGGAACTGAGTAAGGCTGTTGGCCTTGGGAGTGGCGAAGGGATCGCCGGTGTAAGTGTGGATTGCAAGAGGAATCACGAGACCGGGGAAGTCTTTCTCGATAGTCTCGAGGGCAGCGTGTCCGAGCGGACAGTTGGGGCAGCCCTGGCCGGTGAATTCTTCGATCACCACTTTCTTAGTGGTCTCTACGGCGAGGTCATATACTGAGAAGTTGCTTCTGTCGGTGACGTCGCCCATAGTCACTTCGATGGTGTAGGGCACGGCTTCGCCCACGGTGAGGGGCAGAGGCTTGTCGAAGGCGAATTCAAGTTCCCAGCCTTTGGAGGCGGTTACGTTGGAGTCGGCGATTTCAGAAACGGTCTTGCCATCTTTGTCGATGAGTTTGATGGAGTAGCCGTGGTAGGTGTCGGTTTCGCTGGCTACGGTGAGGACACCTTTCACTTCCACTTCATTCTTGTTAACTACGCTCTGGGGAGTGAAGTTACCGATGGTGAACTTCACGTCGCGTTTGATGAGGACGTTGTCGATGAAGATTGCGGACTGGTTGCGGTTCTGGTTCCAGAAAGCCACGTAGATGTTTTTGCCCGCGTACTTGTCGAGCTTGATGGAGTTGTGCTTGAATTCACCCTTCATGGTCTGCTCGAGCTCGCCCGGAGATTCGATTTCGTCGTAGACCACGTCGCCCTGATAGCGGAACTTGTCAACGATCGAAGGAGTAAGGGCAGTGTAGATGTTGTCGTCTTCGAGCACGATCACTTTCAGGCGGTCCTGTTTGTTTTTCTTGTAGCTCTGGGAGTCGAAAGTAAGCACGGCGGTGTCGTCGATCACGTTGAGCTGACCGGTTACCATCCAGTCGTCGGACTGGTCGGGAGAAGCATACATGGAGTGGGAAGCGGCAGCCATGTCGGTGTCCTGAATGTTGTCGCGAACCACCCACCAGGGCAGACCTGCCACGAAGTCCCAGCCTTTCACGTCTTCGGCGGGTTCCTGTTCGTTGCCGCAATAGAACATCCAGTTGTTGCCGAGACCGGAGTTGAAGTCATCTTCGAAGAGCACTTCCTGGTCGCCCTTGGGCATGTAGGCGCCTTCGTAGTTGATCACGATTTCTTCGTTGGGGTCAGCGCCGGAGATGTCGGCCACGGTGTTGGCGCCGATCACGATCTGATATTTGGAACCGCGGGCGAGACGCTGCTCGAGCACGGGGTAGATCGAAAGCACGTTGCCGGTGATTGAGCCGCTGAGCTGGCAGATGAGCTCGCGGGAATCATTGTCGGGGTTGATGAGGTAGAGGTTCATGGAGCCTTTGTCGCGACCGTCCACGGCGGAGAGATCGGAGTCGAATGTCACGGCGACGGGGTTGGAGTTGGCGTTGATGGATTCTACCTTGGCGCCGTCGGAAGGATAGATACGGGTGGCGGTCACCGGAGAGGAGGGACGTCCTTTGTAGGAGACGGAAATTTCGGAGTTGATCTGAGCGGGGTCACCCTTGATGCATACGGCACCGGCGGGGAGCACCACTTTGTATGTTTCGCCAACGTCAAGACGACGGTTGCGGAAAGTGATGAGCGCGGTGGTGGGAGCGTTGGGGTCCACGGCCACGTTTATAGAGTTGGCCACTGTATTGCCGTCCTTGTCGAGCACCTTCACGCAGGAGGCGGAACCTTTGATCTCGATGTTGCGGTCGAAGGTCACGCGCACTTCACGCAGCAGGGCGAAAGAAGCGCCGTTGAGGGGAGTTACGTAGTAGTTGTCGAGCAGAGACACCTTAGAGGCCACTTCCGAAAGGGGAGTGGGGAACTCCAGGATGTAAGTGTCGTAGGGAGTGGATGAATAGTCGTTGGCGATACCTACAAGCGCGTTGTCGGCGATGGTCTTGAAGGTGCCGGAAAATCCGTATTCGTCTTTAACGATATCGTTCATCCAGTCAACGTTCCAGAGCTGGCGGGCGGCGATCTTGAAGTCGTACCAGTAGTTGCCAACGCGGAACATCCAGTTTCTCAGAGGGGAGTCGGTGGGAGTGGAAGCATATACCACACCGTTGGCATCAACAGTTCCATAGAACATACCCTCGGATTCGGGAATGATCTGGATATCGCGGGTGGTGCAGTCGAATTTGAAAGCGCCGTAGGTGTCGTTGTAGGTATAGATGCTGCCGTAGATCATGTTGTCGTTGCCGGGCATGAATTCAGCCTCTTCGGTGAAGATGTAGCCGGTGGCATCGGGTGTGAAGGTGTAGCCGCCCTTGGTGTTTTCGGCCACGTCGAAACCGATGCCGTACCAGTCGCCGAGATTACGGTCGTAAACGAAGTTCCAGCATTCGCCCACGTAGGAGAAGCAGACGAGACCGATGAACTTGGAGCCGTCGGGCGAGATGCCCTGGGCACGGATCTGCTGGATCGACTGCAGGTTGCCGTCGAGAGAGATCGGCTTGGGCAGATTTGAGGGAGTGATGTCCTTGGGGGTGGCGCCGGAGAGGTCCCACATGCGTATAGTCTCGTTGTAGCTGCCTTTGTCGGAGCCATCAACTGTGCCGACGGCAAATTTGCCGTCAGGTGTCACGAACTGACAGGTGCCGCTGCCATAGAGTGTACTCTGAGAGTAAGGGAGGAGAGTCCATTTGCCGGTGGAAGCTTTCCATACGGCGGGTTTGCCGTTGTAGTTGCCCACTACGGTCTGGCCGTCGTCGGATACGTCGTTGGCGGTCATGGAGGCCACCGTGTTTTCTTCACCTTTGTCGAAGAGATAGGTCACTTTCTTAGTCTCGACGTTGTAGAGACGCGGAGTGGAGTAAGCCATCTCGTCGACGGGGCTCTTGCCCCAACCTACAGCCCACTTGCCGTTGTCTGACAGACGCTCGAGGGAGCCTCCGTGAGTACGGTCGTTAAGCTTGGTGAAGACCGGATTCTGAGCATTGACGCTTGCTGAAGCGGCAAGGAACAGAGCCGTCAGTGCGGGAATAACTAAATTTCTGGTTTTCATTTGAGAGTGTTTGATTGTTGTTATTGTTTTGTAAATTTTGATTTCACTGATGATTTAAGGCAGCGCGTGAGCTAAACTCATATTATCTGAAGATTATGTTTTTTATCTAAAGATAAGAGCCGGCGGGCTGCGGGGTGCCGAAAGGAGAAGAGGAGACGTCTTTTTTCAGACCTGGTGCATAAGGGAGGGAGCAACCCTCCCTTATGCTTTGTGTAAAGTCCCGGAATTCGGACTACAGGTAATAACGCAAAAAGCATGCCTGTATTATGGGGACTATAAGGTAATTAAGTCGAATTAACTTAAGTTATGATTATTTCACAACCACCTTCTGTCCGTTGACGATGTAGAGGCCTGCGGGGAGAGCCTTCACGGCATCGGCGTCGGCACGGTTGAGGATCTTCACGCCCTGGAGGTTGAATACGTTGTATTCCACGCCTTCGGCGATGATGGAGTCAACACCGGAGTTGTTGCCGATAGTGTAGTTGTAGACCAGTTCTGGGCAAGCGCGACCTGCCTTGCCGCCTTCCATGTCGTAGGTTTCGTCGTAGAAGGCACCCTGGGGGATCACCAGTTTGTAAGCGCCTTGCTCGGTGAATGCGGAGGCGAAAGTGAAGGTGTAGGTTTTGGGATTCCAGTAATCGTCACCCTCATTGGAGCTGACCTCGGCTACAAGTGCTTCATTGTAATAGAGAGAAGCCTTGGGCAGCGGATCAAGGCTGCATAAGGTAGTATTGGGGAAAGTCACTACTACGCTCTTGATTTCGGAAACTGTAGTACCGTCGGCGGGAGTAACGGAAGCGGGAACGAGGTCGTAAACGGCGTTGCCGGGCTGTTCGCTTTCCACGTAGTAGCGGAAGGAAGTGCCGTTGTTGAATGTAGCGGACATTTCCTCACCGATGTTGAAGTAGTATTTGGGGATCATAAGCACGTAAGTGCCGGCAGTCGTGATGGGCTCGAAGCTCCAGGTGGCGGAGGTTTCGTTGGCGCTTAATGTGGGGTGCTCGAGAGTGCGGACCACGGCACCGTCGAGAGTGCGGATTTCAGCGGGACCAACTATAGAGTTGTCGTAAACGGACATCACCTGAGTGCCTGTGCCGTCTTTGGGCTGGTTGGTCACCGTGATCTTGGAGAGGGATTTAACGGTAGCGTTTTCGATGGGCTCAACGGAGATGATCTCGGGAGCGCCGGTGTTGCAGCTCCAGGTAAAAGTGAGCAGGTTGTTGTCGAAGAGGAAGTCGCCTGAACCTTTCACCCACAGACCGTTCTGGTCTTTTGCGGAAACGTTGGTGGAGATAGTACCGGTGACGTTGTCAAGGATGGAGGGTGAGATTGTGAATTCCCACATGTCGGCATACTGAATACCGTCTACCGTAGTGATGTTTTCACCGATGGGAGAATATGTACCGGCGTTGGCAGTGCCGGCACCGCTTCCGAGAGGATATGTGAACGCATGGGGGCGAACCGGACCGGTGTAGGTGATAACGAAAATACCTTGTTCGGGCTCTTCGATCTCATAGTTGTCGGGTTCGGGAGAAATCGAAACGAAAGTGTAGGGGCTGTATTCGGGAGCCGGGGTCAAACCGTAGTAGTAAACGGAAGTCTTGAGCTCAAGAGACTGAGCCTGCTGCTGGGGAGTGGCATACTGGTTGGTTTCGGGGTCGTAGCCGATGCCGTAGAATTCGAGGTCCAGACGATACTTGTGGCCTTCAATCATTTTATCGGGCTCACCACCTACGGTGAAGTACAGACCGTTGGTCCAGACGTCGTTTTTGTGTTCGTTGCGGTTGAAGTCGATGCGGTTTTCGCTGCCTTGACGTACATATTCTCTTTCGAATTCACCTTCTCCATTGGTAACGTCATACAGGTACCAGTTGATGAGGTTTACGGCAGCGTCATCGCTTGTCTTGATGTTGACACGTTCAAGGTTGCTGCCGCCCCAGTTTGCCAATCTGGTATCGGGGGCGGGAGTGATGGAAGTGAGGGTGATCTGGGGGAATGCACCTGTGTTGAGTGTGGGATCGTTGAGCACGTAGTCGTAGGTAAGCATCGTGGGGTTGGCCTCACCGTTGACAGTGATCGCTCCGGCGGGGATCTGAAGCTGCCAGTCACCGTTGACGATAATGTCGTTTGAATCAAAATTGATTATAATTGCCATTCCCATAAAATCCTTGAAACCGGTGGCCTCGATCTCTTCGCCTTCAAGATCGTTTACGAGAAGGGGAGTCTTGGAAGCATCAACGGAGTACGATCCGGAGGGGCTGATTTGGAAGGAATCAAACATTGCCTTCTCTGTAAATGTCTGGCCCGGAGTCGGGCTAACGGATAGGTTTGCGGGGAAGGCGAAAGCGCTTGCACCTGCCACAACCATCGCAGCCGACATCAGTAATGATTTATAGTTCATAAAAGGGTTGTTTGGGCCGGGAGAAGCGGCGGCTACCCCCGGCGGTTAATATAAAAAGCTGTTATTTCTTAAGGAGTTTCTGACCGTTTACGATGTAGAGTCCGGCTGGGAGGTTGGAGAGCTCGGCGCGAGAAGCGTTGGAGAGAACCTTAACGCCTGCGATATCGAATACGTCATAGGCCACCGCCTCGGAAGCGACGGAATCTACGGCGGAGTTGTCGGCTGTGAAGATGAATGAAGCGGAGATATCTTTGGAGTGGTCAAGACCGTCGCCACACATGAGGTTGACGATGGAGAGTTTCACTTCCGAACCTTCGTCGGCTTTCATTTCGGGGATATCGAAGTTGAAGAGGTAATCTTCGGGAGAGAAGGGATCTTCGGACACTCTGATATTTGCAAAAGGCACTTCGGCATATTTGGGTTCACCGTTTTCGGTATAATCGAAGCGAACGGCGTCGAAGCTGATGTTCTTACCGTTCATCACCCACATTTCCATAGGCTCGTTGGAAGAGATCTTTGAATCGCGGGCGGGAGTGAAGTCAGCACTGATGGAATAAGAAATCTGGTTGATATAGAAAGAGAAGGCGAAGCCTGAGGGGTTGGAGCGAACGCCTGTATACACACGCTGATTGTCGGGAGTGAAAAGGTTGGTCATGGAGATGGAGATATACTCGGGCTGAGTGGTGGCGTCGGAAGCGGGGAGCATGTCGATGGGGCGACGGCGTACGCCTGCGAGGTCAAAAGTGGCTGTTGCGGCAGAGTTGGAGCCTTGGACAGTCTCGGTATACATACCGATCTCCACGTTGTCGGGGTTGCCGTAGAGCAGACTTGCGGAGGGTTCTTTTTCAGTGGAGAGGTCGCGGTCGAAGATGAGTTTCACCACGGCTCTGGGGTCACCCGGCAGATAATAGGTGTCGAGGATGTTTACGCCAGTGCGGGAAGCGTTGATGATCTCCTTGAGCTCGGCAGGTTTTGCCATGACGGTGAACTTAGCCTCCACGCGGCCGTTGGTGCCGTAGCGGTTATCGGGGTTGGACGCGTCCTTGACCTGAGTGAGACGCACTGTGAAAGTGTCGCCTTCCTTGAGCAGGTCCTGACGGTAAGCCTCCATGATGTTGTCGGCCACTTCGAGAGTGACGTAAGTGTTGGAGATGGCCGGGGTCAAAGTGTAGCGGGTGCCGGCTTTGTCAAGGATCAGCAGCGCGTTGCCAACGGAAACGGGGGCGTTGAAAGCAAAGTCGATCACGTAGTTGGAGCTCACCGAGAAGGGAACTTCAGGGGAGGGAGCCACGCTTTCCAGTTCGAGCTTGATGTCGCCTTCCACGATAGTGAAGGATCCGGCCATCTGAGAGAATGCGGTGTAGAGATAATAAGTCTTGCCACCTTCAAGGTTTGCATACGACTTCACTTGATTTGATCCGGAATAGGCATGCGAACCGCCTACGATGGAGTTTTCGTTGTGATCGGCGGCGGAGTAAAGTTCGAGGGGGCTGCAGCTATGGTAGATAAACTTCACGGGACCGGTCACAGAGGGAGTGTAGGTACCGGATACAACCGAATAACCGGGAAAACTGTAGGTTTGGCCCGGGACGAGTACGCCGAGGTCGACTGTTTCGGCGGAGGCGGCAGCGAATCCGAGGAAGCATGCCACCAGAGTCATAACAGACTTCAGAAGTAATGATTTTTTCATTTAAGAGGTATAAAAAGGTATGAAAAATAGCAATAAATATATGATAATAAGCGATAAAACGTATGTATGCGAAGAAAAGCCGAAGCTTTTTTGGCCCGGTAGAATGGTATCAGATAAGGGTTGAAGAGCATACATTCTGTGATGTTGCTTAAAAAAAGAAAAATAATCTTTAAATCAAGTTATTTTCCGAAGGCAAAGGTATAGAAAATATATTGAGAAAAGTGTTAAATTGTGTTAAAAATAAGAATGAGAGGCGCGGAATTTTTGCCGGGTATTATCGGTGGATTGTAAACCCGCCGATACTTGTGACCTGGAATTTTAGATGGGTATAAGCGGTAGGTTCTTCCTTTTGGGGTGCGAGCCGGGAGGCTCGCCTTCCCTGAGGGTCTTTTATTATAAAGAAAACCGTGGGTTGCTTGCCTTTGGCGGCTTTGCAACCCACAGTTACTTATTTTAAAGGAATATTTTTTCCTGTTTCCTGATTGTTGGAATTATCCGTAGATGCTGAAGTCTACCTGGGCCATGTCACCCTTCTCGAGGAGCGCTTCGTGGAGGGCGAAGGCAGCGTGGAGGTTGTGGGGAGTGTGGCCGCCGCCCTTGCATGCGAGCTTCATGTAGTCCCAGAGGATCTCGCGATACATGGGGTGAGCGCAGTTTTCGATGATGGTCTCGGCGCGCTGACGGGGATCCTTGCCGCGCAGGTCGGCTACGCCCTGCTCGGTGACGAGAATCTTCACGGAGTGTTCGGAGTGGTCTACGTGGCTTACCATAGGCACGATAGCGGAGATCTTGCCGCCCTTCTGGATGGAGGGGCAGGAGAAGATGGAGAGGTAAGCGTTGCGGCAGAAGTCGGCGGAGCCGCCGATGCCGTTCATCATCTTGGTGCCGAGCACGTGGGTGGAGTTTACGTTGCCGTAAATGTCGGCTTCGAGGGCGGTGTTCATGGCGATGAGGCCCAGTCGGCGTACGATCTCGGGGTGGTTGGAGATTTCGCCGGGACGCATGAGGATTTTGTCGCGGAAGAAGTCGATGTTGTCCATGAAGTGGAGCATGGCATCGTCGGAGAAAGTAAGGGCGCAAGTGGAGGCGAACTTACATTTTCCATCTTCCATAAGGTGCATCACGGCATCCTGGATCACCTCGGTATACATTTCAAACTGAGGGATTTCGGGGTTTTCGCCCAGACCGTAGAGCACGGCGTTGGCCACGTTGCCCACGCCGGACTGGATGGGAAGGAACTCCTTGGGCATTTTGCCTTCGCGCAGCTGGCTGGCGAGGAAGTGGCATACGTTGTCACCGATCTTCTGGGTCACCTCGTCTGGTGCGGTGAAAGCCTTGATGCTTTCGGAAGCGTTGGAGGGGACTACGCCGATGATCTTGGCGGGGTCGATTTTGAGCACGGTGCTGCCGATGCGGTCGGAGGGTTTGTAGATGGGGATTTCACGACGGAAAGGAGGGTCGAGGCTGATATAGTTGTCGTGGAAGCCGCGGAAAGAAGTCTTGTAGTAGGAAGAGTACTCAATGATGACCTTCTTTGCCATCTGAACGAGAGTGGGAGTCATGCCGAGGCCGGCTCCGAGGATCACCTCACCGTTGGGGCTCATTTCAGTGACTTCGATGATAGCTACGTCGATGTCGCCGTAGAAGCCGTAGCGGAGGTCCTGTGAGACGTGGCTCAAGTGGGTGTCGAAATATTGCATACCGCCGGCATTGCAGAGTTTGCGTGAGTCGGGGTGTCCCTGATAGGGAGTGCGGATGGCGATAGCGTTGGCACGTGCGAGTTCACCGTCTACATGATCGTTGGTGGAAGCGCCGGTGAACATGTTGATTTTAAAGGGTTCGCCTTTTTCATGGAGCTCTTTGGCGCGTTTGGCGAGAGCTACAGTTACAACTTTGGGAGTACCGGATGCGGTGAATCCGGAGAACCCCACATTGTCTCCGTTTTTAATATAACTGGCGGCTTCTTCAGCCGTAATAAAAGGGATACTCATTTGTAACGTTTAGATTTTAATGGTAATTTTGCACAAAATTAATATATTAATTGGAGAAACACTAAATATGGAGACATTTTTTTTGCCGAAAAACGATAAAAATTGCACTGAAACCAAAAAAGTGCGCATAGAGACGTATGGGTGCCAGATGAATGTAGCCGATTCGGAGGTGGTGGCCTCTATGCTTCAACTCTCTGGTTATGAGCCTACGGAGAAAGACGAGGAGGCGGCTGCCGTGATATTGAACACCTGCTCGATCCGCGACAATGCCGAGCAGAGGATTTATTCGCGTCTGAACTACTGGAATGCCGTGCGCCGCAAGAGCGGAAGAAATGTCATAATAGGAGTGGTGGGATGCATGGCCGAACGGCTTCAGTCTCAACTCATAGATGAGCACGGTGTGGATTTCGTGGCCGGTCCGGATTCGTATATGGACCTTCCGCAGCTTGTGGCCGCCGCGGAGTTGGGCCAGAAGGGCGTGAGTGTGGAACTCAGCACCGTCCAGACCTACGCGGACGTGATGCCACGCCGGATGGGCCGCGGCATTTCGGGATTCATCAGCATCATGAGGGGCTGCAACAATTTCTGCTCCTACTGCATCGTGCCCTACACAAGGGGCCGCGAACGCTCCAGAGAGCCCGAAAGCATACTCAACGAACTCAGAGATCTTCGGGAGCGGGGCTTTAAGGAGGCTACGCTTTTGGGTCAGAACGTAAACTCCTACCGATATGAAGACGAGGAGGGCAACGTGACGGATTTTCCGGCTCTGCTGGCATTGGTGGCCGAGAGCGCGCCCGACATGCGGATCCGCTTCACCACATCCCATCCCAAGGACATGAGCGACCGTACGCTTGAGACCATGGCCTCGCATGCCAATATAGCGCGCCACATACATCTGCCGGTGCAGAGCGGTTCGGACAGGATCCTCAAACTCATGAACCGCAAATATACGCGCGAATGGTATATGGACCGCATAGCGGCCATACGCCGCATCCTGCCCGACGCCGGTATTTCATCCGACCTTTTCACCGGGTTTCATTCCGAGACCGAGGAAGATTTTGAGCGGAGTCTGAGTCTGATGAGGGAATCGGGCTACGATTCGAGCTTTATGTTTAAGTACTCGGAGCGTCCCGGCACGTTTGCATCGAAGCATCTGCCGGACAATATCCCCGAGGAAGTGAAGATAGATCGACTAAACCGGATGATAGCCTTGCAAAACGAGCTGTCGCTGGAGAGCAACCTGCGGGACGTGGGCAAGGAGTTCGAGGTGCTTGTGGAGGGGCGCTCCAAGCGCAGCGCCGAGGAGAACTGCGGACGAACTTCGCAGAACAAGATGGTGGTCTTCCCGCGGGCAGACAGCCGGGCGGGCGACTTCGTCAGGGTCCGGATCACGGAGGCCAGTTCGGCCACATTGCGCGGCGTAATAGTAAAAGGAGTTTCGGATTGAGCGAAACTCCTTTTTTAATTGGCTGATGGGGCTGATGGGGCTTATGGGGCTTATGGGGCTGATGGGGCTGATGGGGCTGATGGGCCTGATGGGGCTGATGGGGCTGATGGGGCTGATGGGGCTGATGGGG
>JAMPGE010000038.1 GCA_023664085.1 Muribaculum sp. | reverse complement strand
TCGCATAAGCAGATTGCTCTTCTGCTCTATGCGCGAGCCGGGAGGCTCGCTTTCCTTGGGCAGGGAGGACCCTTTCCATGAAAGTTCTTTCTGTTGAAATGCGCGGGCAGGGAGGCTCGCTCTCCTTGAGATGCTGCTCAAGGATGGCGAGCCTCCAGGCTCGCATATACAGACTGCTCTTCTGCTCTTTGCGCGAGCCGGGAGGCTCGCTTTCCTTGGGCCGGGAGGCCCGCTTTCCTTGAAAGTTCTATCTGTTGAAAAGCGCGGGCCGGGAGGCCCGCTCTCCTTGGGCAGGGAGGCTCGCTTTCCCTGAGATGCCGCTCAAGGATGGCGAGCCTCCCGGCTCGCATATACAGATTGCTCTTCTGTACGATGCGCGAGCCGGGAGGCTCGCTCTCCTTGGGCCGGAAGGACCGTTTTCCTTGGGACGGGAGGACCGCTTTCCTTGGGACGGGAGGACCGCTTTCCCTGGGCCGGGAGGACCGCTTTCCCTAAGGCCCGCTTTCCTTGAGGCTGAGGGGACTTGGCTGTCCTCACATTTACCCATTATGCAATTTTATTGCAAATTTTCTGTGCAAAAAATTTGCATTTTAAGAAACCGTTTATTAATTTTGCGGCTCAAACAGAGCATTGCTTCAACGAAGAATAACATTTTTGACTCTCACTCTCGAAATGAAACACGTCACTATCAAAGATATAGCCAGTAGGCTACACTTAAGCGTATCCACTGTCTCGAGGGCCCTGTCGGATGATAAAAGCATAAAAGAGGAAACAAAACAGCGCATTATCCGGGCTGCAGACGAGATGGGATACAAGCGAAACCCCGCCGCTACTTTATTGCGGACGGGGAAGACCCACGTGGTGGGGGTGGTAGTGAATGAAATGTTGACATCATCGGCTTCGAAGGTACTCGAAGGCATTCAAAGGGTGCTTCCCGATTTGGGATATCGCGTTCAATTTGCCAACTCTCATGAAAGCACCGACACCGAAAGGACAAATCTGAAAATGATGGAATCGTCGATGGTAGACGGGCTGATCGTAATTCCATGCAACTCCACGGGAAGCGTGGAAAATATCCGTCAACACGCCCAAAACATTCCTATCGTATTGTTTGGCAGAGAGATGCAGGTGCCTAATGTGACAAAAGTCGTAACCAACGACTACCAGAACGCCTATCATCTCACACGCCATATGCTTGAGGGGGGAAACCGTAGGATTGTGCTTGTGAGCCATGCCTCCACCGTGCATCCCCACGATGAGATACGCCGCGGCTATGAGGATTGTCATCACGACATGCACATACCCATCGACAATGACCTCATCATAAATATTGAAGTGTCGAATCAGGCGGGCCGCGACATTGCCGAGAAACTGGTGAGTGAAGGTATTGATTTTGACGGTGTGATTGCTTGTTCGGACATTATCGCAATCGGTATTATGAACCGCCTGCATGCCTTTGGCAAAAGAATTCCCGAAGACGTGTCGGTGGCAGGATTCAGCGGCAGTCAGCTTGCTCAAATAGTTTACCCCACTCTTACCACCGTGGAATATCCACTCGCCGAAATCGGTGAGCGGCTCGCCCAGATCCTTATGAGTCAGATTCAGGGGGATGCCACACCCGGCGAAACAATCACCGTAGATTCCAAAGTATGTTTCCGCCAGAGCACCCTCCCTTCGGAAAACTGATTTTATTTTTTCTCAAATTTTCGTAAGTTGAAAACCTGAAGTTGATGGTTGATTGTTTAAGGTTGATAGAAAACGATAGTGTTAAGGTTAATGTCACTAAAATAAGAGTTCTCACTACATCGCCTCTTCGAGGCTCATTTTACTTATCTAGACGATGAGGATGTATCATAAATCGATTTTAGGAAAATTTAGATTTGCAACATGCTGGTATTCAGTGATGCAATTTTCTAATTCTATCGAATTTTAGATTTATGATACACCCTCTTAACCACAAATCCCGCCTCTCCGAGGCGAACCCCGACAGTTCTTAATTTAGTGACAGTAGTGTTAAGGGTTTAACCGCAGGCTCTCATCCTATTGTCATTTCCAATACTGTAGCCAAATCCTTTCGTGTCAAAGGCAGAGGAGGGGCCGGCTGGCCTATCATATTGAGTGTCACAAGATTCACACTTCCGTGTGAATCTATTTTTTTATCATGTGCCACAAGATCAAGAATACTTTCGCTATCGCGGCAACCAAGTGGGAGTGCATGGTAATTTTCTCTGAGAAACTGCTTATATATATATACCTCATCGGCAAGCAATCCACTGTATAACCTGCTCGCCACAAGACTGCACAGGAGTCCGTGGGCCACGGCGGTGCCATGTCCCAACCCTGTAAGACTTTCAAAAGCATGTCCGAAGGTATGCCCTAGATTGAGTATCCTCCTGATGCCACGCTCCCGAGGGTCGGACGCCACTATCTCTTTCTTAAAGGAAGCACATTCCCCGGCAAGCTTATCCAACAGGGAGAAATCCCCACACACAGCTTCCATATCAAGAGCTTTTCGATAAAGTCCCTCATCACAAAGCATCAATGTCTTAATAAGTTCGGCATATCCCTCGCGAATCTGATCGTCCGGCAGACTCTCAAAAAGGTCTGATGCAATGATCACACTCTGCGGCATATGAAAAGTGCCCACTTCGTTTTTCAATCCACAAAAATCAATACCGGTCTTCCCCCCTATCGACGCGTCTACGGCTGCCAGCAGGCTCGTGGCTACATTGATGGTGCGTATACCACGTTTGAAAACCGAGGCAACAAAGCCGCCGAGATCCGTCACCATCCCACCCCCGATGTTTATCAGCAAAGAAGAGCGCGTAGCACCGCCGACCGACAATGCCGACAGCACCGATTCGGCAGTCCGCATACTTTTGGATGCTTCTCCGCAAGGCACTATTATTGTGCTTACCGGAGCATACTTCCGGCATTCTCCGATATACCTTCCCGCCACATTGGCCACATTGCTGTCTGTCAGGATAAAAATCTTGTCGTAAGACTCAGAGAGGCACTCCAATACCTTTTGGAGCGCCTCTTTACCCGTTGTTCTTTCTTTCACGTTTTACATCAATATAAAAGAGTGCGTATCACGTTCGCCTCACAGTCCCGAATGAGCCCTGCGTGCATGGATATTCGCGAGCTTTCACTCCACTATGATCAAGTGATAGTTCTTCTTGCCGCGCTGAGCCAGAATATATTTGCCGTTGAGCAACCGGTCAGTGCCTATCACCATTGCGGGATCGGATATCTTTTTCTTGTTAAGGCTCACGCCTCCGCCCTGCACCATCTTGCGGGCCTCACCCTTTGAGCCAAACACGTCGGTGTCCACTGCAAGCAGATCCAGCAACGGAATACCGGCTTCCAATTTAGTACGATCCACCTTACTTGCGGGCACACCTTCGAATACTTCCAGCAGAGTTTTCTCATCGATTCTCTTAAGCGCCTCGTCGGCCTCCCTGCTGAAGAGAATCTGGGAGGCTTCCACGGCGCTTTCGTAAGCATCGCGGCCGTGAACCATCACCGTCACCTCCTCGGCCAGACGTTTCTGCATGGGGCGGCGTCCCGGATCCTGAGCATGCTCGGCTGCCAGGGTCTCCACCTCTTCCTTGGTAAGGAAAGTGAATATCTTAAGATACTTCTCGGCGTCCGCGTCCGATACGTTCAGCCAGAACTGGTAGAATTTGTACGGGCTCGTGTAGCGGGCATCAAGCCATACGTTGCCACTCTCGGTCTTACCGAATTTGCCGCCGTCGGCCTTGGTGATGAGCGGACAGGTGAGCGCAAACACTTCCCCTCCCAATTTGCGGCGGATAAGTTCGGCTCCGGTAGTGATGTTGCCCCATTGATCGGAACCGCCCAATTGCAGCTTGCAGTTTTTATCCTGATAAAGATGAAGAAAATCGAAGCCCTGAAGCAGCTGATATGTAAATTCCGTGAAGCTCAATCCATCACGAGCCTCTCCGTTGAGACGTTTCTGCACAGAATCCTTGGCCATCATATAATTGACCGTGATGTGCTTGCCGATTTCTCTGGCGAAATCCAGGAAAGTTATATCCTTGGTCCAATCATAGTTATTGACCATTTCGGCACGGTTCGGGGCATCGCTTTCAAAATCAAGGAATCGGGCAAGTTGCTTCTTGATCGCTTCCTGATTATGCCTTAACGTCTGCTCATCAAGCAGATTGCGTTCTGCCGACTTACCCGAAGGATCACCGATCATCCCGGTGGCTCCTCCCACGAGCGCCAGTGGCTTATGGCCACATCTCTGAAAATGCCTAAGCATCATAACGCCGCATAAGTGGCCGATATGCAGAGAATCGGCGGTAGGGTCTATGCCCAGATATGCCGTGGTCATCTCTTTGCGCAACTGTTCATCGGTGCCGGGCATCATTGTATGAATCATGCCGCGCCAGGTTAGTTCGTCAATAAAATCCATATCTGTCTGTGTTTGTATTTTCTCAGATTTACTCCCGAATTTAATCGGGATTGCAAATTTAATGATTAAATTTGCAACATGCAAAGTTTATCAATAAGTATTGTGATCCACACTTACAATGCCTCCATGCATCTCGACAGAGTGCTTGAGTCTGTGAAAGGGTTTGATGAAGTGATCGTGGCCGATATGGAAAGCACCGATGACACTGTCGATATAGCGCGCCGACATGGCGCACGCGTCATCGTCTACCCCAAAAAGAACTTCACCATACCGGAAATCTATCGCGAAAAGGCCATTCATGCCGCTTCATGTCCATGGGTGCTCGTGGTGGATGCCGATGAACTTGTCACCCCCCAACTTCGGGAATATCTCTACGATGACATCCGGCGCAACAACTCCCCCCACGGGCTTCGCATTCCGCGCAAGAATTTCTTTATGGGCTGCTGGATGAAAGCGTATTACCCTGACTACATACTGCGTTTCATGCCCCGCGACGGCACTAAATGGGCACCCCGGATTCATTCCCAGCCTGAAGTAGACGCCCCTGTATTCACAATCCCCAAAAAGAGGACCGACCTTGCATTTATTCATCTCGCCAACGAAAAGATCGGGGTATATCTCAACAAAATAAACCGCTACACCGACAACGAGATGGATCGCCGACGCAACCGATATAAAGCCTGGAAGCTCCTCAGCGATCCCCCCGTGAGATTTTTCAAGAGTTTCTTTCTTAAAGGTGGATTCCGGCAGGGTGTGCCCGGATTCATTCATGCCATGATGGATGCCTTCTACAGATTCATCCTTCTTGCCAAACTTGAAGAGGAACGCCGCGAAAAGAAACCCAGTGAAATCCACAAATATTTGAAATAATGCGCTATATATCACTCCCAATAATGATTTGTATACAAGTCGCTCTGATTGCACTTACCATGTTTGCATCCTGCGGCGCTTCCAAAAACAACAGGGAAGACGCTTCCGAGGCCACACCGACCTCTGCATCCATCCCTTCATTCAATGCCGATTCGGCCCTCCGATATGCAAAAATTCAGACCGACTTCGGCCCGAGAGTGCCCAACACAGAAGCCCACCGCAAAGCCTCTGAATGGCTTGCCTCGCGTCTGGGTGTACTTACCGACACCGTGATCCTGCAGCCCATGCGGCTACGGGCCTTCGACAACACCTTGCTCAACGCCGTCAACATAATGGGGCGCATTAATCCCGACAAGCCCGACAGGATCCTATTGCTGGCTCACTACGACTGCCGCCCGTGGGCCGACAACGACCCCGATCCCTCCAACCACACCAAACCGGTGGACGGTGCCAACGACGGCGCCTCCGGAGTGGCCGTGCTGCTCGAACTATCCCGCATCCTCAAAGAAAATCCTCTGCCTCAGAATGCTCCCGGCATCGATATCCTGCTGGTGGATGCCGAAGACTGGGGGCACCACGATGATGAAGAGTCATGGGCTCTCGGCACAAAGTATTTTGTAAACAATCCTCCTATCGAAGGCTACAGGCCGCAGGCCGTGATCCTGCTTGATATGGTGGGAGCCAAAAACGCCACATTCTTTAAGGAATACTTCTCCGAAATGGCCGCTCCAAGTCTCAATAACGCCATCTGGAACGCCGCTGCAGCCGCCGGATTCTCCCAATTGTTTCCAAAATCAGTAGGCAGCGCCGTCACCGATGATCACAAACCATTTATCGACGCCGGAATACCCGCAATCGACATTATAGACTTCCGTCCCGAACAAGACGGCGGTTTCGATCCCAACTGGCATACCGTAAACGATACTTTTGAAAACCTCGACAAAGAAACTCTGAAGGCCGTGGGGCAGACCATGGTTCAATATCTCTACTCCAGCCAAAGGTAACTACACTATGTTTTTCGTAAGAGACAAAGGAAGGCTATGCAACAATATCCTGCAGTTCGGACATGTCTATGCCTGGTGTCGCGAGCACGGCCGCAACGCAATATCCATGCGCTTTGCCTATAAATATCAATACTTCGAAATATGCCTAAGACCCGGCCATAATTTCCTTACATATCTTTTTGCAAAAGCCGCCGCCGCGATGCACCTGCTGCCCGTGGTCTCCTTCGACGCTCCCGACTCAGACCGATCGCTTGAAGACCGCATGAAATCTCTGTCTCACTGCGTGGTTCAGGGATGGGAAGTAAGATTCTACGACCTCTTCCTCAAATACCGAACGGAGATCACGTCCCTCTTTCAATTTCTGCCCGCCATAGAACGGATAGCCGAGCAGCGCCTTTCTGAAAGCCGGGGAGCGCTGAGAGTGGGAATACACCTTCGCCGCGGCGATTACTCACGGTGGCACGGCGGCAAATACCTCTATGACGACTCCCAAATGGCCCGTGCCTGCCAACGCATCGCCGAACAGTATCCGGACCGCGACATCCACTTCTATCTCTGCGGCAACGACCCCGATCCCGACAAACGCCCATATGAGCAACTGGCTGACGCCTCCGGCCGTCTTCACTTCAGCTTCCCCAACGGAAATCCGGGAGAAGACCTTTGTCTTTTTTCTAAATGCGATATCCTTGCCGGCGCACCCAGCACCTTCACCCTTGTGGCAGCCATGTATCGCGACATTCCCCTCTGGTGGATAAAAGAAGCCGACGAATCTCCCCGTTTCGGGAAATTCGCCGACCTCTTCAGAAATATTTTGTGATCTCCATCCGGCAAAGAAGAAGTCGTTTTTAGAAGCTTCCGATACAACTCCTGCTCCCCTTCAAGAAAGTTCCGGCGGAGTTAGACTTTCAACTGTTGGGCTTCAAGACGGACTATCTTCCTGCGAACCTCATCAAGCTCGCGCATCAACTGCCGCTCTTCAATAGCCGTCGGGCATAGGAGGATGCCGTCAGCGCCGTAAGCAGGCCGATCACTGCGAGCGGTATCAGCGCCAAAGGGATGTCCGTCCATACCACTCTCACCGGATACGAGGAATAAATCAGCGCGGAAGGGTCTCCGCTTAGTTTCAGCAATCCGAAATGCTGCTGGACCAGACACAAACCAAGACCGAGCAATATCCCGGCCACTCCCCCAATGGCGGTGACGTAAAAGCTTTCCCAGCCGAAAATATGCCCGATCCTGCGCTCCGGAAGTCCCAAGGCTGATAGTATACTCAGTTGGCGATCCTTCTCGAGCACAAGCATCGAAAGAGTGCTGATGATATTGAATCCGGCTATGAGCACTATAAAGAACAACAACAGGAAGGTGACCCATTTTTCAATGTTGACCATGCGTGAATTATCCGACTGCACCCTACCGCGGTCCAGCACTTTAAACGCGGGACCCACTTGTGTCTGCACTCTTTCGGCCAACTCGGCGGCATTCACGCCCTTCCCGGCCTTGACTATGACCCGGGTGGCCTCCGAATCATATTGAAACAGGTCCTTGGCCATATCCAATGGCACAATGAGTATATCTTTGTCGAATTCCGACTGCTTTGCCTGATACACCCCTCCCAGCACAATGGAATCCGTAAAGAACGATGACGCCGGATTGGCAAGATTGATGCGCCCCTCACGCCGGGGAGCAAAGAGCGTCAGTACATCACCGGGCTGAGGAGAGCCCAACGATACAGCCGTGCCTATCGAGGCCACACCCTGAGCGGCATCACCGGCTATCATCACCGAATCCAATGCCGTGATCCGCCGGTATGTGTCCATATCCACACCGCGCAGCTTCACCGGCATCTCATGCGAATTATAGAGAATCAATGCCTGATCCTCCACCACCGGAGTGGCTATATCCACTCCGCTCACCTTCCTTACGGCCTCACACAGGGAATCTCCGTCGGCCACGCTCTTCCCAGCGTTCGGCATCACTGTCACGTCAGGAGTAAGTGAGTCCAGCCGCTCATACAGTACATCCCTGAAACCGTTAAACACTGAAAGCACACAGATGATGGCGGCTGTAGCCACAGCCACTCCAATCACCGATACGGCCGTCACGGCACTTACGGCGCCGTGCGACTTCTTTGAACCTAAAAAACGGAGCGCAAGCAGAGCGCTGACATTTCCCACCTTATCGAAGTGATTTAAACTTTTTTGCGAAAAATAAGGAAGTGTTTAAATACGTTTTCTTCAAACGCAATATTCTTATTGTTGCGTTTGAAAAAGGTTTAATCCACTTCATCTCGGATTGCCGCTCAATCCTTATGTTTGTCGCTCTCAAGCAGTCGGTCTATATTCTCAATGTAGTCCAAAGAATCATCGAGATAAAACTCCAGATCCGGACATTTTCTCAACGTTTCCTTCACGGAATGGGCCAGCTCGTAGCGCACGCTCTTTGCCTGCGCCTTTATATTGGCAAGAATCTCCGGAGCCTTTTCACTCGGAAATATACTGAGGTACACACGGGCCAGGCTCAGATCCGGAGTCACCCTTACAGCACTCACACTCACCAGCACACCGCCCAATTTTGACGTCTGACGACGAAATATCTCACTCAGTTCCTTCTGGATCAACCGTGATATTTTAGATAGTCTTTTATTTTCCATAATAAGCAAAATCGAAGTTTAGAGTCCCTGAAAGCATTCCCGCTTCATGTCATAAATTCTGATCTCATACAAACTCAGCTTTCATCCTGAATCGGCTTGAAAGAAGTCTTCCCGGGGGTCTTCTGTTGATATAACGTATATGCCGCCGTTTTCGTTTATCGGCTCAAACAATCCTTATGAGGGTAAGGCCGTCGCGCATCGGCAGTATCACCTGCTCCGTGTCGGGATCTTCGGCCACAAGAGCATTGAATCGCTGTATGCCCGCCGTCTGAGGGGGCACATGGCCTTCTTCCACCACCTTTCCGTCCCAAAGCGTATTGTCGGCAAGTATGAATCCTCCGGGCCGCAGCAGCCTTTTGGCCTCTCTGTAAAAATCCGCATACGCGCGTTTGTCGGCATCTATAAACACCATGTCGAACGAATTGTCCGGCATCCGGCCCATCAACGCCATCGCCTCCCCTATGCGAAGATCCACATATTTGCCATAAGGCGACTCGGCGAGCCGTTCCCGGATGAAATCCTCATTCTCATCGTTGGCCTCTACGGTGATCAGTTTAGGCAAGGTTCCCTCCGAATGCACAGCAGAGAGACCCTCCGCTATGCACAGAGCCGAATACCCCGTAAAAGTACCCAGTTCGAGCACCCGCTCAGGCCGCAGCATCGTCACGAGCATCTTAAGCAACCTGCCCTGTACATGCCCCGAACACATACGTCCGTGCACCATCTGCAGGTTGGATTCCCGCACAAGCCGATGAAGCGGTTCGGGCTCCGGCGAGCTGTATAGTTCTATATATTCTTCTACTGTCATTGGCAATATAAAGATAGATCTTTGGTCGATGATTGATGATTAATGATTGATGGTTGATGGAAGTTAGAATTGTTATTTAGAGTCCGTCTCATTATTTTTTCACCAACATCTCCACAGCATCCAGATACCCCTTCAGTCCGCGCCCGGATATCCGGCCCTTGCATGCCTCGGCCGTGACGGAGATCCGTCTCCACGGCTCCCGGCTGTTGATATCGGAGATATGCACCTCTACGGCCGCCACAGGAAGATCGCGCAGCGCATCGGCTATGGCATAGGAATAATGCGCGTAGGCTCCCGGGTTGATCACCACTCCGGTGCATTCAGGAAGCCGTCCCGTGGTCTGCAGTTCATCGATAATGCTTCCTTCATGATTGCTCTGAAAGAAGCGGAAGGTCTGCTCCGGATAAGCCTGCCGAACCATCAGGCTCAAGTCCTCCAAAGTCTCTTTACCGTAAATCTCAGGATCGCGCATACCGAGCAGATTCAGATTTGGTCCGTTGATTATAAGAATCATTTTTTTAATTAGGGATGAGGAATGAGGAGTGAGGAATTGGGAATGGGGAGAAAGGGAATTGAAAAAAGAGCAGAGAAAAAAACCGAAGTTTTTACTCTCTGCTCTTCCTCTCTCCTCGGCGGTGCGGACGGGACTCGAACCCGCGACCCCAGGCGTGACAGGCCTGTATTCTAACCGGCTGAACTACCGCACCAGTTTTTTGCTTTGGAGCTTTCGGAACTCTTTCGTCCCGTTTGCGAGTGCAAAGTTAGTATGTTTTTTATTCCCCACCAAATTTTTTCGTAAAAAAATTTGATATTTTTTTCATTTTATTTCTATATCGCTGAGTATCCGTAAAATAAATTTCATATTTTTTTGCCGTTTTCTTCACGCAATATGGCCGGCAATGCCTGCAGATCGGTTATGGTGGGTTCATACGTGATGTTTTCTTCCTCCTCGCTCCACTGTTTTCCCTTAAGCCATACTGCCAGACACCCTATTTTTTTCGCCGGCTCGATGTCTTTTCTATAGCTGTCGCCCACTACTGCCACCTCTTCAGGCGGCAGCCCCAGAGCTTCGCATCCCAGTTCGAAGATTTTCGGATCCGGTTTTCTCACGCCTACCACTGCGCTTTCCACTATCTTCTTAAAGTATCCCTCAAGTCCGAATCCCTTCAGCACTGTCTCTATATTGCCGTAGAAGTTGCTTACGAGCACCATCGGATATGTCTTTTTCAATTCTTCCAGCACCACGGCGGCTTTCCGCAAGCATTCGCCCGCACGCGCATCGCAGATCCGTGATATCTCACGGGCCTTGGCTTCCACACCGTCCGGCGAGTACAGCCCCTCCCTTACAAGATACTCCAGCTCTATCTTCACTTTTATATAAAGAAGATCGCCAAACGAATGGTGGGGAAGAATATGAAGCGTGCGGGCAAGTTCCCGCTCAGCATACACGTAGGCCACCCGGAAGTCTGAATGCTCCACTTCCACTCCGGCCTCTGCATAAGCCTTATATATAACCTCGCTCCAATGCTCTCCGGCGGAATCCAAAGTACCGCCGTAATCAAATATTATTCCTTTTATCATTTCTGTAGATTTCTTTCTCAAGTTGCTGTCCGGACGCAACCTGAGGGTTTATGAGTTTATAAGCTTAAGAGTCCATCTCGGTAACGTTCGGGAAAACCATCTCTAAACTCTCTACTCTAAACGACTTTAAACCTGCTGCAGATACAGCTTTTTGCATATGTTCTCGTGGCGTGCCACCATGTAGACCAACAATGCATTGAGCACCACCAGTTCGAAGGCGAAATACAGCCATGGCATTCTGAAAATCAATACAGCCGCAAACAGTGCGAAGGAGCGACAATTGAAACTCAGTATGTTGGTGTATTTCATAAGTGGTTTGCTCAATTCTCTGAACCGCCGGCGGAACTCTACCGGAATCTTCCCGTGATATTTCTCAGCGAGAGCCTTGCGCAGCTTTTGCATCCATGGCGTGCGTTTCTCCTGCCCCACCGTATAGTTTGTATAAAACATCAGGGTAAACTTGCGCCAGAAATCATGCCTCCAACTCAAGGCATGGAAACTTTTCCAGAGCTCCGAAGCGGTGTCGAGTTCACTCTTTTTCTCACCTTTCAGGAAATAGAGATGAAATTGCCTGTAATAATCGGCCATGGAGGCCTGCACGGCGTGGCAGAATCCTGTCACGGCAGCCACCACCCAGATCACCCAATGATGGGCCATGAAGAATTCGGACGTGACGTTTTCACGAAGACAAATCGCGGCATATATCGTCACGAACCAGATATCGCCGCTAAGGCCGTCGAGTATGCGGCCAATGCGGGAATACCGATGCGTCATTCTGGCCAACTGACCGTCGGCACTATCGAAAGAATCCGCCCACATCAGAAGCAGCATTCCTCCAAGATTTATCCAGAAATCATTAAAATAGAAGCATATTCCGGCTCCTATTCCGAGAATTATGGATGCTATGGTGATTGCATTGGGCGATATGCCGAGTTTTCGTGCTATCACGGCCCATACAAATCCGATAGGCCTGTAAAAGATCAGATCAAACGTCTCCTCGGTATCCTCCGACTTCAAAGTCTTCTTATATTCCTGCTTTAATTCCTGTAATTTTCCCATACTTTGAGCCCTGATATTAGAGTCCGCATCATAAAAATTTATGAGAGGGGGATCTTAACGATTGCGCCATTCACGTATCGAAGCCAACACACCCTTGGCTATCCACAGGGAAGCCTCCTTTCTACATGGGGCAAACGAAGGCCAATCGTTGAAATCTATGATTCTTACCGAGCCGTCCTCATCTACAATGCAATCTCCTCCATATACCTTTACTTCAAGCACATCCGATGCCTTCTGACATATCTCCTTCAGATAGTCCACCGAAAATTTGAGATCATGGCTCAGTCCGTTCACCTCTTCCCAGCCGTATTTGGAATATCCTTCGTCAAAAGGATAAAACCAGTAGAAAAACGGCTGGCCCGACACTCCGTAGAATTTTACCAGATCGCCTTTGAGGTGCTTGTTGATTACGGCCCGTTTTATACCGCGATAATAATACTCATGGAGTGTCTCCTGTGTTTCCTGCGGATGACGACAATATGTCACGTCTTCCTTATGCATGGCATGAAAGTCGCCACGCTTTATCCACACCGACGTCAGCCCCGCACGTTCCAGAGCCTGCGTCACGTCTTCGTTGGTATCTACTATCACCGTATCGGGATACGGTATATTGTTGCCTTGAAGCAAACGGGTCATTATCTCTCGCGTGCAGTTCTCTATTCCGTAGCCCGAGTTGATCACAAGCTTTCCCTTTTTGCTCTCAAGATACTGAAGTTTATGGATGGAATCCCATTCTCTGCACATATTGAGGATTATATCCTCCTCAATGTCCATTTCCTGAAACTGCTTCTCGGTATAGATCCTCACGTCGCAGCCGCGTCGGCGCAGCTGATCGGCCGTGGCGTCGAAAATGGCGAAGTCATTGCCTATATGGTTGGGGGAATAGGCACTGTCGCGAGTCACTCCCGCTATCTTAATACTTGGCATCGTCGTGTAGTATTTGTTCGGCCTTCGGTATATCTCCCATATGGTCCACATCGATAATCTTTCCCATCGGGAAGGCTTTGAGATTTAGCCCCGAAGCCACCAAAGCTCTCTGAAAATTACGCATTCGGCTCACTCCCTGTGCCATACAGTCATCGAGAATTTCCACTGCCGTGCCGTCAAGACCGTAAATTCCTCCCGACACGTATTCACATCCCAGGTCGGGAGTGTCGAGGAAGGCAAGTATGTCGAAATCATTAGACACCGCCACATACAGAGGCTTTTCATCATCGATATAATCCGTCACGGCCATCATTCCGTCCACTTCCGGACCCGATTGCTCAAACTCTGATATATACTTTCTGAAATCCTCCTCTCGAAACACTGTATCGACAGTAGTGGCCACAAATCTCCCTTTGCCGCGCATGGCGGAAGCAAGTTCGGCAAAAGTATGCATCGACGACGGTGTGGTCTTCACGATTACATTCAACGGAATGTCAAGACTCTTCCGGAGGTTATCCAGAAAACTCCTCACCTCCGGCATACGGTCGTTGATCACCACACTGATACTTTCAGCGCCGCAACGGTCAAAAATACGTATCAGCCGCTCTATCATCGGCTGGCCGTCGAGCTCAATCAGGGGTTTCGGCTTCGATGCCCCTTCCGAGGCCAGTCGCGATCCCTCGCCGGCAGCTATTATTCCGAAATGCATAAGGTAATGTCTTTGTTAAAGGTTCCGCTCTATCCTATTGAAGTAGCCTGAACTTCATTGTATGATTCAGCGCTCTGATTTATCATTTTTAGAGGTGGAGGGAGTCTCTACAGGCAATGGATCCTCTATTGCCTCCTCATACATTGCTCTGGCGCGATAGATGTCGACGGCCCTGTAGATGGCCTCTCGCATAGAAGACGGATCCGCTATGTTTTTTCCCGCCAGATCGTAGGCAGTGCCGTGATCGGGCGACGTCCTCACTATTTCAAGTCCGGCCGTGAAATTGACTCCTCTCTGGCCGGCGATTGCCTTGAATGGCGCCAAGCCTTGATCGTGATACATTGCCAGAACTCCATCGAATTTATTGTAATTGCCCGCGGCAAAAAATCCATCCGCGGGAAAGGGGCCGAAGGCAAGTATCCCGTCCTTCTTCACCGCCTCGATTGCCGGAATAATCGCCGTCTGTTCCTCATCGCCTATCAAGCCTCCATCTCCGCAATGGGGGTTAAGACCCAAAACCGCGATAAGAGGTCGCTCACAAAGAAAGTCACGTCTCAACGCGGCATCAAAATCACGTATGGACGCTTCGACGTTTTCCTCTGTGATATGCTGAGCCACCTCCGATATGGGAAGATGCGTGGTGACCAGAGCCACACGCAACCTGTCGGCAAAAAGAATCATAAGGGGCCGTTCGTCATCGGCGGAGAATTTCGACGCGAGATATTCGGTGTGGCCGGGGAATTGAAATTCCTCGGAGTGAATGGTATTTTTATCAATTGGCGCGGTGACGAGTACATCTATCTCTCCTTCGTTGAGTGCTTCCACCGAGGCCTCAAGTGCTTTCAAGGCGGCTACTCCTCCCGCTTCCGACGGTATGCCGGGGGTGGGAATAAGTTTACCGACGCATACATCCACCACGTTGATCCTTCCGTCGGCCACGTCCTTCACACTTTCCACAGGTGTAAAATGTATGCCCTGCAATGAAAGATTTTTGATGGTTTCAGCGGCTATCCCGCTCGAGCCGAACACCACCGGGGTGATAAGTTCAAGTATTTCGGCATCCGCCAAGGCTTTGAATATTACCTCATAGCCAACGCCATTAATATCACCTTGAGTGATACCTACGCGCAATAGTTTAGACATATTTTTAGGGTGCTCCTCCTTCTTATTGGAAAAACACCCCAAAATTAACGATTTTTTTTATTTATTACAACACGAGGCCCTCAGCCCCACTTCCTCCGGACTCCATATCACATTTTTTATGATTCAGAGTCCGTATCATAAATAATTTAACTTCAGGGACGGCGTGATTGATCTTCATTTACTTTCTTTGGTGGAAAGCATACCGCAGGCCGCCAGAATATCCTCTCCGCGCGATGCCCTTATGGTAGCCGTGATTCCCCTCGAGTTAAGGAAGTTTCTGAACATCAACATCCTCTCTTCCGAGCATGGCGACAAATCAACTCCTTCCACCTTGTGAAAACGAATCAAGTTGACCCGACAGGGCACATTGCCGATGATTCTCACAAGCTGGCGGGCGTGATCCATATCATCGTTCACTCCGCGCCACATTATGTACTCCAACGATAGCCGACGCTGACCCGAGAAGTCATAGCTACCCAGAAGCTGCATCACGCTCTGCAAAGGAAAGGCCTTCTGGGCCGGCATCATTTCCGAGCGTTGCTGCTGGTCGGGCGTGTGTACGCTTAACGCCACATGCACCGAAGTCTGCTCAAGAAGATCCTTGAGTTCAGGCAATTTCCCCACCGTAGAGACAGTGATGCGTTTCGGACTCCATGCAAGTCCCCACGGAGCTGTCAGGATGTCGATCACTCTCTTCACGGCCTCATAATTGTCCAGAGGTTCCCCCATCCCCATGAATACTATATTCGTAAGCGGAGTCATCGGGGCCTGTCCCTTTTGGGGAGCCGGAGGGATACTCAATATCTGGTTTATAATCTGCGCGCTTGAAAGCTGAGCCTTGAATCCCATTCTGCCGGTGGCGCAAAAATAGCAATTCATCTTGCAGCCCGCTTGCGAGCTCACGCAAAGAGTGGCTCTGTCGTGATCCGGAATATATACGGATTCTATCAGTTTGCCTTCCCCATAGCTAAACAGATATTTCACCGTGCCGTCCGTGCTGCGGGCCATCTTTGCCGGGGCTATCCTTCCTATGGAGTAATTTTGTTCAAGCCATGCCCTGTTGGCCTTGGATATATTCACCATCTGGGAAAATTCCGTCACCTTTTTGCCATAAATCCAATCGGCAAGCTGCTTGCCCACAAATTTGGGCATTCCTCCTTTCAGAGCCACGCTCTGCAGCTCCTCAAGATTCATTCCTATCAGAATATTGTTCATTTTTGCTTTTCGATAAAAAGAGGGTGTGTCTGTTTCCGACCCACCCTCTCTCTGTATATGTCTGGTTTATGTCAACCCCTGCCTATCAATGAAAGTATCACTCCTTAGGCAGGCCTTGGACCGTTGATTATTCGCCGGCCTCAAACTTGTAGGAATTGTTTTCGAATTTCTTAGTGCCTTTGAGGATCTTGGTGAAGTCTCTGGGCACCATGTTCATAAACTGATTTTCGTATTCAGCCTCATTATAGGGGAAGTTTTCTTTCTTCTTGCCCTTGATGATCACAGCGTGCACGCCGTCTTCACCTTTAAGCACCATAAGCTTGTTGGAAGCATTGGTGCCGGCGATCTTGCCGATCACGGCCGGATCCTGCACTGCCATATTGCGTCCGAAGCGCATGTCGGCTACTTCTCGGGGAGTTACGCCCATTGCGCGGGCCACGGCATCGATGTTGCCGAGTTTCTGATACTGGGCCACCATCTTGTCACCGGCCTTCGAACGGCGCACCTTATCGGTGAAATATGCCTTCACCTGCTCGTTGCTCAAGGGTGCGTAGTCATCGTATTCGGCGCTTACGGCAGCTGCATAGAGTATGGGGGTGTTATCGTCTTTGGCCTCATAGATATGACTTACGTCACCGGGCTTACCGTCGATCATGATCCAGCGTACCACCTGACGGGATTCGGGATAGAAGCTGTTGTAGCTGCGCTGTATGGCCGGCACGGATTGTGAGAACTGAAGATCCATTGCCTGATAGCCCTCTTTTTCGGCATTTGCCTTAAACTTGGAGGGAGTATTGTTGGCTGCCAGGAACTTCTCAAACTTGGCACGTGCGTCATCTATTGTCTTCGAAGAAGGCTGAATGGCATAATCTATCTCTTCATATTCTACGATTTCCTTGGGAGTGCCGCGTTCAGTGACTTTGGCCAGTACCGCACCCTCGGCCTGCTGGTTGAGGATGATGTAGCCGTTGGAATTAAGCAGCGAGTCGAGCTGTGATTCCTGCAGACCTGTCTGAGTCTTACCCTCGGCAGTGTAAAGAGGTATCCACTGTGCGGGAGCTGCCATCACGCTGTCGGCTGAGAACACAGTCGAAATCGAGTCGGCGGAAAGTCCGGCGTTCAGCCTGGCAAGTACCTTGGCAGGCAGGCCTTGACCCTGCACCTGCACGATGCGTACGTTGATAGAGTCAAGCGCCGAGTAGCGGCGGCCCATTTTCACTACCTTGAAGCCCTGAATATTGCTTTCTACAATCTTCACCGTATCCGGGGCAGCTGTAGTGAGAAAATCCTTGAGGGCGCCGGGACGAAGGTCGGAGGCGCGGCTCTCTTTGCGCACTACGGAAAGACCTTCCTTCTTAAGGTCTTTCGAGAGCTGTCCGCCTGCCAATTGCTTGGCAGCCTTCTGCGAAAGAGCAGTGGCGGCGGCCAGATCGCTCTGAGACGGAGCCACGGGGAAGGCAATCACGTAGGCATCCTTGGTGGTTTCCTCCACCTTGAAGCGGTTGCGGCCTTCCTTATATGCCTTCTCGAGTTCAGCCTGGCTTACGGGATAAGTCTTCTCGTCGAGCTGTCCGTAGGGTGCGGTGGCTATAAGGACGGAAGTAGTGGCCACCGCATCTTCATAGAGAGCTTTTTTGTCAAGATTATTGGCCTTAAACGACTTCTGGAGCAGTCCGGCATAAGTCATTTTGGCAATTTCATTCTTATATTTACCCTCGATAGCGAGCCACTGGCGCTGGAAGGGAGCCACCTGATTTTCCGTAAGGTTGTATTTCTGGGGGGAGAAAATAATATCGTAGGCCTGCTGGGCATTTGCTGCGTTCACGTTCAGATTCTGAAGACCGCGCACGAGGTTTTCGAGCTCGGGCATCATCTGTGGAGACTCAAGCATGAAGAAACGGAGGATTCCGGCAGAGGGCTTAATACCCATTTTCTCCACAGCATCATTGAGAAGATGCTCTGCCACGAGTTGCTCCAAAGCCATCTGGGAAAGGGCCTGCGCATCCGGCAACTGAGGATTGTTGGGATTGGCCTTGCGGGCCTCCTCAAGCTGCTGGTTGAGCTCTTCGCGCTTGTTGGTATACTCGGTAATGTCGATTTTGTCACCGCCAATCTTGGCCACGGTGGTGCCGTTGCCGAAAAGATTGCGGCCATTGGAGATAGCGTCGCCCAGGATAAATGCCAAAAGGGCCACGGCGATTACAATTAGGAGAAGAACTGATCTTTTCCTGATTTTCTCAAGTGTTGCCATTCTATATAGCTGATAATATTACGTTTACAATGTCGATTAGTTCTCACATCGGGATATATTTATCTTAAGCCCCTCTGTGGGAAAACACTTTATCGCGCAAAGATAAGATTTTTTTTCTTTATTTTAAAACAAAAAATCAATTTTCGCTCTCCGAAAATTGATTTTTCACATTTATTGAAGTTGTCTTAACTTTTATTGAAGTTGTCCTAACTTTTATTGAAGTTGTCTTAACTTTTATTGAAGTTGTCTTAACTTTCGCAAATGAGTTAAGACAACTTCATCGGGGGTTAAGGGTCTATAGCTTGAAGGCTTTGCGGATATCCTCTACCCTGTCGAGTTTCTCCCAGGTGAAGAGTTCCACTTCCTTCTCCACCGGATTACCCTTTTCATATCTGTTTTCAAAAACCTTCTTCACCACTTTGGGCTGGCGTCCCATATGGCCGTAAGAGGATGTCTCCTTATAAATTGGATTGCGAAGCTTGAGTTGCTCTTCGATTGCTTTGGGCCGCAAATCAAACAGCGTGGAGACCTTATCGGCGATCTCTGCATCGGTGAGGTTCACCTTTGATGTGCCGAATGTATTGATATAGAGACTTACGGGCTTGGCCACACCGATCGCGTAGGCTACCTGCACAAGCACTTCATCGGCCACTCCCGCGGCCACGAGATTCTTTGCTATCCAACGGCATGCATAGGCCGCGCTGCGGTCCACCTTGGAAGGATCCTTGCCTGAGAAGGCACCTCCGCCATGTGCGCCACGGCCTCCATAGGTATCGACTATGATCTTTCTGCCGGTCAGTCCGGTATCGGCATGCGGGCCGCCTAACACGAACTTCCCTGTGGGGTTTACGTGCAATATCAGTCGGTCATCAAAAAGCGCGCGGATATTTTCGGGCAACTTTGCGATGACGCGTGGTAGCAACACTTCCTTCACGTCCTTACGTATCGTCTCAAGCATAACTTTGTCGGCGGCGGCGCGGGCGGCGTCGGAATCCTCCAGAGGAGGCACAAACTCGTCGTGCTGCGTGGATACCACGATTGTATTGATACGCACCGGACGATTATCTTCATCGTATTCCACAGTGACCTGACTTTTGGCGTCGGGACGAAGATATGTCTTCAACACTCCCTTACGCATATATGCCATCTCTTTGCCTTCGCGGCGGATGTCGGCAAGTTCGCGCAATATAAGATGCGACAAGTCGAGTGTGAGAGGCATAAAGTTTTCCGTTTCATTCACGGCATAACCAAACATCATACCCTGATCGCCGGCGCCCTGAAGATCCTCGGCGCTTACGTTGCCGTCCTCTTGACGGTCTACACCGCGGTCTATGTCCGCGCTCTGCTCGTGCACTGCAGACAATACTCCGCAGGAATCCCCGTCGAATCGGTAGGCTCCGCGGTTATATCCTATTTCATTGATAACCTTGCGCACTGTATCCGGGATATCCACATATGCCTCGGATTTCACCTCACCGGCCACCATTACCTGGCCTGTGGTACACAGTGTCTCGATGGCTACGTGGCTTTGAGGATCCCGGGCCAAAAACTCATCAAGCAAAGTATCGGAGATGCAATCGGCCACCTTATCGGGATGGCCCTCGGAAACGGATTCCGATGTAAAAAAGTGATTCATAATATTTCTAAATAAAAAAAGACATTCCGTGGAAGGAATGCCAAAACTGTAGGCCGGGAAGCATCAAGATACCCGGCAAGTTGTGCAGTTTTAGCATTTTTTATTGTGGTTGCAAGCAGCCAAATTTTTCCACACCGCAAAGGTAAGTATTTTTTCCGAACTATGCAAATCCGAACTATGCAAATTTTTGAATGCGCCCTCCTGCGCTCGACTTGGAATCGGATGTTTGACAGATAAATTTTTGTAATTTTTTGATTGACATATTTGTATAT
>JAMPGE010000037.1:8591-21201 GCA_023664085.1 Muribaculum sp. | reverse complement strand
GTTGATGGTTGATGGTTGATGGTTGATGGTTGATGGTTGATAGTTGATGGTTGATGGTTGATGGTTGATGGTTGATGGTTGATGGTTGATGGTTGATAGTTGATGGTTGATGGTTGATAGTTGATGGTTGATGGTTGAGGGAGGATGGAGTATGGTTGGCGTTTGCTTTATGCATAGACGGTTAAATATCAACCTAAACCCTCAGCCATCAGCTATCAACCATCAACTGTCAGCCATCAACTGTCAGCCATCAACTATCAGCCATCAACTGTCAGCCATCAACTGTCAGCCATCAACTATCAGCCATCAACTGTCAGCCATCAACTATCAACTATCAACCATCAACTATCAATTGTCAGCTATCAACCATCAACAATAAAGATGGAGAAACTCCATCTTTATTTATGGAGTGACGATTACTGCGTATTCCCATGGTCCGAGGTGGGTTGGAAGTTCGGCCGGAGCACCGGTGAAGTAGTTGACCATGGAGTCTACGTTAGGAGAAAGATCAGGGAAAGTGATCTGGGTGTCGTCGTTGCTGAGGTTTGCCACTACCGTCACCTTGTCGTGAGGCGCGGTGCGTGTGAAGGCCACTACATCCGGATTAATGGTTTGCCACTGAGTCATTTCCCCTTCGGGATTATTGGCGTTGAGAGCCGGGTGGTTATGCTTGAGCGCGTTGAGCATCTCATAGAAAGAGGTGAAAGCGTTGGGTGTATAATCCGGGGTGACGGAATCCAGTTCGAAGAATTCGAAGGCATGGTTAAATCCTACTTCCTGACCGGTGTAAAGCATAGGGATACCGGGCAGCGTATATGCGAGCACGGCAAAAGTGCCCATAGCATTGCCGTATCTATCGAATTCGGTGCCTTCCCAGGAATTCAGGTCATGATTAGTGACCATATTCATATGGATAGATCCGGCGGGATATTCCTTCTCCTGCTTTTTGATAAGGGCAAAGATGTCGGAACCGACGGCTGCGGGAAGATTCTGCTGCTTGTCGACGGCCCATTTGTTTACGCCTTTTGAAGCGGCGATGGCATTGAACAGATCTTTCATAGGCCACGCATAGTCGGCGTTGAAAGCCGATACGAGGAGTTCGGGTTTGGAAGCTTCGGCGAGCATGAAAACAGGTTTTACGGCACGCAGCTGGGCTGTGGCTTCATTCCAATAATCGGTGGGAACCTCACCGGCCACGTCGCAACGATAACCATCGATATCGGCTTCTTCAATCCAAAACTTAAGGGCATCGGTCATAGCGGCGCGAGTCTCGGGTTTGGAGTAATCGAGTTTGTAGACGTCGGTCCAGTCGTAAGGGCTGATGAAGTTGCCTTTCTTGTCGCGGGCATAGTATTCTGGATGCTGGGTTACCCAGATATTGTCGGCGCCGGTGTGGTTGCAGACTTCGTCGAGAATGACTTTCATGCCGAGGGAGTGTGCTGTTCTCACAAATTCTTTGAGATCCTCGAGAGTGCCGAACTCAGGATTGACTGCTTTGTAATCCTTCACTGCGTAATAAGAGCCGAGAGAGCCCTTACGGTTTTTCTCGCTGATGGGATGGATTGGCATAAGCCACAACACGTCGACGCCCAGATCTTTGAGCCGCGGCAATTGTTTCTGCATGCCGCGAAGATTACGTTCGGGAGTGCCCTGACGGAGATTTACTTCATATATCACGGCATCCTGTATCCATTCGGGAGCGGGTGCGGAGGCTGGAGGGAGTTGAACGGATTTCTTTTTGGGCTTGGCCCATATCATGCATGGCACGGCCAGCAGTGCGAGAGCGCACAGGCAAATTTTGAGTGGAGATTTCATAATGGTAAATATAATCGTGAAAAGGAAAAATCATCCTCATACTACTATAACACCAATATGGAATGATTGTTGAGGAAGCCGAAAATTTAGTTGATGGGGCTGATGGGGCTGATGGGGCTGATGGGGCTAATGGGGCTGATGGGGCTAATGGGGCTGATGGGGCTGATGGGCCTGATGGGGCTGATGGGCCTAATGGGGCTGATGGGGCTGATGGGGCTTTCTCTCCCTCTCACAATCTCTTTCCTCTCTTTCCTCTCTTTCCTCTCTTTCCTCTCTTCCCTCTCTCCCTCTCTCCCTCTCTTCCCACTTCCCTCTTCCCACTTCCCACTTCCCTCTTATTTGTCGGGGAAGATGGTTTTCAGGTCGGCTTCTATTGCTTCCTGGTATTCGCTTTTGTCTTTGAGCTTGAGCTGGAAGCCGAGAGTGCGCGGCGAGAGCTCGAGACTTTTCTCATGATAGTTCATCACCTGCTGCTCGGAAAGGATATCCTGGGCCACAATCTCGTAGGGGGTGTCGGAAAGGGGTTTTCCTTTTCCTCTGAGAGTATGGCATTCCGCCAGATCTGCCACGCGGTCCACTCTGGCGTAGAAAAGGCCGGAGGGGGATTTTACGTAAGAGAGCAGATAGTCGCGGTCCGTGGCGATGTCGGCATAGATGAGACGGCCGCTTTCGTTGCACAGATATGAGGAATCAGCCTCGAGAACGTCTTTGACGGGAATACGGCATACAGAGCCGTCGGCATACGAGAGGATGAGGAAGCGTGAAGTTTCCTGTTCGGTCACGGCAAGCACGAGGAGTTTGTCGGGATCATATTCATTGTATTGATCCTCGTGAGCGATATAGCACAGGCCGTCGGCGTTGAAATGAACGTAGAAAGCCGGGTGTACGAACCCGGGATCGTATTCATGAAGGGCATTGTTGCGGTGGCGTCCGGACGCGGCCTTGGGGATGAGATTGATGTCGGCAGCGGGCTGCTTGGCGGAGTTGAAGTCTTCACCGATAGCAGGAGAGGAGCCGTCATCATTGGCAGTCGCGGAGGTATCGGCAGCGCCGGTTGAAGACGGGGCTGCCTCGGCGGCGTTGTCGGCGGCGTTGAGAGCGGCGTCGCGGCGAAGCTTGTCGCGCCATTTGTCATAGTTTTCCGCACGGTTCTGGAGGAAGCTGGTGAGATCAGCGCCGATACGCGGGCGGGTGGAACTGCTGTTCCTCACCCAATACGTGCCGTCGAGAGCCACCGGAGAGCGAACGGGATCCACCTCTACGATAATCACGCCTTTCGACGATTCGGGATCTGAGGAAAGTCTCACCGCGTTTCTGACGTTCTCGGGATATTTGAGAAGAATGGCCCTTTCGAGTTCGAGGATCATGCTGTCGATTGAATCTTTCTTCTTCTTCCATCGTCGATAGCTGCGGTCCTGCTCAAGGCCGGCCTCGTATCCAAGGTCATTGACACCGATAAAAAGTTTTCCGCCCATACTGTTGAGGAATCCGCAGATTATCTCAAGGATCTCATGCATCTGCTCTTCGGGTTTGGGCTGCATGTGGTCCTTCTCCTTATTAGTGAAGATAAGACTCGACTTGAATTCCACATATTGGTCTTCCTCACCGTAATATTTGAGTTTCACTTCGGCGCTGTTCACGTTGAGCATTGCGGAAATCTGCTTCAGCAGTTCCGTGTGGCTATCGGAGAAGCCGTCGGGAGGGAGCAGGTTGTAGGAAAGCACAAGAGAAGCGAGTCGCTTCTCGGACTCGTCGCCGTTGTTGGAGATTTCCCAGAGTTGTAGGTTGGTGTCCGGGCGGGCGATAGATCCCACGATTTCAAGTTTGTGGAATAGTTTGGAGAGCATGGCGTGGCCGGCCACTTTGGGGCGCAGGGTCTCGAGCTGCTCCACGTCCACGTGTTTGTTGCGCGCATAATACTGAAGGAGCATGAGCAGATCCTGATGAGTCTTCATCTCATCGTAGAGGCCGTCGTCTTCAATGATTCTGGCCAGCAGAGCGCCGAGGCCCAGATAATTGAATGCCCGGATATACTCCTTTTCGGCGTAAGCGCGCCGCTGAAGCATAAGAATAAGCTGCAGGAGCTCTTCGCGACTCATCACTTCCTGGGCCTCGATCACCTCCATGTTTTCGTCATCATTAGAGGTGGATTCATCGGGGATTCCCAATTCGGCGAGAAGATTGCGGAGAGGCATGGTTTTACCGTAGTTGCTCGGGCCATCCACGATTTTGGTGAACTCGCCTTTCATAAACCGGGGTTGGTTGGCATTGCTGCGGTGTTCGAGTTCGAGATAGCGCACGTGGACGTGAGTGCCTCTGGGAAGCGTTTTGGAGGTGTCTTCGATAGGTACTTTCACGGAGTATCCGCGGTCCGAAAGGCATAGATAGTGAGGATAAAATCCGCGTTTGCGTTCGGACTCGGCAGGAATCAGGATGTTTCTGATCACGGCGTGGGAGACTTCGCCGGTGGCCGGGAGTTCGGCCAGGAAATCCTCGATGTGTTTTTTCATCACAAAGCGGATATTGTTGCCGGATGCGGGGCCGAGATTCATCACTTTAGCGGGGAAGCGAAGGAAAGAGCCGTTTTCGGCGCGGAAGATCTCAAGATTTCCGTCGTAGTTGGCGGGATAATCGGAATAGTCCAGCCATGGCAGGAAGTCTTCGTGGGTGGCATTGAGCCAGCCGGAACCGTAGAAATAGTCGTCAACGATCTTGCAGTGGAAGCGCAACCGTTGGTTTTCCGTATCCACCGTAATGTCGTCGATGATGATTTCCACGTCGTCGCCGTCTTCGGGAAGGGTCTTGCGGATAACGGCCGTTGAATTAACCTCCGTAGGGTTGAAGATGCTCTTCTCAATGTCGGCCCACATGTTGCGGAAAGCATTGAGATCGTTTTTGCGTGAGGCCGCGGGGGTCTTCACTCTGTCGCGAAGGAGGATCCGCGGGTTCATCCATGAGATGGTATTGTTGGGGAGCACGGAATTCTCCTCATCGGCGAAGCGGGCGCGGATCAGCAGTTCGTGGGGGCGCATCTCCACGTCGACCTGTCCGGTGGAGAAGACTTTGCTGAGGGTGCGCAGATCGTCGATATTGTCGGAATAATGCGAAGCCTTCTCCTGCAGGAGCTGAATGCGGTAAGTGTCGTCCCAGTAAAAGTCGGAGGAGTAGTTATTGCCAAGGATTGCACCTACGGCCTTATATAGAAGGGGCTCCACATCCTCCGCGCGCAGATAGGATAGGAACCGGTAGAGCAGAGTCTTGTTGTAAGTAAGGTTGATGGGATCGGACTGCTTGGCGAGAATCGACTGTATGGCAATGGCGCGGATAATTCGGATGAGTTCACGGTTGTCGGAGCCGTCTGCACCGGCGCTCATGGCCTCGGCCTGCCCGGCGTTTTCGGAGATGAAGATTTCGAGCTGCTCCACCAGGGCGGAGCGGAAAGGCTCTCGCCGCCAGTTGGCCACGGGCCAGGAATGGAGGGCTTCAAACAGGGCCGTGATGCGGGACGTGAGTCCGGACTCCTTGTTGTCGCTGATGAGTTCGGGGCGCAGGCGCAGGATGGTCATCATGATTCTGAACTGCTTCATGGGATGATACAGGTAGCCTGCCTGCTTGAGATTGTTGAGGATATTGTCGATAAACTCCTCCTCCTTCCCGTCGGCGATAAGGCTTGCGGCGGCGGAGATTTGTCGGAAAGCCTCGATGTAGCCCGACAGGCGCTGCTGCATCTCCTGCCGCTGCTCGGGATTGCATTCCTTGAGGAAATCCGAACCTTCAATGATCAGCAGGCAAATGTCGGCGCAGACTTTGATCATCTCGATAAGGCGGCTTCCCGCGCGGTGAGATGCATCGGACTGTTCGTTGTCGGAATTTCGGGCGTTGGTCAGATAAGACGTGATATTGTTCCAGAAGGTGGAGATAACTGCAATGATCCAGTCGGACTTGCCGTTATCGAGCCTTGACATTGCATTTGCGAAGTCCGGATTATTGCGTAGAAAAGAAGTAATGATGGGTTTTAAATTGGAAGCGTTAACGTCTTCGAGCCAATCATCGATGGATCGAAAGGGAATCTTCATCTCGCGGGCGAGCTGCCCGGCGTATTTCAAAAGCACGAACGAACCGTGGATCTTTACTACGCGGCACTTCACCTGACGACCTTTCTGCATGGCGGCCGGAGCGTCGGGGAGAGTAAAGAAAAGACCGTTGTTGTCTTCCACTTCATAACCGGGATTCGAACCTGGCCGTCTGCCCCGGATGGTGAAATTGTATTCTTTGCCGGCCTGATAAAAAAGAGGAATAATAACGGAAAGATCCTGCCGGAGGTTAATATAGCCGTCGCGGGCATCTTTCACATAAATGTCGAGAAAATCGGGGATATAATCCCGTTCCTTCTGAAATTTGATTTTAGGTAACTGAAAATCTTCGCCATCGTCGGTGATGACGGTGAAATAATTTCCGGTGGATTTTTCGGGCACCACCTTAAGTTTGCACTTTGTGCCTTTTGTAAGATCGGAGCTGTTCATGACTAAAAAATAAAAATATTAATCTGAGGGAGAGAAATAATATATGCCTGACGGACCATATGGGCCAATCGGGGCCGGCGGGTCTGTAGAGTCAGAAGGAATCCGGGCCCTGCGGACCAGATTGATCCATGGGGCTTAGAGGCGGGGAGTGATGGTGAAAGTGATGGAGCCTTTGGCGTCGGGAGCTCCTTTCTTTTCAGACCAGGAAGCGCCGCGGGCCCAGCGCTCGCAAATGGCGCGGTAGTCGGAAGGACCAGTTACCGCCTTGGCGGACTTCACTTTTCCATCCCAGCCTACGGTGACGTTCACTTTTATTGAGACAGTGGTTTTCACAGCAACTGCAGAAGTGGGGCAGCCGTTGAATTTTCTGCCGCTGAGGCTACCTTTGGCATTCACTTTGCCCTGACCGTTGACCGAAGCGTTTTTGCCGGCTACGGCACCGTTTTTTGAAAACTTACCGGCCATGTCGCCTGAAATTTTCTTTTTCTCGGCTTCGGAATTACTATTAGGGGTCTCCTTGACGGGAGAGGGACGTTTTTGAGTGGTTTTGGGTTCGGATACCGGAGCGGGTGTGGGAGAAGGTCCCGGCTCGATGCGTTCGTTGGAGACCACGGGCAAAGGCTCCGGTTCTCCGGGAGGCTGAGGGGCATCGTCGGCCGGCTCCTCGGCTTCCGTCTCTCCCGGAGACGAGAGGTCGAGTTCGGGTTCAATGTAGGTTACATCCAATGCCGCGGGCTCGGGGATGGATGCTTCGGCGAGGGGGCTTTCGTCGGGCATATAAGAGAAGAAAAGAATGAGCAAAACCGCGAGAGCCACCGTGAAGGTCACGGCGGCGGCTATGATTTTATCTTTCTTTTCCCGGGAGGTCATGGATAAATTTAGAATTTAGAATTTAGAATTTAAAATTTGGAATTTAGAACTTAAAATTTAGAATTTAAAATTTTGGCCGACAATCCGAAGTGTATTTACGTTTTTTTTGGAAGATACTTCAGAAATTAAATTCGGCACATGCTTATGTAGGGGAACTAACGTTGAGGGGCGTTGTCGGGGCGGGTGGCCAGCACGGAACGCAGATTGTAACGGTTTGCCATATTGAGCACCTGCACCACTTTCCCGTAGGGTACCGATTCATCGGCGTAAATGGCCACGGCCCGCAGCGAGTCGGACTGGCTGATGGTCATGAGTCGGTCGGCGAGTTCGGTCTCCGGGATGTTGGCGTGAAGGTCAGCACCGGCACCTGCGGAATCAAGGCGGTTTTCCACTATAGAGAATGCACCGATGGAATCCACGTAAACTTCCGTGACGGGTTTGAGTTGGGTCTGGACGTCGCTTTGCGGAAGGTTTACGTCGAGGGCGGTGGGTTGAATCACCGTGGAAGTGACCATGAAGAAGATTAGCAGCAGAAAAATAATATCTGTGAGAGAAGCCATCGAAAACATGGCCAAAGGAGGATTGTTGCGTTTAAGAGCCATATCGCCGGATCAGATGGAGGGTTCGTTGAGAAGATCCATAAACTCCATGGTCTTGGCCTCCATGGAATTGGCCACGCGGTTGATTCTGCCGGAAAGGTAGTTGTAGGCAAAGAGGGCTATCACACCTACCACAAGACCTGCCACGGTAGTGACGAGGGCCTGGTAAATACCGCCGGAGAGCAGTGTCACGTTGGCGGCGCTTCCGGCTTGTGAAAGGGCGTAGAAAGCTTCGATCATACCCACTACGGTGCCGAGGAAGCCGAGCATAGGGGCGCCGGCGGCAGTGGTGGATAGCCATGTCATCCCTTTGCCGAGATTGGCAAGCTCGAGATTGCCGGCGTTTTCGATGGCTGTAAGCACGTCGGAAGTGGGGCGCCCGATGCGCAGTATACCTTTAAGGATCATGCGGGAATAGGGAGTGTCGGTGCGCTTGCACAGCGAAAGCGCACTGTCGATGTCGCCTTCAAACACGTAGTCGCGAATGCGCTTCATGAAGGAATCGTCGCGTTTGAGAGCGCGGTTGATCACAATGCACCTTTCGGTGAATATGTAAATCGCTATGAGCAGGAGCACGGCGAGGGGGATCATGATATATCCGCCGTCGATTATAAGGTTCCAAAGATTCATATTCAAAGAAAAAGAAAAGTTTATGTACAGGATACTAAGAGAGAGGATCTCAGCCATGCAGGCAATCGAGATATCCTTGGATTGTACGTTCGATGCCGAGATACAGGGCATCGCATATCAGGGCGTGTCCGATGCTCACTTCGTCGAGATTCGGAATGTTTCGGTGAAAGAAAGCAAGGTTTTGCAGGCTGAGGTCGTGGCCGGCGTTAAGGCCGAGTCCGGCATCGGCGGCGGCTTTTGCGGCCACGATAAAAGGAGCGACGGCGCCTTGCGGATCCGAAGGATAAAGATCGGCATATGGCTTTGTATACAATTCCACGCGGTCTGCGCCGACAGCGGCGGCGGCTTTGATCTGGGCAGGATCCGGATCTACAAAGATGGATACGCGGATACCGGCGTCTTTGAGCCGCTTTACGATCGGACGCAGAGTGTCGGCATTGTTGACCACATCCCAACCGGAATTGGAAGTGAGTTGGGAAGGGGCATCGGGCACGAGAGTGGCCTGATCGGGGCGAATTCTCAGCAGAAGGTCCATCAGCGATTTATCGGGATAGCCTTCGATGTTGAATTCTGTGGTTATCACAGGTTTGAGCTCATCCACATCGGAGCGGCGGATATGGCGTTCGTCGGGGCGGGGATGCACGGTGATGCCCTGAGCCCCGAAGGCCTCGCAATCTTTGGCAAACTTCACTACATCGGGATTGTTCTCGCCTCTTGCATTGCGCAGAGTGGCCACCTTGTTGATATTGACACTCAGTCTGGTCATGATATTGAGATACGAAGTCTAAAATGATATGAAACGGACGCTGACAGAGTCCGCGGAAGAAGCTTTAACGATGGCGAATCTCTATAAAAGTTAAAAATTCAATCCGATTTCATAGATTGGCATAAAATTTGTAACTTTGGAGGAAGAAACGCCGCCGCGAAAGCGTTATAATTAAAAAAGGTAAAATTATCCTTTTGAAATGCAAAATAAATAAAAAAGTATGAATTACGGGGAAAATTAGCGTTAAAAAACGTAAAAAGCAATCCCTCGGAACAGATCGTCTTCGGATGGAAGAACTCATCAAAGCCGATCACAATCAATCGCTAAGCGGCGCAAGAAAAAGGAATCGACAGACATGACAACAAATATAAAGGCAAAAGATATAATGCATCCCGTGGCAGACAGCACTCTTCATCTGGAGGTGTTGCCGTCGCGCACGGTGCATGCCGACATGAGTCTTCCCGATCTTCTGGCCATCATGCTCGACACTCCGGAAGGTGTGGTCGGCGTCAGCGACGGCTCCGCCACTCTCGGAGTGGTAGACCGCGATATGCTGCTGCGCGGACTCGGACAGATGATCACGCCGCGCGATGACAGTTCGCTGATAGTGGTGAGGTGCGCGCCTGCCGAATACAGTGCCACTTCTCTGGCCCATGCCGTGGAGGATGCCGAAGCCAATCTTGTGGATCTATGGACGCGCCCCGGCGAAGAGGGCGACATTCTTGTCACGCTCCGCGTTACGCATTCCGATCCTTCGGCATGCGTGCATCATCTGGAGCGATATGGATTTGAAGTGGTGGATGCCATGGGCAGCACATATGCCGATGCGGATATGGCACGCGAACGCCTTATGCAACTTCAGGCATTGCTATCGGTCTGATTTGATGGTTGATGGTTGATGGCTGATGGCTGATAGTTGATGGTTGATAGTTGATGGTTGATGGTTGATGGTTGATAGTTGATGGTTGATGGATTTTCCTGATCAAAATCAAGAGGTGATGGAAGTAGATGAGTTAAGGACCCCACTGAGGCGCGTGGCAATCTTCGGTAATCATTTTCAGGATGATTATCGCGGGAGGATAGCGGACTTTGTGGATCTTCTTGAGCATGAGGAGCTTGAAGTGAGGATGGAGCGCGGCTTCCTAGAATACGTGAAAAGGGGGAGCGGCGTAGCTCTCACATGCTCCGGCTTCGAAGCCGGGGAATTGGGGCGGTTTCGTCCGGACGTGGCCATAAGTATCGGCGGAGACGGCACCCTGCTGCGCACGGCCCGCAGAGTCGGCAGGCTCGGAGTGCCGATTCTTGGACTCAATACCGGCCATTTGGGATTTCTCGCCAGTTATTCAATTTCAGACTTCAGCCGGATCCCCGACTTTCTTTTGGGCAAAACCCCGCGGCTTGAAGAGAGCCGCAGCCTGCTTCGCCTTGAATGTGAGGGGATGCCCTCCGATTTCTATCCCTACGCCCTCAACGAAGTGGCGCTTACTAAAGAAGACACTTCCTCAATGATAAGTGTGGAGGCGAGAGTGGACGGTGAATTTCTTGCCGACTATCAGGCCGACGGACTTGTGATTTCCACCCCCACCGGCTCCACGGCCTACAATCTGAGTCTGGGCGGCCCCATAATGCAGCCCGAGCTGCGGAATATGGTGCTCTCTCCCATCGCTCCTCATACCCTTACGCTTCGCCCTATTGTGATCGACATTCGTTCGGTGGTGGAGGCTTCGGTCACTTCGCTGGCGCACAGCTTCCGAGTGAGCGTGGACGGCCACTCCTTCACCCTTCCCTGCGGGTCTGTATTGAAAGTGAAGGAGGCGGATTTCCGGGTGACCACGCTTCGCGATCCTTCGGATCAGTTTTTCACCACCCTGCGGCGCAAACTGCTGTGGGGCACTAAAGTAGAAGGAAGATGACGATATTTATCACGGGATATATGGCCAGCGGCAAAACCACATTCGGACGCGCTCTGGCCCGCAGGTTAGGAATGGAATTCATCGATTTGGACTTCTATATCGAACAGCGTTTCCGCAAGAAGATACCGGAGATCTTTGCCGAAAAGGGAGAATCCGAATTTCGGCGGATGGAAAGCCGGATGCTTCGCGAAGCGGGCGAGTTTAACGATGTGGTGATATCCTGCGGAGGCGGCACTCCCTGTCACCAATCCAATATGGAATATATGAACAGCCGCGGCCTCACCGTATGGCTAAAGGCCGATCTGGAATGCACGCTGCGCCGGATGCGTCAGGCATCCGGCAAGAGGCCGTTGCTAAAGGATAAGAACGATGATGAATTAAGGGAATTTGTCGTGGCTCACATGGCGCAGAGAATTCTCTTTTACTCTCAGGCATCCGTGGCAATCAATAGCGAGCAACTCGAGACCCGCGCAGAGATAGCCCACACGGTAGAAGAGTTTGTGGCCGAACATCTGCTTGTCAATAAGGAATTAGGAAAGAGGAATTAGGAATAGTGTCGCTAAAATAAGAGTTCTCACAACATCGCCTCTTCGAGGCTCAATTTGCTTATCTTGCTGGTCCCCAGGCTGAAGCCTGAGGTTAACCACGATTATCGCCTCTCCGAGGCGAACTCTGACAATCCTTATTTTAGTGACATTCCAATAAGGAATTAGGAAAGAGGAATTAGGAATAGTGTCGCTAAAATAAGAGTTTTCATGCCGATCCGCTTCGGCTGAGTTATTTTTGAGAGATCAAGACCATTTAAATTACCATTTAAATTAAAGTTCTTTCCTCATTCTGAAATTTTGTTAATAAAAAATAAGATATTGTAGATTTTTTTTTATTAATTTTGCATTCTTAAACACAAGGATAAAGATAAATGGATAATCTTGACAAAATTGATATAAAACTGTTGCAGTGTCTGCAATCCAATTCCCGTCTGACCACCAAAGAACTTGCTCAGGAAGTGAATCTTTCCACGACTCCTGTATATGAACGCATAAAACGACTCGAAAATGAAGGCTACATCAAAAGATATGTGGCCATCCTTGATGCCGAGAAACTCAATATGGGCTTCACGGTCTATGTGAATGTGAAATTATCCAAGCAGAACCATAGCGGAGCCAAGGAATTTATCGAATCCATACGTGATCTGCCGGAGGTGATGGAATGCTACAGCGTCACCGGACAGTTTGACTACTTGTTGAAACTGTGCGCTCCCAACATGCGTTATTATCGCAATCTTGTGCTTGACGTGCTCGGCAATATAGATGCGGTGGGATCGGTGGAATCCACTTTCGTGATGTCGGAGATAAAACGCTCCACCTCTCTTCCCCTTTATCAGCTTCAGCGGTAATATAGCCTGCGGGCCCGCAGGCAGCTCAAGGAAGGCGAGCCTCCGGGCCCGCAGGCAGCTCAAGGAAGGCGAGCCTCCGGGCCCGCAGGCAGCTCAAG
>JAMPGE010000037.1:0-8491 GCA_023664085.1 Muribaculum sp. | reverse complement strand
GAAGGCGAGCCTCCGGGCTCGCACACTCAGACTTCTCTGTGTGCAGAAAAGGCGAGCCGGGAGGCTCGCAATCCCAGTAGCTCCGTGTGCAGAAAAGGCGAGCCGGGAGGCCCGCAATCCCAGCGTAGCAGGAAAAAGAATAGGGAGCTCAGCGGGTGATTCCTTTGTCAAGCAGTTGCTTTTTTATCTGAAGGCGCAGGCATGTAGGCGTCAGCGACAGGAAGAAAATGGCCAGCCTGTTGGTCAGGCCGTTTATATACTGTTTCTTACCTTTGAGCATTCTCTTTACGGCCTTTTTGGCAAAAGAGTCGGGCTTTGCAATCGCACCGATACGCACTGCCAGCCGCTTAAGATTGTCGGGAAGCCCGAACAGGTCAGTGGCGATTCCACCCGGGCATGCCACGGTCACGGTTACGCCGGAGCCTTTGAGTTCATAATAAAGAGCGCGAGAGAATACGCGGATAAAGGCTTTGGTGGCGGAATACAACGCTATGCCGGGCATGGGCATCCAGCAAGACATCGAACTCATATTCAGGATTCTGCCTTCTCCGGCATCGGTCATTTTTCGGGCGAAAGCCACGGTAAGGTCCATCACTGCCCTCATATGCAGATCGATAAAGCAGTTGAGTTTGCCTGCCGGAGTGTCGAGCACGGGTCTGAATGAGAAAATACCGGCATTGTTGATGAGAATATAAGGAGATATGCCATGCTCATCGAGAAAACTCATGATTGCGTCAACGGCGCCCGGCTCGGTAAGATCCAGACGCAAGGGATAAGTGTCCACATGATAAGATGCGGCAATCTCGGCGGAGGCCTTAGCCAGAGGACCATCCTGAATACCAATCATTAAGATGGAAGCGCCTCTTGCGGCGAGAGCCTTGCAGAATTCGGAGCCTATGCCACCCTCGGCACCGGTCACCACGGCCCAGCGTCCGATCAGATCCTTATTTGTTCTTTTCATTTCCTTAATTCAATAAATTCCTAAGACTCACAGGGCTTATGGATCTTCCAAGATTTATAAGATTTATAAGATTTATAAGTCTAATAAGATTTATAAGATTTATAAGTCTTATAAAGGAATAGCCCGATGGATTTCGGCTTGGCCGAAATCGGATTCGTCATTTTTGGCGGGCCTTGATGGCCGCAATCTCCCGAAGTTGAGGTGCTGTAAGATCGTTGCAATGTTTATGACACACCATATGCTCCGAGTACATTCTGGCGATGCAGAAATTCACGTGGTCACACCCGCAGCGATGGTTGGGATCTTCCTTGATGCGGTTCATAAAATCGGGTTCGTTGACCAGAGCGCGACCCATCTGGAAGAAATCGAAACCGGAGTCGAGCACCTTTTCTGCTCCTTTGGCGTCGACCACACCACCTACGTATACAAGAGGACCGTTGAGGGCTTCGCGAAATTTCAACGCGTCTTTCAGGAAATACAATTCATGAAACGGGACTGTGGGGATCATGAACCGTCCCATCATTCTTACTCCGTACTTAAGCCATGCCTGCTTCATATAGTGAGTCATGGAATAAATAGGCATCTCCCCCTGCATCACGTACATTGGCGCCTTGCTCACAAATCCACCGGAGAGGACCAATGCATGAGCGCCGAGATTCTCCAGTTCGCGGGCCACGGTGATGCAATCGTCGATCTCCAGCCCCCCCTTGAAGCCATCGCGCATATTGGTCTTCACGAGGATACCCATGTCGGAACCGGCGGCCTTCATCACCTCTTCCATACACATTTGCATGAATCGCATGCGGTTGGAGAGCGGGCCGCCGAAGCCGTCGCGTCGGCGGTTGGTGTAGGGTGAAAGAAATTGTGAGATAAGATATCCATGGCCGGCGTGCACCTCCACGCAGTCGAAGCCGGCGTCGCGGGCCACTCTCACTGCATCGCCGAAGTCGCGGGCCATGGCGGTGAGTTCATCGGACCGAAGTCCTCTCACAAATGTGGGGGAGTAGAGATTGAAGCCTGTGGAAGCACCCACGGGTGTGCCTCCGGCGGTGGAGCGATGGGTCATGTTGCCGCAGTGGCCGAGCTGGATCGACACCTTGGCCCCGGTGGCGTGAATGCTGTCGGTGATGTCGCGAAGAGGGGATATTACCTCCGGGCGCAGCCAAAGCTGGGTCTCAAAGCTCAGAGCCGACCTATTGATTCCGGCGTAGGCCAGAGTGGTCATGCCGATGCCGCCGCGGGCCACGCTCAGGTGGTAGTCGGCAAGCATGGGGGTGGGATTGTTGTCTTTACACATACCCTCGAAAGCCGCGGAGCGGATGGAGCGGTTTCGGAGAGTGACCGGGCCGATGTTGGCAGGGGTGAAAATTTTGTTCATTATTTCAGTAATAATAAAAGGAGAGGATCACCATATAAACGGTATTAGGTAGCGACGATGCAGCGAGGCGTATTCGTTGCCGAATTCGGAGCAATACCTGCGGTGGAGGGTGCGGGCCCTTGGCGCGAGATTGGCGAAGGTCCAGATGAAAAACACGGCGCCGCCGATGCTCCAGGAGAGTATGGCGAATCCGAGCCACTCAGTGAGCTCGCCCAGATAGTTGGCGGAAGTCACAAATCGAAACATGCCTCCGCGTGGAATGTAGTGGCGGGTGTCGCCGGGTTTGCGTAGATGGCGTATTATGCTGTCGGATTGGATGTTGATTACCATACCTATGAGGAATATCACGCATCCGAGGATAAAGAGCGGACTCGACAGCCAGTCCGCTGAGTAATAATCCGCCGGAGCCGTGTAGAAAAACCAGCCGCCTATCAGATAAGCGTTGATTATATTGAAAGCGGCCCCCATGGCAGGGATAATGACGGGCATACGGCTTTTGCCTTTCATAAGAAAGGGGAAGATGAAAGTGCGTTGAAAATAGTGAATCAGGAAGATACATGTCATCACTATCTGCGGGAGTTCGGCTCTGCGAGGCGACAGCGCCCAGAGCAAAATCATGGCTGCCACCACCGGTGCCTCCATTAAGACCCATCCCAGACGATTGTTGATTGCGGGGCCCCATTTGGAGTTGAACATCATGCCGTAAGGGGCATCGATACGCAGCAGTGCTATAAAGGTGATCACCGCGAGCACTGTCATTATTGCGGCTACGGTATAGTAAGTGGTTAGTTCAAACATATGGAATCGTGTTGACCCCTATACCATAAAAAAATATGAAATAGGGTCTTGATTCGCAAAATTAAGCAAAATAGTTGAAAAATGCGAAGAAAGAGTATAAAAAGAGAAGCCGCTCCGTTTGTAGGGAGCGGCTTCTTGTTGGTATTGCCTTTCGCAGGGAGCCTTGAGAAAGGCTTCCTGCGGACGGTACGGGATTATTTCACGAGCACTTTGGAGGTCTTGTTGCCGGAAGTCACCATGTAGATGCCGGGAGCGAAGTGCAGTTTTTCACTGTAGGACGAAGGCACGCATACGCCTGCGAGTCGGCCGTCGGTAGTGTAGACCTTCACTGTGTCGCCTTCATGACCTACGAATTCAATGTAGCCCTTGCCGCCGAATACGCCGGATAGTGACTGCACGGAGGAGACGCCGGTGGTGCCTACGGTGATGGTGTTGGACTTCGGACCGTCGAGCATTCTGCCGTCTTTGATCACGTGGGCCTTGAGATAATACTGGGCTCCGGAGTATGCAGTGTTGAAGTCTGAGTCAACAAAGCTGAGATCGGTGATGTTGTCGGCGATGCACTCATCGACGTAGTCGGGATATTTACGCCACAAAGAATAATGGTCAATAGTCCATTCATTGAGTTTGGCCGGAGTAAACTTGATGTCGTCGATAAATGCACCGGAGGTGGCAAACGAGCTGTAAACAAGAGCGAAGTACTTGGCTTCAGCGGGCAGAGTATATGTGACGCGTTCCCAACCCTCGGAACCGATCTTGGAGAAGGGGCGCACTCTGAAGAAGTCGCCGCACTCGGTGGCGGTGGCGTTGTCGAAGTCTACTTTGTTGCCGGTGGTTGAGATCCAGAGATAGATAAATTCTTTCTGGTCGGTGGCCACGGTGTTGTAGTAGAATTCGAGTTGGGTGCCACCCTTCACTTCCGGAGACACGAGCCAGTCGGACGCCTGATACTGTTCGTCCTGGCTCGGAGCGTTGAGGGGTCGGGCCATGAGAGAATACTTGCCGGAGTGGGGCTGCATTCTTTCTTCGGTGGCCATTACGGTCTGGGAAACGTCGAAAACGGTCCATGCGGAAGGCTTCTCGTAGCCGGGCCAGTTAAGGTAAACGTTGTTGGCGCCGATGATGAGGGGTTCGCGTCCGTCAAGGTCAAAGTTGCCCCAGTCGCCGAAGTTTTCGGTAAGCTGGAAGGGCTCTTCGAGTTCTACGTCGAAGATCGAACCGTAGGTGGTGCGTGGTTTGCGCCATGAGAGTTCGGGTTTGCCGTCGGTGCCGAATTCGCCCTTGAGCGAGGATACCACGGGGAGCTGCGATTGCTGGATGTCGACGGAAAGGGTGCGGACGTTGTTTGACTCGATCTGGTCGTTGTCGGCCACGGCGGTGGCGCGGATCAGGAATCGGTTTAACTGAGCGAACTCACCGTTGATTTCCACGGGCACTTTGTACTCGTTTGTCTGGAAACCGTTGATGTTTCTTATGTTTACTTCGCGGGATTGGATCACTTCGCCGTCGGGCGTGGTGATGTCAATAAGGAGCTTGCCGTTGTTGCGCATGGAGCCGGCGTTCATCAGTGAGAACGTGTAGTTCTGAGTAGTGCCGAGAAGCATGGAGGAGGGACCTGTGATGGGGTTCACCTTGAGGTCGTATTCCACGTCCTGAGAGATCTCGTAGTTGTCGATCACCAGATATTCGAGGTCGGCGCCGGTAAGGGAGCATTCGATGGCGAATTCCACCCATGAATTGTTGTGGAGATCCTGAGGAAGTTCGAATTCACCGTCCACCCAAGTGCCACGGATAGGTTTGTTGGGCTGGAAGGTATGGATCTTTCTCCAGGTCTGGTCGTTGGATTCACGGGCGTAGATGTCGATTGCGGGAGTGCGCATGTAGTCCCAGTATCTCAGACGGAATTTCACCTTGTCGTTGAAGCCGGCGGTAGAAGCCTTGGGCAGAGAGATGCGGGCGCGGCATGGAGCGCCGGATGCGGAGAATCCCATAAGAGCGCCCTGGTTTTCCTGAGCGTCGCCCACGCCGTAGGCGGAAATGTTGTTGTGGTTTTCCCACATGGAGTTGGAGTAGATTCCGTCGGTGTTGTAGCGGTAGAGGTTGTGGTTGTATGTAAACTTGGCGGTGCCGAAGTCTTCATGCATCGGGATTTCATAGGGAGTGCCGAGAGCATCGCGCTGGAACAAGGAGTTTTGGGAAATACCGCCTTCGCTCACGCTTACGGGGCCCACGGTATAGGTTTCCATGGTGGAAGAGCCGGGTGTGAAGGTGTATTTGGTGTCGGTCAGGCCGGTTTTGATGGTCTCGTAGGTGAGGGAGGAAGTACGCATGTACATCGCATAGGTCAGTTTGTCAGGATCGACGTATCCGCCGTTGACACCTACTTCACCGGGAGCGTCCCATGTGAGCGTCATTGACTTGTTGTCTTTGGCAGTGACGGAGGTGATGTTGGTGGGAGGGAAGGGGGTGTCGATGCCCACATACTGGCGGTATGTGGTCTTCATGCCGTCGCCGTTGGCGTTGGAGAGGAGAAGTTCGATGGTGTTGAAGCCGATGTTGGCTACGGGGCAAGAGAACTTCACGGTCTGTCCGGGGGCAGCCTGGGCTGTGGCGGAGAGCTCTCCGCAGGAAGCCTTGGCGGTGATGATGTCGGCGGTGTTGAGGGGGTTGCCGATAAGGTCCGCGGTAGGCATTGTCAGTTCGATGTCAATAGCCATGGCGGCCTTGGGAGCGGCGGTCACCACGCATTTAGCGGGAGCGGCGGGCACGGCGGATGTCTTGCCGTCGAGATCGCGCACCAGGAAGTTTTGGGTAAACATGCCCTTGGCGGAATTGCTCTTGAGCGAGCGGCAATGGATGGCCAGATAATAGTCGCCGGCCTTAGGCACCGCGAAGTTCACGCTCACGGTCTTCGGGGTGAGCGAAACGTTGTAGTTGTCTACGGAATAGATGGGATCCTTCATTGCCTTGACATTGAGCGACGGGCTCAGGAAGATATCGAAGCTTTCGATGGACTCATACTTCTGAACGGAACTTATATCGAAGTTGAATTGATACAGTTTGTTTTTGTCCGGGAAGTTGATGAGGGGGAGAATGAGCCAGTCGTTGGCATCGTCATACAGAGATATGGGGAAAGCCATTCCGGACTTGGAGGCATCGTTTTTGTCGGTGGTGAAAAGCCAGGTAAAGGCGTCGCCGTCGGCATTGTTGATGGTGAAGAGGTCAGACTGAGCCTGGGTTGGAGTCACAGAGAAAGGCAGCGACAGAGCGGTGCCATACACGGAGTTGATTGATCCGAAGGCGGAAGTGTAGCCGTTGGCAGATGCAGTGACGGAGATGGTGCGTTTTGACTGCGACTGGGTGGGAGAAAGTTCGAAGGAGCGTTCGGTGACGGGACTGTTGTTTTGTTTCACGCCGTCAACGTATACGTCGTAGGTGAGAGCGTTGGTGTCGACATATCCGTTGTGAATACCGATATTTACGGGAGCGGACCAAGAGAGGGTCTTGCCGTTGAGTTCAATATTGGAGGGAGGCACCGGAGTGTCGTTGCCGATATATTTGGTCTGGCGGCGCACCGGGCTTACGAGGTCTTTGCCAAGGGAAGCGGTAGTCTCGAATTCATGGAGACCTTCGGTGAGTGTATAGTCGAAAGTTTCCATCTTGCCGGGAGTGAGATCCTTGTTGAAAATCTCCTTGCCGTCGCATTTGAGGGAGATGTTTACGAGTTTGTCGGACGGGATGGCAAGACCGTAATAGGTAGTGGAAGGTACGCGAACGGTGATTTTGCCTGCAAGATTGTTGCGGGAGAAGGTGAATACGGACTCCAGCGGCATTTCGGGAGCATCGCCGGGAGCGAGAGCGTCGGTGCAGACGATGCTGGAGATGAAGATATTGCCGTTGCCTTTGAGGTTGCCGATCTCCTGTACGGTCCAGCTTTTGGGGTCAATGGTCATGACAGTGCTGAAAGCGTAGGTCTCGTCGCGCCAGATAGTGATCCATCCCTGATCTTTGGGAGAGTAGACCACCAGACCTGCGCATTGGTTGGTGAAGAGACTGAAGTCGCTCTCGATCTCAGCCACGGGGATAAGGCGCATCGGGGAGTTGACGGCTTTGTTGAGCTCGTAGACCATGTTGTTCTCGTCGAAGATGTATATTTTTTTGTCGACGGGATTGTAGGCGATAGCAGCGAAAAACTGAGTGCCGATATTCTCGATGAAGGTGATCTTGAAGTTGTCGTTAGGATCGATCTTAACGAGATTGTTGGCGGTGTCCTGATCGAAGCTGAGGGCGTAGATCACGTCTTCGGCTTCATCGTAAGCCATGGTGTAGGGGCTTCCGTAGGGGTTGGAGCCGTATCCGTGGTTTGCAATGATGTTGCCGGTGGCGAGGTCCACTTCGGTGATCTGGAATTCGCTTGAGGAGAGCACGGGAACGCTTCCCGACACGTAAAGTATGCCGTTGTGTTCGCATGCGCCTTTATAGCAGAAGTCGGACGTGCCTACGGCCTGGGCGAATATGGCGCCGTTGTAGAGTTTGCTGGTCTGCAGGGTGCCGGGATTGATCTGGAGGACGTAAGCATCTTCGGCCACTTCCATGCTGATATGGCGGTTGACGATGCCATACAGATTACCGATGGGGGCTTCAAGGCTGCGTGTGAGGTAGCCGTCGGGCTTCTGTCGGATGTTGCGGATGGTCTGCGGGCCATCGCCGGCAGGCTGGGGAAGATTGCCGGGTACGGGTTGACCCATACGTCGGCGGAAGAGGTCGGCTGGAGTCACGGGAGCCTTCTTTGCCACAGACTGCTCGGTCTGCGAAGCCGGTGAGATGCCATGCCAGGCATCGGCCATGGCCGACATACCCGAGAATGCCATTCCGGCCAACGCGGTCACCGTAAGGGCTGAGAGGTAAAAACGTTTCATTTGAGGTAGTTTATTGATATGTAACTAATTATATTTATTGCGATAGATAGGTTCTTAAAGATTTTAATATGACCTCCAAAATTAATTAAAAAAATTATAAATAAGAATATTTCAATGGCTTGAAATTAAATTTTTAAGAAAATTTATGAATGGAGACAGTGCTTTCTGAGATTATATGGGCCTGATGGGGTTGATGGGGCTAATGGGCCTGATGGGCCTGATGGGGCTGATGGGGCTGATGGGGCTGATGGGGCGGATAGGCCTAATGGGGCTGATGGGGCTAATGGGGCTGATGGGGCTGATGGGGCCGATGGGGCTGATGGGGCTGATAGGCCTAATGGGGCCGATGGGGCTAATGGGGCTGATGGGGCTAATGGGGCTGATGGGGCCGATGGGGCCGATGGGGCTGATGGGGCTAATGGGGCTAATGGGGCT
>JAMPGE010000036.1 GCA_023664085.1 Muribaculum sp. | reverse complement strand
CATATACAAATATGTCAATCAAAAAATTACAAAAATTTATCTGTCAAACATCCGGAGGCTCGCTTTCCTTGGGGGTCGCTATCTTTGGTGTCGTTTTCCTTGGATTATTGCTAATATGGCTGGAGATTTTTGGAATTTTTTTTGGAATATTTTGTCAGGTCGGAAATTATTTGTATTTTTGCGAGCCGATTATATCCAGTTGGTCGTTGTTTCGGCTGCAGAAATGACATTGGCCGTCAAGAAGCAGTGCTTGCAACGGCAAGAATTATATTATTCAATCAACTAACAATCAATACGATTTAAAGTGGATACTTTAAGCTATAAGACTCTTTCAGCCACTCCTGCAACAATTAAGAAGGAATGGGTGCTTATCGATGCCAAGGATGTAGTTTTGGGTCGTTTGTGCTCGGTAGTGGCAAAAATACTTCGTGGCAAAAACAAAGCGGATTTTACTCCGTTTATGGACTGTGGCGATAATGTGATTATTATCAATGCAGATCAGGTGCTCCTTAATGGAGACAAGATGACTAAGCGTGAATATCTGCGCTATACGGGCTATCCCGGCGGTCAGCGTGTTTTCACACCGGGCCAGTTGATGGAGAAGTCCAGGAAGGGACACTTCAAGGATGGTTTCCACCCTCTGTTTGTGAAGGTGGTAAAAGGAATGCTTCCCAAGACCAAACTTGGAGCAGCCCAGCTTCGCAATCTCTATGTCTACAATGGAAGCGAACATCCCCATGCAGACGTAAATCCAACAGTAATCGACATCAAAAATTTTAAATAAAGAAGATGGAAAAAGTAAATGCAATCGGTCGTCGTAAGGCCGCAGTAGCTCGTGTATATCTTACCGAAGGCACAGGCGAGATCACAATCAACAAGCGCCCTCTGGGAGAATACTTCCCGTCTTCAATACTTCAGTATGTCGTAAAGCAGCCACTGAATACACTTGACTGTGTAGAGAAGTATGATATCAACGTACATCTCGACGGCGGCGGCTACAAGGGACAGGCAGAGGCTCTTCGTCTGGCTATAGCCCGTGCGCTTGTGAAGATCAATGCTGAAGACAAACCGGCACTTCGTGCCGAGGGCTTCATGACCCGCGACCCGCGTACTGTGGAAAGAAAGAAACCGGGACGTCCGAAAGCCCGCAAGCGCTTCCAGTTCTCCAAGCGTTAATATCCCGTTTTGCTGTAAGTCAATACTGTGAATTATGTTGGATTTCATATCCATGATGTGGGAGATTCTTCATAATCGTCCAGTATGTATTACATCATAGGGGCCCATAAAAAGGAAACAGAGTTTAGTATCTAAATCTTCGGGATGAGAAAGGCGGAGAATCCTGAATAGGCCAGTTATCAAAGGAGATATTTCCAATTCTTCCGAGGTCTTAAGTTGATCGGTCGAAGACAGGTTTTATCTTTGGTAAAAAAAGATCCGTTGGGAAACGGCATCTTATGACTTACCTTATTTTGATTCGATGTCTTATATCCTACCCGAGGGTTGATTTTAAGAAAGTAAACAACAAATAAAAATGGCAACACCCACATTCGAACAATTACTTGAGGCAGGCTGCCACTTCGGCCACCTCAAACGCAAATGGAATCCTGCAATGGCTCCTTACATTTTTATGGAGCGCAACGGTATCCATATTATAGACCTCTACAAGACAGCGGCCAAGATCGACGAAGTGTCTAAGATCATGCACGACATGGCCAAGAGCGGCAAGAAGGTGCTCTTCGTAGCAACCAAGAAGCAGGCCAAAGAAGTAGTGGCAGACATGGCCAATAAGGTAAACATGCCTTACGTGATCGAGCGCTGGCCGGGCGGTATGCTTACCAACTTCCCCACAATCCGCAAGGCTGTGAAGAAGATGACGAGCATCGACAAGATGGCATCGGACGGCACTTTCGATAACCTGTCGAAGCGCGAAAAACTCCAGATCACCCGTCAGCGTGCCAAATTAGAGAAGAACCTTGGCTCAATCGCAGACATGATGAAGCTTCCCGCAGCACTTTTCGTGGTAGACGTTATGAAGGAGCATATCGCCGTGGCAGAGGCAAAACGTCTGGGTATACCTGTATTCGCTATTGTTGACACCAATTCCAATCCTGAAGAGGTGGACTATGCAATTCCAGCCAATGACGATGCATCAAAGAGCATCGAGGTGATTCTCGGTGCAGTGACCGATGCCATTGCCGAAGGACTTCAGGAACGCAAAGTCGAGAAGGCTGACGAGGTAGAAGCCAAGGAAGAGGATCGTCCCGCACCCGGCAAACGTCGCAGAGTACGTCGCAATGCTGCTCCGGCTAAGGAAGAAGTTGTGGCAGAGGTAGAAGTTAAAGAAGCTCCCGCAGCTGAGTAATATAGTAATAGAATCTAATCAAAAATAGGGGAGCCTTGCAAGACGAAGAGTCTACAATGGCTCCCTGTTATACTTAAAAATAAAAGAAACAAATGGCTGTATCTATAGAAGATATCAAGAAACTGCGCACTATGACCGGTGCCGGTATGATGGATTGCAAGAATGCACTTGCAGAGACTAACGGAGACATTCAAGGAGCAATCGAGATCATTCGCAAAAAGGGTCAGGCAGTGGCCGCCAAGCGTGAGGACCGTCAAGCAGCCGAAGGATGCGTGCTTGCAGAGGCAAAAGACGGATTCGGAGCGATCGTAGCTCTGAAGTGTGAGACCGACTTCGTAGCCAAGAATGAGTCTTTCCGCAAACTTACGAAAGAAATACTTGACGCTGCCGTAGCAGCCAAGGCCAAGAGTCTGGATGACGTAAAGGCTCTTAAGATAGGAGACCGCACAGTTGCTGAACTCATCACAGACGAAATCGGTAAGACCGGTGAGAAGATGGAGCTTGGCGCATATGAATATGTAGAGGCACCGAGCGTAGCTGCATATGAGCACCTTGGAAATAAACTTGCCACTCTCGTGGGACTCTCCGAGGCGGTGGATGAGCATGTAGGTAAAGAAGTAGCCATGCAGGTAGCCGCCATGAATCCAGTGTCGGTAGACCGCGCAAGCGTGCCCGCGTCCATCATTGAGGAAGAAAAGACAGTAGCTATCGAGAAGACAAAGAGCGAGCAGGTGCAGAAAGCAGTGGAGGCAGCTTTGCGCAAAGCCGGTCTTAACCCCAATCATTTCGATACCGATGAGCATATTTCTTCCAATATCACCAAGGGATGGATCACAGAGGAAGAAGCAGCCAAGGGACGCGAGATCATGGCTGAGACAGCTGAGAAGAAAGCAGCAAGCCTTCCGCAGCAGATGATCGATAATATCGTGAACGGTCGAATCAACAAGTACTATAAGGAGAATTGCCTTATGGAACAAGAGTATCACCGTGATGCAAAAATGACTATCGCCGAGTATCTCAATAGCGAGAAGAAGGGTCTGGTAGTGAGCAGCTTTAAGCGTGTGAATCTAAACGCAGACTAATCATTACCGAGGATAAATTCAGAAAGAATAATTTTTAACCGGAGACTTAAAAATGTGGTCTCCGGTTTAATCACTTCTATACGGACTCTAAATTTTACTATGTTAAGCAAAAAGATTGAAGAGGCTCTAAATGAGCAGATCAATGCCGAGTTTTGGTCGGGCTATCTTTATCTCTCTATGGCATGCTATTTTGAGGATAAGGGACTGAATGGAGTGTCGAATTGGTTCAGAATCCAGTTTCAGGAGGAGCAGGCACATGCTCTGGCTCTTTTGGATTTCGTACATGCCCGTGGCGGCAGAGTGGTACTGAAAGCAATAGCAGACGTGCCGTCGGACTGGGAAAGTGTGAAGAATGCCTTTGATTATACATTGGCACATGAGATGAAGGTGACCGGCCTGATCAATAATCTCTACACACTGGCAGAGGAGGAGCATGATTATGCCACACGCCAGAAGTTGAACGGATTTGTGGCCGAACAGGTAGAGGAAGAGGAGAATGTGCGCCATATACTTGATTCTCTTGTTCTGATAGGCAATGACGGCACAGGTATGTATCAGTTTGACCTGCAGTTGGGGCAACGTACTTACACGGCGCCAACCGGTCTTTGAGCGGAATTCTTTGTGAGATAAGGAGTTCATGGTAATCGTGAACTAATTAGGCAAAATAGTCTCGGCCGTATTCTTTTGAAAAAGCGGTCCGGGACTACTTCGCTTTTCGGGCAAAAAGATTCTAAGACCTCATCTCATAAAAATTTAACTTTTGGGCTCGCAGCCCCTGAGTTGATTTTGAGTTTTGGCGTAGGGAGCAACCTTATGGTTGTGGCCAGAAAGACAAATCCTTATGCGCATAGCATGCACTTAGTCTGAACAATCGATTACTCATGATTCGCAGGTTGCTTTTCAACTTGAAAAATTGTAGTTGAAAGTTGATAGCAATGTAACTAAAATAAGAGTTCTCACTACATCGCCTCTTCGAGGCTCATTTTACTTATCTTGACGATCCCCAGGCTAAAGTCTGGGGTTAACCACAAATCTCGCCTCTCCGAGGCGAACCCCGACAGTTATTAATTTAGTGACATTAAAGTTGATAGTAGAAAGGAAACGCCTCTTCGAGACGAGCTTCGACAAATCTTACTTTATTGATTTTATACTAAACATCGCCTCTTCGAGGCTCATTTTACTTATCTTGACGATCCGCAGGCTAAAGCCTGGGGTTAACCACAAATCTCGCCTCTCCGAGGCGAACCCCGACAAATCTTACTTTATTCAACTTTCGGAATCGAAAGTTGAGGTTTAAAGGATTATGGTTTATGAGTTTATGGAATTATTTCCAATAGATGTTTTGATATTTTTATTTCGAATTTGCATATTCTGGAATTAAACTTATAAACAACTTAACTCATAAACTTCAAGTTTTCAAGTTGCATAGCAACTTGCGAAACTTGAGTTACGTTATTGATTTTATACTAAAGTTTTGTAGAGGTTAATTAAATCGCAGATGCAAACCAGCAACAAATGATATGACGGCTTTATATACTATTTTGCTACTTATAATATCCAATATTTTCATGACTCTTGCCTGGTATGGACATTTGAAGATGCGTGATTTGAACTGGATATCAGACAGCACTCCGTTGGTGATAGTGGTGTTGATATCCTGGGGAATCGCGTTGGCAGAGTATTTCTGTCAGGTGCCGGCCAATAGGATGGGTTTTACAGGAAACGGCGGACCGTTTACTCTGATGCAATTAAAAATCATTCAAGAAGCTATAACCTTAATAATTTTTACTATCTTTACTGTAGTTTTTTTTAAGGGCGAGAAGTTACATTGGAATCATTTTGCGGCTTTTCTATGTTTGATGGCGGCTGTGTGGCTTGTCTTTATTGATAAGAAGTAGTGAAATCGGAAGATACTCCTCTTTAGGTATTAATCAAGAATAATTCTTTAGGAATTGATACTGTAAAACCCCGAGCCTCACAATTTATAGCAATTGAGTAATGGAGGCCGTTAAACCGGTTGCATTTTGAATCAGGTTTCTAAGTTGCTTTGCAGCTTGAAAACTTGAAGTTTATGAGATTATATGTTTATAAGTTTAAATCTCGGATATTCAAATTCGAAACATCAAAACATCAATTTGAAATAATCCCCTAAATACATAAGCCCTAAACACATAATCCATAAACATTTAAACCTCAACATTCGTATGCGAAAGTTGGATTATTAAATCTTGAAGATAAGATATGGATAACAAGAAGGCAGATTTTCTTTCAGTGCTAAGGAGGAAGAATAACAAGGGAAACTCAGAGAATACCGCAGAGCTTAAGTATCCAATAGGGTTACGGGTAATGGTATACGAGAAGTCGGGAGAAGTAAGGATCCGACTTGTAGATGAAAAAGGGAAAAACTGCAGGGCATCGGATTATGAACAGATAGGAAGTCTTGGGCCGTTGTTGAAAATAATGACAGAAATCACGGGCGGCGGCAGTATGGACTTTCACTGGACTCAGAGTGGTGTTGAGGACAGCGTAATTACAGCCAATTATCCATTTTTAACACAGTATCTGGCCTCATGCAGACATCTTCTTGTAGACTCAAAGAATAATCCTTTAGGATTTGATGATGAATTGCATTCTGTGACTTATAAACTGACTAAATCGGTATCTGGGGGTAACAATGGCGTTTACAAGGGAGCATTTGAAATAGACGGAAAGAAAATAAAGGGATTTGTATCCCCGGATATGGTCTTGACATCCGAGGACTTGGTCAGCGTGAAGAACGTAGGAGAGCGTTTTGCGGATCTGAAAGTTTTTTCCACAGAGTTTGATGCAGATATGCTTGAGATTTTTTTAAGTATCTTCTACTCGACGGTGGAAAACGTATATCTAAATTTTGGGGATTACAGGATAATTTTATCAGACAAGGAGGTGCCCTTTCAACCGACGCTTGTGATCGAAAAGATAGATTCGGACAATTCATTGTGTCTGCGGGTGACGGAGACGGCAGGAAATCTACCGTCGGATATATGCGAGAATTTCAAGTTGGTAAAGATTGCCATGGCAGGGGGCAATACAATATATATAAGGCGATTGTCGGAGAGTACAATTCCAATGGGGATAGAAGCCATACAGGAAGCATTGAGTGCCAATGCAGGCAAACGAGAGATGCGCGAAGTATGGAGATCCGATAATCTGTATGTAATACCTCCGGAGATAGCGTCTCGATTTCTGTATAATTCATTCGCAGGGCTGCTGAGTGTGTTTAAGGTGCTGGGGGCTGATAAGCTTAAATCGTATAAAATTGTGGCCGGGCGACCCAAGTTGAATGTGCGTCTGGGCTCGGGTATAGATTATCTGGAAGGAAAGGCCACCGTGGAAGTGGGAGGAGAGAACTTTACCCTCCGGGATCTTCTTGCAGAGTATGGCCGCAATAAATATATCACGTTGAGCGACGGCAACAGGGCAGTGATGGATTCCGCGTATATGCGAAGACTGCAGCGCATCTTCAGCAGCGGGGGCAAGAAGGGGAGCGATGATGTGAAAATAAGCTTCTTTGATCTGCCGGAAGTGATGGAACTTCTTGATGCCAAAGAAAAGGAGAGCAAGGTATTTGACAAGTATCGGAAATTTTACGACGGCTTCAATGAATTAAGCGCCAAGAAGGTGTTAGCTCCGGGACTGAAGGCAAAGCTTCGCGATTATCAGAAGGAGGGAGTGAAGTGGATCAATTATCTTTACAGCACCAAAATGGGGGGCTGTCTGGCAGATGATATGGGTCTGGGAAAGACCGTGCAAACGATAGGAATGCTGTGCAGGAGTGTGCCGAAAGCCAAATATCCTACTCTTGTAGTGATGCCGAGGAGTCTGATCTTCAACTGGCAGGAGGAGTTTACAAAATTCGCGCCCCATATTAAATTGTCGATATATTACGGACCCTCTCGTGATCTGGAGGAGAGTATGAGAGGAGAGGTGATACTGACCAGCTATGCCATGGTTCGCAATGATATAGAGAAACTGATGAAAAAGAAGTTTGACTATATCATACTTGACGAGTCGCAAAATATCAAGAATGTAGATGCAATGGTTACCAAGGCGGTATGGCTGCTCAAGGCGGATCATCGGCTGGCAATCTCGGGCACTCCTATAGAAAACAATCTTACGGAACTGTATTCATTGTTTCATTTTCTGAATCCGGCGATGTTTGGCCCGCTTAAGGATTTTATGACAAAATATGTGATACCGATCCAGAAAGAAGGGGATGAAGATGCGGCGGATTCGTTACGTCGCAAGGTGTTTCCGTTCATATTGAGGCGATTGAAAAAGGACGTGCTTAAGGATCTTCCGGAACGCACGGAGCAGACTTTGATTGTGGAAATGATCCCGCGTCAGGCTGCGTTATATGAGGAGCGCCGAAGGTATTATGCCGATGAGGTGGGAAAACTCATCTCAACCTCGGGAGCAAAGAAGGCATCTTTTGAACTGCTGCAGGCACTACTTGAATTGCGTCAGATAGCATCGGTGCCGGAGGCGAAGAGCAACGGGACGGTGTCATCGCCCAAGATAGAGACATTGATGGAGCATCTGGTGCCGGCCGTGGCCAACGGTCATAAGGTAGTGGTGTTTTTCAACTTCCTTACGGGCATAGAACTTACCGGAGAGCGACTGAACAAGGCCGGAGTGGACTATGAAGTAATGACGGGATCTACGCGCGACAGGAAGAAAGTGGTAGACAGGTTTCAGAATGATCCGGAATGTAAGGTGATGCTGATGACTGTAAAGACAGGTGGCGTGGGATTGAATCTGGTGGCTGCCGATACGGTGTTTATAATGGAGCCGTGGTGGAACAAGGCGGCAGAAGAGCAGGCGATCAACCGACTGCATCGAATAGGGCAGAAAAAATCGGTAAACTGCTATTATCTGATCACGGCCGATACCATAGAGGAGAAGATACGGCAATTGCAGCAGCAGAAGTCACAGTTGGTTGATGCGGTGATCTCGAGCGATACAACGGATGGAAAGAGCCTGAGCGCTGAAGATATAGAATTCCTGTTGAAATAAGCTTGCAGTAATCATAAATCGAAGAATACATGACAATAGAAAATATACCGCTTCCTGCTTCGAAGTTTTCCACCGGTGCTGTTTCAAAAGAAATGGAAATAAAGGTGCCGAGCGAAGTAAACTTCAACAGGATTGCTAGGAAAACAGACCAGGAACTGAACAAGAATGAAATCTGGGACAAACTGCGTCCGTATATCTCATTGGTAGAGAAAGGCGTGACGATAAATTGGACTGAGGAAGAGGATTTGAAGACTCAGCCGAGTAAATTGAAGGAAGCACCGAAGTATCTGAACGCAGTGCTTCAAAAGAAATCGGGGAGTCTTAAACGTCAGTTGACCCAGCTATACGCTGTAATATACTGGAATCCTGAGAATGTGCAAAACGTAGCTTATAAGTTGTTTAAGAAGAAGACAATGGAATTGGCTCGGGAGATAGTGGAGACCGGGGCCATGGATATAGAAAAAATCTGTGAGAGGATGCAATGGCCTGCTCCGGGTAGAAGATATTCATGGTATTCTGTGGATCCGGACTTTGTAAAGAGATGGAATTCTTCTTCGACTACTCTTCCTTTGTCGATGCTGTGTAAATTTTGCAACGGAAGGAAGGAAAAAAAGGATGGCGGTAGATATTACGACACTATATATTACGTAGTGCCCTCGGCGGCACTGATAGATTTTGTGCTTAAAAATTCCGATCTGGACGTCAAGGCAATTGGGGAGGAAGACTTGCCTAAGGAGGATGTGGTGTTTCAGGGTGGGGATTTCATGAGATCGGCCGTGACACTTGAGCAGCTGATCAATTCAGAGACGATAAAGACCGGGATCACCAAATTGCCGATAGCAGCGGTAAAAAAAATGCAAAAGTATTTACCGATAAAGGAGTTTCCCTATACTGAAGATGGTGCAATGACACGCAGTGAGTATCTGCTAAGTCTTGCATTTCTGTGTTTTGGAGGCTTGACGCAGAGAAGTGCGAAAATTCCTCAGCCTCCCAAGGACAATGAGACTTTTCTTAAGCAAATGTATGAGGGATTGAATCTTCAGGATAGGAGTTTTGTGGAAAATCTTATAACTCCGTATGTACGTGGTCTTAATAATGAGTTTTTTTATTATAAGGCTCACATAATGAGGTATTTTTCATTTGGAATCACCTTTTCGATGACTGGATCCTGTATGAATCAGGGAAAGTGGATGCCATATGAGACGCTGTATTGGAAAGTGGAGAAATCAATGTCGGGAATAGGGGTGCCGTATATTTATCCGGATGGGTATTATGAAGATACAATCAATGTATATATTCCTCCGGCAGAATATCTTCCGATGAGTAAATTCAAGGCAGCCATCAATGATGTGTTGCTGTATGAGGTGGTGCTTGGCCACGCAGCTCTGGGAGCGTTGGATATTGCTCTGAATAAGCAAGGAGGTATCACATATGTGAGACTTACGGAGATAGGGAAATGGCTTTATGGATTCCGAAAGGATTTTCCGATGGAGAACGAATCATCGGTAAAACCGACGGATATACTCGAGATAGACGACACCACACTTAATATCTTGGTTAAAGATACGTCATCCTACGTGATTCCTATGCTTCCGGATTATGCGGAGAAGGTGCGTGATAACCGTTATGTGTTGTCGACAGAAGTGTTCTGTAAAGGCGTGACAGACAAAGAAACGCTTAGGGAAAAGATAGACAGATTTCATATGTTTGTATGTCCGAATCCGGGGCCGGGGGTGAAGGCATTTCTGGACAGGCTCCTGTCGAGATGCGATGCGGTAAAAAAAACACCGGGAGGCAGCGGATATACTTTAGTGTCGGTGGATCCATCGAATCGTGAGGCGCAGGAGGTGATAGCCAACAATCGAGAGATAAGAAAGAATGTATTGATGGTGGAGGGCTGCCGATTGCTTGTAAAAAATAAATTTATATCCCAATTCGAGGAATTGCTCCGGGTATATGGATTTATAGTAAAAATCTGAAGGTAGAAAAAACACCTGAACCCCAGTTGGGAATGGGGTTCAGGCGAATAATATTATAGAGCTCGGGATATCTTATTATTGATGGAACGAATCTGGAATGCAAGGGCAATACGGTAACATCCGAAACTAAGCAGAGATATACCAAGCCAAATCCATGCGGCGATGCCTCCGAAAAGGGGATCGCAAAGGAAATAAATCGCGAAGAAAATAGTTGCGATAAGCAACAAAACTGTCCAGATCATCCAACCGGGACTGAATCGGGCGAGCATAGCGGTCTCGCTGATGGAATTGATAGCCGCAATGATGAGCCAGATGCCAATAGCGAAGACGAAGGCGTAGGTGAGAACTTCATCCGGCAGAGTCAGCATCCATATGCCGCAAATGAGTTCGAGCAGGCCGAGGGCAAGACTCCATCCCCAATTGCTTCCAATGGAAGTGTTGACGCATGCATATACGAGGTTTAACAGACCGGCTGCCACGAATCCCCAGCATACCACGTAGGCGAAGACAGGAAGTGAAGTCGAAGGAGAGAGCAGGCACCATATGCCGAGCGCAATGCCGACAATACCGGTGATAAGAGGGATCCACCAAAGGCGATGGATTTTACCTCTGAAACTACTTAATTGAGACATAGCTTAAAATGAATTGGGTGGAACAACATTGAAGAATATAATCCAACTATCGAAAAATGTGTTGAAATTTCGATAGCCGGATTAAAAAGATAACGAAAGAGGCTTAGAACATCTTAAGAGCCAAGTCGGTAAGGTATAGCCAAAGCGGGCAGAAGCCGCAGAAAAGGATTACCGACAATGTAAGAGAGGATGTACCAGTGGCCACATAAACGTTGTATTCATCAGCAATAATGATGCCGGAGAAAGCGGGCGGCAGAGCGCAGGCTACGACGAGCATCTTAAGGTTGAGGGGATCCATATGGAAGAGCATACCGACAACGAGAACGAACAGAGGCATGCAGATCATCTTCATGATAGCACCGAGCACAACCTGCCAATTGAAGGTGAACTTGATGGAAGAAAGTGTGATACCGGCGGAGAAAACGGCCATGGAAGCGTTAGCCTTTGCGATAAGGTCGAAAGAAGGACTGAGTTCCCTGGGCCATGGAATACCTACCAACACCCAGACAACGGCGAGGATAGGAGCCCAGGCTACGGGTTGCTCAAGGGCGTGAAGCACAGGTTTCCAAGCGCTTTCTTTCTTAGTGGAGCCGGGATTTTGCTTTTCAAGAGAAGCATTCATCAGTGAAAGGCCCACAGGGATACCGATGGCATTGACCACGATACCGACGATGGCTACAACGAGAGCTACGGCAGGGGTGGTGCCAAAGATCGGTTCCAATACGGCAAATCCAAGGAATCCGATAGTAGGAGAACCACTGATCAGTGCGGACACGGCGGCGTCCGCACCGGTGTTTTTCTTGAAGCAGAATTTAAATACGAAGTAAACGAGCATGAAAATGACCATGATGCCGATAGTGGAGACCAGAGTCAGTTTGGCATCTTTGATAAGGTCTTCGCGAGTGGCTTGCACGATAGATACAAACAAGGCAGCGGGCAAAGCGAAGTCGAGCACCACCTTGTTGAACTTCTTAGAGTCCTCGCCTGTAAAAGCCCCTCGTTTGCCGGCGATGAAACCGGCAAGCATCACAACGATGATAGGGACGATGGCGTAAATAATAACGTGAGATAAGCCCATAATGGTAAAAGTTTAAGATCTTTTTAATAATACCGCGCGCAGTCTGCAAAGAGACTGCGGGCGGAAAGCATTGATCCCCCGTGCATAAAGACGGGATAGGTTGAGGTCAGACGGTATAGTCAATAAGGGGAGTGGGATTCAGATATCCGATATGACCGGATTCTTTTCCGGCGTTTGCAGCCAGCTGCACATCGATGATGCAAGGCTTTTTGGAAGCGATGGCCTGCTCAAGGGCTTTGCGCAGATCGGATGTGTTGTCCACGTAATAATCGTCGGCGCCGAAAGCCTTTGCAATAAGGTTATATCGAGCGTTGATGTCGAGAGTGGTCGGGGCCGGAGCATCTTTGCCACTTGGATCTACTCCAATGCCGTTGTAGATACCGCCGTTGTTGAAAATCACAACGCAAACAGGGAGTTTGTAGCGGCAGATGGTAGCGAAGTCCATGCCGGAGAATCCGAAAGCGGAGTCACCCATTACGGCGACCACACTCTTGCCCGTGGCCACTGCGGCACCGATACATGATCCGATACCCATGCCCATTATAGACCAGGTGGCGCAGTCAATACGATGGCGGGGCAACGACATGTCGACGGCATCGCGGGTATCGTCGAGGGTATTTGCTCCTTCATTGATCAAAATCACGTCGGGATTTGCCTCAAGTACCGGTTTCACTACGGAAAGGGCGCTCCAATGGTTCATGGGAGATAGCGGTGCATTCTCCTCAAGTCGTTTGGCAAATTTGGCGTTCTTCTGCTTTGACTCAGCCTGTAGGGAAGCAAGCCATGCAGGATCGGCAGCCATTTTCTTATCTTTCAGACCGGTGAGAATAAGGTCTAGCGAAAGACCCATATCTCCTACCACGGGGGCTGCGATGGGCACATTGCGGTCCATTTCGGTAGGTTCCACATCAAGCTGGATAAACTTCATATCCTTGTTCCATTTGCCGTGGCCGAAGGAAAGCATCCAGTTGATGCGGGCACCGATCACCATCACTACGTCAGCCTGCTCCATGATCGTGCTTCTGCAGCTGAGGGCGCTTAACGGACCGGCATCGGGCATCAGGCCCTTGGCCATCGACATGACCAGATACGGAATTTTATAAGTCTCGATAAGAGTCTTGATCTTGTCGTCGACCTGAGCGTAGGCGGCGCCTTTACCGAGAAGAATAGCGGGACGTTTGGCGGAAGAAAGGATTTCGACAGCCCGGTCCACACTTGCCTGATTGGGAGCGACCTCCGCGGCAGGATCCACGGGAGTAAAGAAAAGTTTCTCAACGTCGGCGGCATTCATGATTTCGGCGAGCGCCGGGGTAGTCATGTCGATATAAACACCGCCGGGACGACCGCTGACGGCTGCACGGTAAGCGCGGGCCACAGCCGAAGGAATGTCTTTGGCATGGCTGCACCGGAAGGCAGCCTTCACGAGGGGTTTGGCAGTATTGAACTGATCAAGCTGTTCGTAGGTGCCCATGTCCATGTCCACCATCGTAGGATCGGAGGCACCGGAGATCTGGATCATAGGATAGCAGTTTACGGTGGCATTGGTGGTGGCGGTGAGTCCGTTGAGAAAACCGAGCGAAGAAACGGTGAGCAGCACGCCGGGCTGCTTTGTGAGATAACCGTGGGTGGCGGCGGCCATACCGGCCTGTTGTTCGAAACGGAAACCGTAATAGTTGATTCCCACTTTCTGCATTGCGAAGGCCGCTTCGGTAACGGGAATTCCAATAAGCCCGTAGACATGGAGGAGACCGAGACGTCGCAGACTTTCAGCCAGAATATACATGCCGGTGACCTGTTCGGGAAATTTAGGGGCGGCATTAGGTGTTGTGTTATCAGAAGCCATAGTATTTTTACAAAATTAGAGGTTAAACAAGAAGACGGCGGCACATACGGCACAAACGTCTTAATAAAAGAATAGTTGTCTAAAAGAAGACCGGAGAGAGCTACTGGGCTTCACTCCGGTCATCTTGCTGGTGTCAGTATAGAGATTTACAATTTACTTTTTGGGCAGGGGCTCGGTCGTGCCGTTTTTAGCGAATGATTGGATCTGTTCGTCGGTGTATCCAAGGGATTTTAGCACTTCTTCCGTGTTCTCGCCAAGAGCAGGAGCGGGTCCGTAGACGGGTTGATAGTTTGATATGGTAAACGGACATCCAACAGTGACGAATTCACCGATCTCGCCACCCTGATTGATTTTGACCAGAGTGTTGCCGTCATAGAGGCTTTCGTCGGTCATGACTTCCTTGGTGGAAAGAACGGGACCTACGGGCACACCGGCCTTGCCAAGAATTTCGGTGACTTCAAATTTGGTCTTGTCGGCAGTCCATTGACCGATTCTCTGATAGATGGCATCCTTGTTGCGGTCTCGGGCATCGGCGGTGCTGAATTTAGGATCTGTCAGCCAATCGGTGAAACCGGTGGCCTCGCAGAAGAGCTTGAAGTCTTTTTCGCCTCTCTGGAGCACGATGTAGACATAGTTGTTGGCATCGAGAGCGGAGTCGTAGCCGCCGGCGGGTTTACATTTATATGTCCAGCCCAAAACGCCGCCGCCTTCGATGTTGCCGCTTCTGGGTACGCAATCACCGAACTTACCGTTGGGATACTGCGGGAATTGGGTAAGGTATCCGATCTTGTCGAGAGTAAGCTGGTCTCTGGTCTTGATACGACAGAGGTTGAGGCATGCATTGTGCATGGATTGATATACGAATGAACCTTCGCCAGTGCGTTCACGCTGGCAGAGGGCGGCGAGCAGACCGATCAGTAGGTGCATACCGGTATTGGAGTCGCCCAGAGCGGCACCGCTCTGAGTAGGGATATTGTAGTCACCGTCGTACCAACCGGTAGTGGATGCGGCAGCAGCCGTGACCTGAGCGATCGGTTCGTAAGCCTTGAGGTCTTTATACTTGGAGGAAAGGGGGAAACCCTTGATAGTGCCGTAGATGCACTTCGGATTGAGTTTGTGGACCACCTCCCATGAGAATCCGAGTTTGTCCATTGCTCCCGGATGAAGGTTTTCTACAAATATATCGGCTTCTTTAATGAGCTTGGTAAGAATTTCCTTGCCATCGGGGGTTTTTGCATCGAGGGTAAGGGACTTTTTGTCAGAGTTGAGCTGGAGATAGTAATAGGAGGGGAGATCAGGATTAAACTGAAGCTCTTTACGTGTGGCATCACCGACACCGGGACGTTCGATTTTAATAACGTCTGCGCCGAGCCAAGCCAGCATTTGAGTACAAGAAGGACCGGACTGAACCTCGGTAAAGTCCACTACTTTGATTCCGCTTAAAGGTGCTGTATTCATAGTGTTTTTCAAATAATATTGTTTTGATTTCTTTTAGTAATTTCTATTCTTAAAACAAATATGGTGGTTTTTGGTTCGAAAGAAGGAATAAATAATTGGGAAGAATGGGAGATTTGGGAAGAATGGGAGATGTGGAGGAATGGGAGAATGTGTGTTGGTGAGGGTTATTCGGGGTTGGTTTGGGGAAGATTTGCCAACATTTGTGCCGGGGTCAGTCCGGTGGAGGGATGAGTCCATTCCGGGGCGAGTTCCCGGAGGGGTTCAAGGAAAAATCTGCGTTTAGCTAGGAGGGGATGAGGCACTTTCAGAGTAGGAGTGTCAATCACCAGTTGGTCAATAGCCACAATGTCAATGTCAATTTCGCGGTCGGCGTAGTTACCGTCATTATCTCTATGGGGGTGTGAGTTGAGTTTTTTTTCTATCTCTTGAAAAGACTTCAGTAGGGCTTCGGGCTCAATTTCGGTTTGAAAGGCGAGTCCGACATTAAGGAATTTTTTGTTGGAAACGAACCCCCAGGGGAGAGTCTCGATGCTGTGGGAAATTTCAAAATAACCTACGATTTTTTCGATTTCGACCAGAGCCCGGGAAATGTTAAGGCGTCGGTTGCCGAGGTTGCTGCCGATGTTGATAAATACGTACATTTTGGAATTGATGAATAAAAAATCGATTATCGTTTGTCACATTGGATTGAGACAAACGATAATCGGGGATAAGATAATAGATTAAAGGGATTTCTTTACGGCCACTTCTTCGAAGCATTCGATGATGTCGCCCACGCGGATATCGTTGTAGCCCTGCACGGAGAGACCGCAGTCGTAGCCGCTCACCACTTCTTTCACGTCGTCTTTGAATCGTTTGAGCGAGCCGAGTTCACCGGTGTAGATCACGATACCGTCGCGAATCACGCGCACTTTGCAGGAACGTTTGATCTTGCCGTCGCGCACGATAGCGCCGGCGATGGTTCCGACTTTGGAGATGTGGTATGTCTGGAGCACTTCGGCCGTACCGGTGATTTCTTCTTTGATTTCGGGAGCGAGCAGACCTTCCATAGCGTCTTTCACTTCCTCAATAGCTTTGTAGATCACCGAGTAAAGACGAATCTCGACACCTTCTTTTTCAGCTTCTTTACGGGCGGCGCCGCTGGGACGGACCTGGAAACCGATGATAATGGCATCGGATGCGGCGGCAAGTGTGACGTCGCTTTCGGAGATTGCACCTACGCCCTTGTGCAGGACGTTGACTTGAATCTCGGGAGTGGAGAGTTTGATGAGTGAGTCCGAAAGAGCTTCCACCGAACCGTCAACGTCGCCTTTGACCACGAGATTGAGTTCGTGGAAATCGTCAAGAGCTCGGCGACGACCGAGTTCTTCAAGACCGGGGCGTTTTTTGGTGCGCAGGCCGAGTTCACGCTGGAGTTGCTCACGTTTGCCGGCGATTTCACGGGCCTCTTGTTCGGTCTCGAGCACGTTGAATGTGTCGCCGGCTGTCGGGGCACCGTTAAGGCCTAGAATGAGGACAGGGGTAGACGGGCCGGCTTCGTTCACGCGTTGGTTTCGCTCGTTGAACATAGCGCGGATTTTACCGTAATGAGTGCCTGCGAGAATCACGTCGCCTGTGTGGAGAGTGCCGTTCTGCACGAGGACAGTAGCTACGTATCCGCGGCCTTTGTCGAGACTGGATTCGATAACGCTGCCCACGGCCATACGGTTGGGATTTGCCTTGAGGTCGAGCATTTCGGCTTCAAGAAGCACTTTTTCCATAAGTTCGTCCACACCGATACCTTTCTTGGCGGAAATATCCTGACTTTGGTATTTTCCGCCCCAATCTTCCACAAGGTAGTTCATGTTGGCAAGTTCTTCCTTGATTTTGTCGGGATTGGCGGCGGGTTTGTCGATTTTGTTGATGGCAAATACCATGGGCACACCAGCGGCGGAAGCATGGTTTATAGCTTCGATGGTCTGAGGCATGACGTCGTCGTCGGCGGCGACGATGATGATGGCAAGGTCAGTTACTTTGGCACCGCGGGCACGCATGGCGGTGAAAGCTTCGTGGCCTGGAGTGTCGAGGAAAGTGATGTGGCGTCCGTCGCTGAGTTTTACGTTGTAGGCGCCGATGTGCTGGGTGATACCGCCGGCTTCTCCTGCGATAACGTTGGCCTTTCGGATATAGTCGAGAAGAGATGTTTTGCCGTGGTCCACATGGCCCATCACAGTGACAATAGGGGGACGGCTCTGGAGGTCCTCCTCCTTGTCTTCTTCCGTTGCAATTGCTTCGGATACTTCGGCGGAAACGTATTCGGTGGTAAACCCGAATTCTTCAGCCACGATATTTATGGTCTCGGCATCGAGGCGCTGGTTGATGGAAACCATCACGCCGAGATTCATACAGGTGGCAATGATGGAGTTTACGGGAATCCCCATAAGGTTGGCCAGATCGGAGGCAGTGACGAATTCGGTGATTTGAATCTTACGGCTTTCGGCTGCCTCACGTTCGGCGTTGGCACGTTCGCGATTGTGCATTTCCTCGCGTTTTTCCTTACGCCATTTCACGCTCTTCTTGGTGGTCTTGTTTTGGAGACGGGCGAGCGTCTCTTTCACCTGTTTGCGAACGTCTTCGGAATTAATCTCCGGAGCAGCATTGCGCTGGTTACGGTTGTTTTGACCGCGAGAAGACTGATTGCCGCCGCGGTTTTTGCCACTTTGGTTGCCACGGGAGGCTTGGTTGCCACCTTGAGCGCCGGAGCGCTGATTATTGTTGTTGCGGCGCTGGTCTGTGCCCATAGAAGCGGCTTTTTCGACATCTACTTTTTCCTTGCCGATGCGTTGGCGGCGGCGGCCGCCGTTCTGTCCGGATTGCTGTCCTTGGGCGTTCGGAGCGTTCTGGTCACTCTTGCCGCGACGGCGATCGTTGCCGGATTTTTTCTTAGGGCGTGTAGATTGGTTAATGGCTGAGAGATCAATAGTGCCGACCACACGGAGCTGGGGTTTCTCGGGCTGGCCGCCGGGTCTGAACACGTTGCTTTCAGCATTGGCGGTGGCTTCGGAAGTGGATTGGGAAGCTTCGGCATTAAGTGCGGGAGCATCCGTTTTCTTAGCCTCGGGTTTCATTTCTTTTTTCTGTTCGTTATTTTCCTCAGCGGTAAATTCCTGTATGGGCTTTGGAGCCGGGGCAACCTTAGCCTCGGTTTGTTTTGGTTTGATAGAAATTGGATTTTTGGTTTCCGCGGGAGCCGAAGCCATTGCTTTGGCATCGGTCTGTGGAGAATCAGACCTTTTCACCGCGGGGTTGGCAACAGTGGTGGCCGGGGCTGACTCCGAGGGAGATGTTTCCTTTTTTGCGGGAGAGATTTCAGAAGAAGGCTCAGAGGGAATGGCATCTGCAGGAGCATCGTTTTTTTTGATAGACCCCGGATTGTTAAGGTCAATGGTGCCAAGAATACGCGGACCTTTCAATCCGGGAGTTGACGTCTTGATCTCTTCGGTTCGTGGGCGTTCCTGTTTAGAAGAGGTCTTCTGGCCGCTTCTGATATTGCTGAATTTTGTACTTTCAGCCTTAAGGCTTTTATCCTTATTGAATTCCTTTGTGAGAAGGGCTTCTGCATCCTCGTCGATACGGGCGTTGGGACCGTCGTCGACATTTATATTGTGTTTGCGCAGAAATTCCACGGCAGTGTTAACGCCGACATTGAGATCTTTTGCTACTTTACTTATCTTTTTACGCATAAATTGGCTTGTTATGTTAAGGTAGAGGAGAGAGAAAGGAGAAAGGGATGGAAACAGAAGAGCCGGATCATTCCTCGAATTCGGCGCGGAGCACGTTCAACACATGTTCCACGGTGGATTCTTCGAGGTCTGCCTGTTCAAGCAATTCGGCGGGAGCATTGAGCACGGACTTTGCGGTGCCGAGGCCGAGGTTTTTGAAAGCGTCGATTACCCAGCCGTCGATTTCATCGCGGAATTCATCGAGGAAAATATCTTCTTCGCCTTCTTCGAGATCGCGGTAAACTTCAATGGTGTATCCGGTAAGTTTTTGGGCGAGACGGATATTGAGACCCCCCTTGCCGATAGCGAGACTCACCTCTTCGGGGTGAAGGAACACGTCGGCCTTTTTTTCGTCTTCATTGATTGCGATGTTGTTGACCTTGGCAGGGCTGAGTGCTCTTTGAATAAGGACTTTGGGGTTGGCCGACCATGAAATCACATCGATGTTTTCGTTGCGCAGTTCGTGAACGATACCTCTGATACGGCTGCCTTTGATGCCGACGCAAGCTCCCACGGGATCGATGCGGTCATCGTAGCTTTCCACGGCGATTTTGGCTCTTTCTCCCGGTTCTCTGGCCACAGCTTTGATGGTGATGAGTCCATCGTGGATTTCGGGCACTTCCTGCTCGAAGAGGCGAACAAGGAACCGGTCGTCGGTGCGGCTTACGATCACTTTGGGATTATTGTTGGGGTTTTCCACTTTTTTAACCACAGCCTTCACCATATCACCTTTGTGGAAATAGTCGCCGGGAATCTGTTCGGCCTTAGGCATAAGCAGCTCGTTTTGTTCGTCATCGAGCATAAGCATTTCTCTTTTCCAGATCTGGTGCACTTCGCCGGTGATAATTTCACCTTCGAGTTCTTTAAATTTGGAGAAGATAGCATCCTTTTGCAGTTCAAGGATTTTGGCCTGGAGGGTTTGGCGAAGATTGAGGATGGCACGGCGTCCGAACTTTTCAAAGTAGATCTGTTTGGCCACTTCCTCACCGATTTCGCATTCGGGGTCGATTTCGCGAGCTTCGGACAGACCGATCTGCATATCTTTGTTTTCCACCTGATCGTCGGGGACCACTTCGAGATTCTGATAGATTTCGCAGTCGCCCTTGTCGGGGTTCATGATTACGTCGAAGTTCTGGTCAGTGCCAAACATTTTGGCGAGGACATTTCGGAAAGACTCTTCGAGTACGCTTATCATAGTAGTCTTGTCGACGTTTTTCTGCTCTTTGAATTCATCGAAATGGTCGACCATGCTGACGTTTTCTGCTTTTTTTGCCATGTGAATGAGAGGAGAAAGGGAATTATTTTGAAAAATACAATATCAAGATTAACCGGGAAGATGAAAGAGAAACGGGGTTCAGAATTTCAGGTCATATAAAGCCTTGCGGATATCGGAGTAGGGAAAATTGCGGTCGATGAGTTCCTCTACCGGGCGTTTGCTGTCGGCTTTTTTTACTTTCTGAGAGATCCGGAGTACGATTCCTTTGTCATCGGCACTGATAAGGGTGCCTTTGTATTTGCGGGAGTCGGCAGCGAAGACCTCAAGGTCCTGACCTATATATTTGCGATACTGCCGGGGCAGCTTCAGCGGGGAAGTGATTCCGGCGGAGCCTACCTCCAGTTCATAGTCTTCGTCATCGGAAGGAAATTCCTGCTCGATAGCGCGGTTGAGATCGATGCAGAGATCGAGATCCACGCGGGAATCGGAGTCGATTTCCACCTTTACTTCATTGGCAGGGCTAACGGAAAGGTCCGTGAGGAAGCAATCTGTGTCTTTGAGTTGCTCTTCAATAAAATCCTTGAGTTTGGTCTTGTCTAACATCTGATAAGGTTAAAAAATTGGGAGGAGACTAACGTCCCCTCCGGAATGCGATGCAAAGTTAATATATTTTTTTCTGAAAACCAAATTAAAAAGACAGTCATGGTCAGGAAAATGATGAAAGAAAGCATTTGGGCTTTCATCCTGAGCGCGGCAGGATAAAAGAAGGGGCGTGATATAAGGAGATATAAAGGGCCCTAAATGAAAAAGATTTGGAGTAAAAAGAAATAAAGTGAAAAAAGGATTACCAGACAATCAATCAGTAAATGATTGATAAACTTGGTAATCCTTGAGCGGAGCGAGCGAGATTCGAACTCGCGATACGCTTTTGGCGTATACACGCTTTCCAGGCGTGCCCTCCAACCTTGCAACTGCAAGAGTTATAATTATT
>JAMPGE010000035.1:21550-21749 GCA_023664085.1 Muribaculum sp. | reverse complement strand
TAGGTAATCGCCACCTTACAGAGAGCGGCTCGCTGAAAAGCGGGCCGCTTTTTTTTGGTTCAGGAATAGCGGACCGGGGAGAAAACAGATAGGCGGGCCTCCCGGCCCGCCTACCCGGCTGGAAGTGCGCCTAAACGGAAGAAACTGCTGTCTTTTTCGCGAGCCGGGAGGCTCGCTTTCCTTGGCGGTCGCTGACTTT
>JAMPGE010000035.1:0-21450 GCA_023664085.1 Muribaculum sp. | reverse complement strand
GGAGGTCGCTGTCCTTGGCGGTCGCTGTCTTTGGCGGTCGCTTTCCTTGGCGGTCGCTGACTTTGGAGGTCGCTGTCCTTGGCGGTCGCTGTCTTTGGCGGTCGCTTTCCTTGGCGGTCACAGTCTTTGGCGGTCGCTTTCTTTGCCAAGGATTGCGAGCCTCCCGGCTCGCCTAAACGGAAAAAAGTGCTGTTTTTTTCGCGAGCCGGGAGGCTCGCTTTCCTTGACGGTCGGTGTCTTTGGCGGTCGCCATTATTGGCTAATTTTCTTTGGTTGTCGGGTTGGTTTGCTGTTGGGTGTGCCTTTTTTTGTCTAAATCGGAGTTTTTTGCTAATTTTGTGCAGTCCGTTTTCTTGAGTTTTCGATTAAGAATAATCTATTAATGTATGGTGGAGCAAGTTGATAAAAGCCGAGTGGTTTCTATTTCGGAGATTGCAAAACACATGAATTCTATGAGTTTGCAGGATGAAGTGGTGGTTTCGCAGACTGATTTTGATGTTCAATCTCAAAAGTTATTCCCCCTCTATGTGGATGCTTTGATGATTATCTTAGTCAGGAAGGGTGGCGGAAAACTCGGTATTGATTTAACCGAATATCAGATACAGGAAAATTCGCTGATAGTGTTGCAGCCGAAAAATTACATTTTTCTTTCTGAATGCAAGGAGGAGACGAATGCTGTGATGATAGTTTGTAGCCGTCGTGTGATTGAGGATGTGATACCGAAATTGTCGGATGTGCTTCCTTTGCTGGTACATCACCGTACCGCACCTGTGACTGTTCTGAGCGATAATGATGCGAATACGCTTTTATGCTATTTCAATCTTATAAGTAAACGCCTGGAATCTTCTCAAGACAAGTTTCTGAAGCAGGAGGTGATAAGATTGCTTCAAGCCGCGCTTTATAGTATGATGAGTATGAGGTCTGAGTCGGAATCGAATTCAGAGCATGTCAGGACACGAAAAGACGAGATAATGGCCAAGTTTATCCTTGAGGTAACCGATGGATTCCGGAGGGAACGTCATGTTAATTATTATGCCGACAGGCTTTGTATCACCCCGAAGCATCTTTCAGCTGTAGTGAAACAAATAAGTGGACGGACTGCAGGAGAGTGGATAGATAATTTTGTCATTATGGAGGCAAAGGTGCTTCTGAAAACTACAGATAAAACCATACAGGAAATTTCGGATCTTCTGAATTTTCGAAACCAAAGTTTTTTCGGGAAATTTTTCAAGCATCTCACGGGGCACACGCCCACGGCCTATCGCAAGGAAAACAGTTAGGAGATCATGGGAAGTTCTCTTTTCAACTTGCGGAAATACATCGTCTCAAAATCGCCCGCATCCTTTAGAATATTATGAAACGGGGTGTCAGTTTCGATATAAATTCATCTGATATTAAAGCAAATAATTACTGATACGTCACTTTACTTTCGAACGAATTAATTTATAAATGATATCAATCATTACAGTTACATATAATGCGGAAAAAACTCTTCCGGCCACATTAAAGTCTGTGGCCGAACAGACTTATAAGGATTATGAATTGATAATAATAGACGGAGCTTCGCGGGATAATACATTGAGCCTGGCGCGCAGTCTTGCTCCAAATGCCACCATATTATCAGAGCCCGACGATGGTATATATTATGCGATGAATAAGGGTCTGAGGATGGCAAAGGGAGAGTATGTGCTGTTTCTTAATGCCGGAGATTCATTTCATTCGGCAGGCACGTTGGCCCTTTATGCGGAAGCCACGCAGTCGGGTCCCGACATAATTTATGGCGATACGGTAGTGGTGGATGCCGAGCGAAACGAGTTGCGGCCACGGCATAAATCAGTACCACAGATGCTGACAAGGGAGAGTTTCAGTCACGGTATGTTGATCTGTCATCAGGCCTTCATGGCACGGCGCGATCTTTGCCCGGAATATGACACTATGTATCGGTTTTCGGCGGATTATGATTGGACTGTTAAGATAATTGAGAGTACCGTACCGGATAAATGTGTGAATCTGCATGCTGTGACAACGGACTTTCTTGAGTTGGGGACAACGGATAAAAACCATAAGGCATCTCTGGCAGAGAGGTTCTCGATAATGAGGAAGCACTATGGTTTGAGCAAAACAATAATGCGACATATAGGATTTCTTTTCAGAAGAAATAGGAATTAATAATGTCACTAAAATAAGGGTTCCCACTAAAGCGCCTCTTTGAGGCTCATTTTGCATATCTTGCTGGTCCCCAGGTTGAAGCCAGGGATAACCACAAATATCGCCTCTCCGAGGCGAGCTCCGACAATTCTTATTTAAGTGACATTACCACTAACTGCTTAACAGCTCGGAATTTTGCAACTTGCGAAGGATTCTGTTCTTATTTGAAGCTTGTACAAATTAGGGTGAAGGTTTGTGAAAATGGATGAATAGGCTTAAATTTGCATTCCGATTCCGAAGCAGAGAAAAGTCTGCCGAAGGAATTATCCAATAACACGAACACAAACAAAACACAAACTCTAAAAACAAGAACTATGGCTTACGTAATCGGCGACAATTGCATCGCATGCGGCACTTGCGAATCTGTATGCCCCGTAGGAGCAATCACTCCCGGCGATATCTATCACATCAATCCTGACGAGTGCATCTCCTGTGGCAGCTGCGCAGAAGTATGCCCCAACGACGCAATCACTGAGGGCTAAACCTTCCGACACAAAGAAACAGATAAAGGACACATCGCAAGATGTGTCCTTTTCTGTGTTTTTTAAGAGGGAGGGGAACGGGATCTGAGACCCGCTGCATAAAATAAAAATTGATGTGCGTTGTGTTAAAATTTTGTATTATCTTTGTATATTGTCTGAGACTGTGGTTATAAAGTGATTTGGGTTTTTTTACGAAAACTGTAATTGCTTATCTGTTAAAAGTTATTCAATTGTTTGATTATCAATAAGGGAGTGCGTTTTGATGCATCCGTGGCATCGTAAATAACCGGGCAACGGAAACGGAGTCACCGGGATGTATCCGTACAAGCCAAAGAATTGCTGTAGCTGAATATTTAACAGTAACCAGAGCATTGTAGGAATTAAAATCACTTCCAAATGAATGCTGAATGAACCCAATGGTCAGGCTTCATTGTTATAATCAGAGACTCAGGCATTGCGATCATGAAGTTGCGAAAGCCCCTTGCCCGGAAGCGCCCCTAAGCCATGAAAATTTTATGAAATGGGGTCTGAATTTATTTATAATACGTACTCTTGGAAAAACATATAATTCTACTCTGATGAAAACAATGAAAGTAAAGGTTATAAACGACAGTAACAATCCGTTGCCGGCATATGAGACGTTTGAGGCTGCAGGAATGGACATTCCGGCATGGCTGCCGAACGGACCGGTGACACTGCAGCCAATGGAGCGGCGCCTGATCCCGACGGGACTGCGTCTGCAGGTTCCCTCCGGCTATGAATGTCAGATACGTCCGCGGTCAGGACTGGCATTGAAGCATGGAATCAGCATAGTGAATGCTCCGGGCACTGTGGATGCCGATTACCGAGGAGAAATAGGCATAATTCTGATAAATCTTGGTCAGGAGCCATTTGAGATAAAGAATGGCGACAGGATTGCCCAGATGGTGATCACGGCTTATACGAAGGTGGAATGGGAGCCGGTGAAGGAACTTGACCGCACCAAGCGTGAAGACGGCAGCTTCGGCCATACGGGAGTGTGACTTAAGACTTGACAGGCTCTTGATTTTCATTATCTCCTGAGAATAAGGTCTGGGAATATGATTGAGTTTCATAGAAAAATTAAAATGACAGATCACGTGTCCGGCTATAAGATGAAGAAGACAGGGAGGATGAGGTATCTTCCGGTGGTGAGTCTTTTATGTATGTTGGGAATATTAATGAGCGTGGGAGCGAAGACGAGTGATGAATCGCGGCGCCAGAAAGCTCGTTATTATTTCTTGCAGGGGTGTGTGGCGGAAAGCAGTGAAAAGCTTCCGGAGGCCTATGAGTTTTACAAAAAGGCATGGCAGACGGATTCCGGTTATCTTGAGGGAGCCTACAGCTACGGGATGATCAGGGTCAATATGGATGTTGACACCCTCGGCACGCCTCGGGAGAAAATGCGATCTCTGCGTATGGGGAAAGATCTGGTGGAGAAATATCCGGCGGACTATTTCACCGTGATGAATTATGCCTACGTGGCGGGGGCTCTGGACACTCTGGATGAGTCAATAAGAGTGATAGAGCGACTGACCGGGGTTCAGCCTTCGCGTACGAATGCGTTGGCCTATCTTTCGCAATATTATGCCATGGTAGGAGAGATAGACAGTGCGGTGAACGTGTTGAGCCGCTATGAACGCATCGAGGGGTCCAATTCGGCCATCACCATGCGTAAGGTGGCCTACCGCATGAGTCAACAGGACACTGTGGAAGCCCTTTCGGAGGTAGATAAGATGATTCATCAGAATCCCAAGGAGATAAGCTATGTAATGCTGAAAGGTAACGTTTACGATTTCCTTTCGCTTCCGGATTCCGCGCTGAATTATTATCTGCTCGCTGAGAAGATGGAGCCCGAATCTGGCAGAGCCAAGCAGCAGCTGGCGAAGTTTTATCAATCACGCGGCGATTCGGTAAACTACGATCTGAAGACATATGAATCTCTGATGAGCGAGGATTTGGATCTGAGTGAGAAACTTGCCCAGATGGCGGATTATCTCCAGCGGATCATTACCGAGAAGGGCGACACTTTGCGTGGCGACAATTTGTTTAAGACCTTACGCGACCAATATCCCCACGAGCCGGAGATCCTTTTTCTATCCGCACGCTACAATGCCGCCAAAGGCAATTACCGGCAGGCGATAGAAGACGTGAACTATGCGATAGACCTTGACGGCACGAATACCAATCTTTGGGAGGCCTTGATGGTGTATCTTGTAAGTGCGGAAGACTATGGCAAGGCGATCACTACCTACGATCGCCTCCTGAAAGAAGGGATCAATCCCACACTTTCCATAGACCTTACGTATGCATCGGCCGCGATGCAGAGCGATTCGTTGCCTACTGCGCTCAATATATATGATAAATATATCAAGCAGGCGGAGCATACGCTAAGTGTGACCGATTCAGTGAGCGACAAGAGCAAATACAGGCATTTAGGCTCACAGGAAGTGCAGGTGCTCTCCAACTTCTATGAGATGGCCGGCGATGCTTACTACAGTCATAAGCCGCCGATGCTTGAGGATGCTTATCGCTGTTATGAAAACGCACTTTTCTTTGATCCGGACAATGCGCTGGCACTGAATAATTATGCGTATTTCATCATAGAGCAAGATAATCCGGCGCCGGAAAGCGAACGCTTCCAGCGGGCCAAGGCAATGAGTAGGAAGGCCCTTGACAAAGACAGCGACAACGGCACGTATCTCGACACATATGCGTGGATCCTCTTCAAGGAAGGCAATTATAAGGAAGCCAAAGAATATCAGGAGGCGGCAGTAGAGGGTGAAGAGAAAAACGGCACTGTGACGTCTGAACTATACTCTCATCTGGGCGACATACTGTTTATGTGTGGCGATGCGCAGGGCGCGTTGATCAACTGGGAAAAGGCTTTGAAACTCAGTCCGGATGATAAGTTGCTGAAGAAGAAGGTGAATGGAAAAACTTTTTTCTGGGAATAATACCATGCCGGAAATAGATATCCATTTTGGAGGTTTTACTCTTAAATCGGTGTACTTAAAAATGAATATGAAAAGAGCACTGTTGACAATACTCACAGCCATATCCTTTATATGTGGTCTTTCGGCACAGACACCACTTGATAAGGCAGCTTCGGAGAAGCTCTTAGAGCAGGTGATCGCCGATTATTCCGACTGGGGACGCGTAGAACTCAACGGGACGGTAGGCAGCCCGGCGCTACCGATATCCGCTTCTTTGAAGATTTACATGGAGAAAGGGAAAAGAACGATGATCTCCGTGAGAGCTCCCTTTGCAGGGGAAGTGGCTCGTGTGGAGTTTTCTAACGACAGTGTACTGATAGTTAATAGGTTAAAAAGGAAATATTGCAGAGCCTCCACCGATGTGCTTCAGCAGATATACCCCGGTGTGCAGACCGACTTACAGTCGATACTGCTCGGGCGTGTCACCTTGATGGGGCGAGGCCAGCTGAGGGCCGTAAATTTCGATAAGATCTCTGTAAGTAAGGCTGACGACGGAAGCTACATATTGATTCCGGACTCCTCCCTGCAGCCTTCAGGAGCAAGTTACGGATATGTGGTGGCCTCAGACGGCACACCTGATAATATGGTGGTTTTAGCCCCGGACTATAATGTGGCCGTGGAAGTGGATTATGATTTTCACGGGTCGAAAACGGGAGATAAATCCTATGGCCTAAAGCTCATCGCCGATGTCAATGATAAATCAATGGAAGCGGAACTCGAATTCTACGCGCCGAGGTGGGGAGCACAGCCCATGGCCCCGTTTGTGATTACAGATCGTTATAACGAGACTACACTAAGAGGCGTATTTTGAGGGGAAAAGAAATGAAACGACTAATAGGCAACAACAAACTCAGAATAAAAGGGATGCGGCAGCACTCCCTGCGGTTGATAGCTGCGCTGACGGCAATCGTGATGCTTGTAGGGCCGGATGTGGCAACCGTATACGCAGCCACACCGTCCAGGAATAAGACATCAGGCACATCCACGGTCCAACAGAAGAAGAGGAATGCCAAGACCAAGCCGACACAAAGCTCAAATATAAGGAAAACATCTAAAGCGGCACCCAAGACGAATGGCCGCAAGGTGAAAAAAGCAGCACCCAGGAAAGAGACCTCCCGCGATGTGAAGCGTCAGGAAGACGCAGTGAGACGAGAGGTAAGGCAGACGGAGGAGAAAATCCGTGCGAATGATAAAGAGATAAAAATAGGGCTCGGCAATCTTCAGAAACTTGAGGATGACATCAAGACATCGCAGGCCACCGTAAACAGTCTGAACAAGCAGGTAGGCACCGTAAAGACCCGAATAGGCACGCTTGAACAGCAAATTGCCGATGGAGAAAAGGAACTTGTTCAGCTGCGGGCCAATTACCGGAATGCAGTCAAGAAGATGAGGGTGGCACGCAAGCGCAATTCCAATCTTGCATTTATTTTTTCATCCAAAAGCTTTTCGGAAGCGAAACGGCGCATGCGTTCGATGAAGAAATTTTCCGAATGGAGAGACCGACAGACGCGGAAGATCACCACTCAGGTGAACGAACTGAAGCAGACTCGGCAGCGCCTTGCATCGAGCCGTACGGAACTTGACCAGACGTTGAGCAGGCAGATGTCGGCTCAAAAGAAACTTGAAAAGCAACATTCCGAGCAGGACGCAATAGTAGTGCGGCTACGCCAAAACGGCGCGGCTCTGCAGAGCCATTTGGCAAAAAAACAGGCTGAGGCCAATCAATTGAACAGCAGGGTGGCATCCTTGATTGCAATGGAAGAAGCAGCCCGGCAGGAGGCAGAGCGGCGTGAAGCGGCCCGAAAAGAAGCAGAGCTAAGGGCTCGAGAAGAGGCCCGGGCACGTGCTGAAGCTGAGGAAAAAGCCAGAGCCGAGGCCAGAGCACGCGCTGAGGCCGAGGCCCGACGCCAAAAGGAAAAGGAACTTGCCGATGCCGGCAGAGAGACTCCAAAGAAACAGGAGCCTAAGAAACAGGAGCCTAAGAAGCAGGAGCCTAAGAAGCAGGAGCCTAAGAAACAGGAGCCAAAGAAGAAGGAGCCTAAGAAGCAGGAGCCGAAGAAACAGGAGAAGGGTAACGAACGCAATTATGCCGATGCCCGAAAACGCAAACCGCGTGGAAATTCTACCGCTACGGTGACCAAGCCCAATCCCGTGACTGAACCCAAGCCATCGGTGCCTAAACAAACCGCTCCCAAGTCATCGGCTCCTAAAGCTACGGCACCCAAACCAACCACCCCCACGCCGGGAGTGGGCAGCAATTTTGAATCCATGAAGGGAAAGTTGCCCAAACCGGTGGCCGGAAGCTTCAGGATAATAAGCCCCTTTGGCAGGCAGAAACTGCCGGAATTGCCGGACGTGGTGTATGACAATCCCGGCATAGACGCTGAAGTGAGCCGTGGAGCCACAGCTTCAGCCGTTTATCCCGGCACGGTATCGGCCGTGTATGTGGTGCCGGGGTTCTCTACAGTGGTGATCCTCAGTCATGGCGGTTACTATACGGTCTACGGCAACCTGTCCGGTTCATCCGTAAAGGTGGGCGACAAGGTGAAGCAGGGGCAAGGTCTGGGCAAGCTGGAGACGGATCAGGATAATCCCAACCACAGCACGATTCACTTTGAGGTATGGAAAAAGCGAGAGAAACTCAATCCAATGTCATGGATACGATAATCTGCCCGGATAATCAGGCGGTGAGATGGCGGATCTGCCGATATCAGAAGGAGAACGCCCGGGAATGGGATGAATTTGTGGCGACATCGCGCAACGGGCATTTCATGCATAAGCGATCGTATATGGACTATCATGCCGACCGCTTTGCCGACCATTCCCTGATGGCATATAAGGGAGGGCGACTTCTTGCGGTGCTTCCGGCCAATGAAGAGGGTGAGGTGATATGCTCCCACCGGGGTCTGACATTTGGCGGCTGGCTGCTGCCTGCGCGTCATCTTGACGGCACCGACCTCCTTGAGATCTTTCAGGCCATGGTGGAATATCTCAGGCAGTCAGGGTTTAAGTCGCTTGTATATAAAGCCATACCCTATATTTATCCGGAAATGCCCTCTCAAGAAGACTTGTACTCCTTATTTCGGTTTGGAGCTACAGTAGAAGCCTGCAATTTGTCTGAGACCATAAGTATGGGGCACAATCCGGGATACAATACGATGACCCGCCGACATCTGAGGAAGGTTGAGGCATCGGGCGCGGCCGTCGAAACAATAAGAGAGGTCAATGCGTCGGAATTCTATCCGTTGCTGGAAAAATGTCTTCGGGAGCGTCATAAAGTGACTCCGGTGCATACCCAACGCGAACTTGAGATGCTGAAGGAGCAATTTCCGGAAAATATCCGTTGTTACATGTGTGGGAATGGGGCGTTCGGACAGGCCGGGGTATGTATCTATTATTGGAGAGGAGTGGCGCATTGCCAGTATATCGCTACGGATAAGGCGGGAAGAAAGAACAATATGCTCACTTTGCTATTCAATTACCTAATAGGAAAAGAATATGCCGGAGCGAGGTATTTTGATTTCGGCACGAGCAATGAGCACGGCGGCCGCTATCTCAATGCCGGACTGTTGCGCCAGAAGAGCGGATATGGAGCGAGCGGAGTGGCCTACACAATTTATGAGATGGAAATATGAATATATTCAAGAGGATAAAAGGAGTATTACAGACAGTAAAGGAAAAACGGGACAAACCTTTGCATCTGGAATTCATACTGTCGGATCATTGCAATCTCAACTGCAAAGGATGTACACACTATTCCCCCTTGGTGGGAGCCGATCAGGCGGAACCGCTGGAGCAGGTGGTGGCATCGATGCAGAAACTTGGACGCATCAACGGCGGCTACGTAAAGGAGTGTTATCTGATGGGAGGAGAGACCCTGATGTATCCCCGTCTGCAGGAAGCCATGGAGGCTCTTCGAAAAAATTTCCCGGAAGCGCGACTGAGGATATTTACCAACGGACTGCTGTTGCCCCGGATGTCGGAAGAATTTTGGGAAGCGGTGAGAAGGCTGAAATTTGAACTTGCGGTGACCCGATATCCCGTAAAGTTCGACTACGATGCCGTGGAAAGCCTGTGTGAGCGGAAAGGCGCTAAATGTGAATTTTTCGGAGACCGGAGTATGGCAGATTCTTTTTTTAAATTTTCGCTTGATCCGGAAGGAAAGCAGAATGCCCGTATGAGTCATTTCAAATGCTACAATTTCGGATGCGTTTCGGTGACCCGCGGCAGAATCTATCCATGCTCGATCAGTGGATGCATAGATAATCTCAACCGCCGTTTCGGAACCGAATTCCGGCATCTTCCGGGCGATAGTCTGAAGGTGGACGAAGTGACCGACATGAGGCAGATACAGGCATTGCGAGATAAGCCGGTGCCATTCTGCAGGTATTGCAAAATCCCGCCCGTCACGGTGAAGTACGGGCCTTCCAAAAGGGAACTCAGTGAGTGGGTGTAAGAAATAAATCAGGATTTTGGTAGGAATGGGAGATTTGGGAGGAATAAGAGGAATAAGAGGAATGGGAAGAATGGGAGGAATGGGAAGAATGGTAAGAATGGTAAGAATGAGATATTAGGGAGGAATGGGAGATTGAATTTACCGGATTATCAGTGGGATTTGGAGGCGGCTCTGGATTTCCAGAAGTTAAGGAATCTGGCTGCCACCACAGATTTGTCGTTATGGCGGCGAACGAAGTCTCTGCCGGCAAGGGAATTCTCACGGAGACGGCGGCGGTCTGCCACGATGCTCTGGAGAAGACGCCGGAGAGGGTCGAGTTCAATGGGAGCATTGTAAATTGGGAAAGATTCTTTCTCACCAATAAATTCGTAGAATTCGGGTTCGGCGCCTGAAACCACCGGAATACCCATAGCCATAGCTTCGAGAGCGGTGGTGGCCGGAGTATATGAATAAATCTGGTCAAGGACCACGTTGCATTGGCGCATGCGTTCGAAGAATTCGGTGCGCGAAACGTTCTCCACGATATCCAGCTCTACCTTGCCGGGATTTGCAGCCATCACGTCGCGGGCGGCCTGCTCGAGGAGATCCGTGCCCTTGATAAGCTTACGACGGTAATCGCGACCAAGGAAAAATCGTATTTTTCCGGAAGTGTCAACGAAAGACGGATTTATTTCATCCACATCGATGGGAATACCGCCATATGCGATTTTTTCGGGAGGAAGTCGGCGCTGCAGCGAAAGATGATATTCGTAGAGAGCGGATACAGCACCGTCGATATTGTCGTAGACTTCATTGTCGAGTCTTCTCATAGGAGGAGCATGCCACCCATCCCATTGCGGAGCATCGAGCAGCCGGAGTCTGTTGGGCTTTCCGTCTACAAACCATTCGCTGTAGCTCAGCGGAGAATCAGGCGCCTCGAGCATATCGAGAAAAGGAGTGTCGGTAGTGAGGTCCGTGAGAAAGACGTGTCTGTTGTCTTTAAGAAGCCGGCGGAAGAAAAACCTGGACTTGTCGGGTTTGAGTTCGAGGAAATTGGGGTTTCTTAAAGAAACGAAGTCGTATCCGCTGAGCAAATTGCGGATACGACACATTTTAAGAAACAGAGCAAGACCTCCCAATTTGCCGGGGCGGCGGGAAATGTCCACGTCGTGCCGGCATTGCATGAATGCGGATCCGTCGCTGACCACGTTCACTTCACATCCGAGATCTCTCAGACCTTTGGCGAGAGTGAAATGAAAATTGCTGTAATCAGCAATCAGCAAAACTTTCGGAGAAGTCATTATCTCTTGCGGCGTCTTACGGACTTGGTGGCGTTGGAATTGCTTGAAGATGAAGATTTCACTTTAGAGCGGGAGGATTTTTTTGCCGCACGTTTTTTAGTGGTCTTCTTCACGGCGGGAGTCTTCTTGACCTCAGCGGCGTGCTCCTCTTCTGAGAGGGCATCGCTGCGTTCGGGTAGATCAGCCTGTGTATCATCGTCCACCTTGCCTTTCTTGGCCTCTTTCTCTTTCATGGCGAGATATTCCTCGCGGGTTGGCACCCAACGGTTCTGGCCGTAAGTGCGCAGGCGATTATCGATTGAATCCTGAGCTCTCAGACGATCATCTTCATCGGGAAACATCTGGTTCATCGAGAGATTGCGTAGATTCTGCGTTTTGTAAATATCGCCTTTGTACATTCCGAGGTTGAAATAGTCATCGAGGCTGTATTGGGCCAGATTGTTGTCATCGTCAAGGAAGATATACTGCTGGGCGAGGAGGGGACGGAGGTTGTCGAACTTAACCCAGAACATAGGGTATCTCGCCTCGCCACCGAAGTCGGCTGTGCGGTTAAGTACGGGGCAAATCGCTTCCACACGGGTGTGCATCTGATTCGAGCGGCGGTCGTATTCCCATTTCTCCACGATATAATAGTTCATCACCTGGGCAGTGGGTACGTCGGCTTCCTCTATGACATATTTCTGGCCTTTGCCGGAACCTGTGGTATTGTAATAAATGCCGAAACGATCGAGCATTTCGGGCACATTGATAAGATACTTGTCGGTAAACACCTCACGACCGTCAAGATACTCATAAGCAGGAATAGAGCCGTCGACCACACCGTTGAGGATAACGCGGAAGAGATTCATCTTTCCGTCGATGACGTCTTCGGGGAAGTAAAGGGGTTGGTTTTCCTCCTTGGTAAGGTCGAGCTGACGGTAAATCTGGCGCATGTATTCAAGATCGGCGTCGTGAGGAGCTTTAGACTCATAGAATCCCTGCATGCGGTCTGTGATTACGGTGCCGGAGTTGGTCTCCTGCTTTTTTTTGTCGCGGGCGGAGCGTTTGCGGACGCCACCGGCGTTTTCCACCTGAGCCACGGCGGCGAGACCGAGGGCGGCCATAATCGCAACGGGAATAATCTTTCGGTATATCTTCATTTGGTTATAAGATTCTAAATACTGTTGGGAGAAAGGGTATTAATTGAGACCTACTTCCATAGGTGAGATATCTCGGGTGATACCGTCGGGGCCCTTGGCTTTGACGTTAGAGATAAAGAAACTTTTACCCGGTTTAAGTTGCTTGAACCGTTCTTTCTGACGAGGGGAGAAATGAGCGCCGTTGGAATTTTCGGGCATTGCATTTCCCATGGAGTCGAAAAATACGGTAGTGAAAGAGAGCACGGTATAAGTCACGTTGAGAATATCGTCATCGATAGCGGCACCAAGGCCGTCGGCGGCCATGAGGGCAGCCTTGGAGATTCTTTTCGGAGTGCCTTTGTAGTGGATGGTGCCTTCGGCTCCTCTCAATGCGATGTAAGGAGTGGGATCGGGCAATTTGCGCACCCTGAACTTCATGGAGCCGACATTCTGTGATCTACCGTCGATCTGTGCGGAGACAGAAATCTCGGCTTCGGTGCCCACTTTGGAAGCGCGGGCAATCCATGAGTCGCCTCTGCGGGTGAGAGTGCCGTTGGACATGGTGGCCTGCACGGCATTCATGGGCACTCCGGGCACAGAGATGCTGATAGGATTGTCGATGCCGGCGTATAGCACGTTCATCATAGTGGGAGAAATAGTGGCCATGGGTTCGATCACTGTGTAGGCAGAGCTGAAATTTCTGCGTTCGATTGATCCGTCGGGTTTGGGCACCTCAATATAACCGGAATACTGGTGGAGTCCGGAGCCGCCGGCCACGAGGTCGAGGCGGCCGTTTGGCACGAGGGCACCGTTAACGAAGATACGGGGTCTCTGGGTGGTGTCGATGGCCGCGAGTACGATCTGAGCCTGATATCTGCCGCCACGCATCACCATGTTGGAGTTGGGGATAACGTACGCGTCGAGCGAATTAACTCGAATATCACCGATGTCGATGTTGTTGATAAGGTTTGACATGGCTTCGGATTCAGCCTGCCGGATATCGTTCTGGATTTTGGTGAGGAGTGTGACCGCGGCCACGGCGGGCATGTTTTCAAAGCTTTTCTGCTCCCAGGAAGTGGGGCCGACGGTGCCGGGCACTTTCCGGACGTCAAAGTTAAGCATGTTGATGATCGCCTGCCGTTTGGCGGAGTCGGGGATGAGGGAAGCCACATAGTCGCGATAAGCCTCAAGCTGCAGGCGCAGCTTCTGTCCGCGGGGGTTGGCGGGATTGAGCATAATAGCCGCCGAGGCTTCAAGGTCATCATTGTTCACCAGATTGTTGTAGTCGCCGGTGGGGCCGTCGGCCTTTTGAGCGATCAGAGTCTTCAGGGAGTCGATGCTCTGATATAAGAGGTTTGAGCGGTCGTGAAGAGCTACGCCCTTCTCATACCAAGGGCCGGCCTTAGCGGGATTTTGCGCGTAAAGGTCTTTGAGATACTGGAACTGGATCTCATTTTTCTGGGAAATGCTGAGATTAGTACGGTTCAGACTCTCCTGGACCTGCGAGAATCCGTTAAGGACGTCGCTCGAAACGTTGAGGGCGAGCATGGCTGTCAACACGATATACATCAGGTTGATCATCCTCTGTCGTGGCGACATTCTGGTTACGTTGTTTCCGCCTGCCATATTATGGAGTTGCTATAAACTTGTTTGGTCAAATGAATTGAAAATTAGAGTGGGGAGGGTATTCTGAAAGGATTGAACCTCCCCCTGAAAAGATGGATTAACCCTGATTGAAGGGGTTTTGCGCGGGGGCCTGCCCGGGTTGGGGAGGCTGCTGGGCACCCATCATGGGATTGTACATGTTGATGGTCATCGCGGTGATCATCTTTTCGTAAACCTGATTGAGTTGCTTCATGTAGCGGGCCATCTTTTCGGTTTCTTCGCAGTAGTGGGAAGATTCCTGGGCGGATTTCTCATACATGTCTCGAATATCCTTGAGACCACGGTTCACCCGGTCGATTGTCTCGAGCTGCGAGCTTACGCTCTTGAGCTGAATCTCGTAGATGGTGTTGAGGCCGCCGATGTTTCTGTTGAGATCCTCCATGCTGCCCACGTAACCTTCGGCGTTGCGGGAAATGGAGTCGGAATTTTCAGTGATCTGGCGATAAGCCTGAAGAAGAGTACCGCTCACTTCGTTGAGGGCCCGGGTGGTGTCTTGGAGAGCCTGCATCTGGGAAGCGATGCCTGCGAGACCTTCGAGGTAATCGCGGGTGGCGGTGGTGAGTTCAGCCATCTGGGAGAGCTGTTCGGAAGCAGAGGCCATTTTGGAGATGCTGTCGCGCAGGGAGTCGGTGTCTTCCTGCGAAAGCATAGTCTGCGGGAGACCGACCGTACCATTAGTGGCGGAGACGCCGGGAGCGGGAGATCCCACTGAGAAAGAGTCGGCTTCGACGGGAGGGTAAGATTCATAACCGTCGGGTGAGACGTAATCGTCCACAGCACGCGGCTGGCCGCCGTTTACCACTACCACACCGGCAGCGGCTCCGGAGATATTCGGTCTGTCTTCATGGTTTTTGGAGTCGAGAGCGGGGAAAACTTCTTCCCAGGCATATTCACGTGGCGGTCGGTCGAAGGCCGTGAGAATAAACATTGCAATCTCGGTGCCCATACCGATACAGAGCAGTGTGGAACCGCCCGGGAGGTGAAGGATTTTGAAGAGGGCGCCCCAGATAACGATTGCGGCACCGATGGAGTAAGCGAAATTGAAGAAACGCTGACCTTTCTCGCCGTGGAGGAAGCGTTCGATGCCGTTGCCGAATTTCTTTATTTTCTTAACCATATTGAGATGTCAAAAAATATTGTGAAGGGGAAGCCGGGCGGGCCGGATCCGGATTAAAATTATTTTCTCTTTTTAGCTTGAGTGCCTTTGGCGAAACCGATCTGCGAGCGCACGTTGCGGAAACCGATGTATGAACGCTGTTCGTTCTGGTATTCCCACATACGGAGGTCGGATCTCAGGGATTGAGCCACGTCTTTCCAGGAGCCGCCGCGCACGATTTTGCGTTTCATCTTGTAGGGGTCCTCTATGGCTGCGTTGTAGCGGTATTCGGGGTTGAGGTCCGAGGTAAGCTTGTTGATGCTTTCGGTGTAGGCCGTGGATGTCCATTCCGAGACGTTTCCAGCCATATCGTAAAGGCCGAAATCGTTGGGAGAGAATGTGCCAACGGGGGAAGTGATGACGTGACCGTCGCGTACGAAGTCACCGTCCATGGGTTTGAAGTTTGCGTAGAAGCAGCCGCGTTCGTCGTAGGGAAGGGTTTCTTCCCAGGGGTAGGCGGATTCGGAATTGCCGGCGCGGGCGGCGTATTCCCATTCAGCTTCGGTAGGCAGACGGAACGGCTCAACGTAGACGCCTTCACGTCCGAGCGAGCGGCGAAGGTAGTCGGTACGCCAGTTGGAGAATGCATTGGCCTGCTCCCAGCTTACGCCCACCACGGGGTAATCGTTGTATCCGGCGTGGGAGAAATACAGACGGGTATAGGGCTCATTGTAAGCGTTGTCGAAGTCGTTGATCCAGGCAGTGGTGTCGGGATAAACGTTTACAATGTAAGTGTTGAGAAAGTCGTAATCGCCGGTAAGAGGACGGGTCACGGTCTCACGCACGATAGTGCCGTCGTCGGTCATGTAAGCCGTATCTTTGGAGATAGTGGGCAGATCGGTGTTGACGGGGATATCGGTGTTGTATTCCCGGCGGGTTGGATCCAGACGGTTGCGGCGTTTTGCGGCTTCGGTATGGTTGAAGATCTCGTAGCGGTAGTTTAGCTGGGTGGGATCCAGTTCGCGCCGGCCGGTGATAGGGTTGGTGCGGTATACGCTTTCGATGGCACGCGCCTCGTCTTCATTGGGGTTGCGCCAGGGAATAGGTCTGTTCCAGTTGAGGTATGGAGTGATGGGATTACCTTCGCGGTCTTCCTCAATTTTGAAAGCCTCGTTACCGCCGTAGGCGGGGTCTGCCAGGCGTTCACGGATAATTGAATCTCGCACCCAGAAAACGAATTGTTTGTACTTGGAGTTAGTGATCTCGGTCTCGTCCATCCAGAAAGCGTCGACGCTGACGCCGCGGTTGTCGGCCCGGATTCCGGCGAGACTATCGTCTTTGGCGGGGCCCATTCTGTAGGCACCGCGGTCCACGAGCACCATTCCGTATGGAGTAGGTTCGGCGAAAGAAGAGCCGCCTACACCGGTCACTTCACCGCCGGCGCTACCGGTGCGCGAGGCGGCGCATGCGGCCAGGAGCGACACTCCGGCGATAGCTGCCAGGGACTTGACTGATGCTGCGAGCAGCTTTCGGCTGCTGTATTTCTGCTTGATATTATATACTATTCTTGTCATTTTCGCTACATTAAACGAATGGAACGGTGTTTGTTTTTGTTTTTGCCGCTGAAGTTGAGTTTCAGCTGATAACCGACAACCAGCTCGTGGCTGCCGCTTGAGGCCTTGGCGATTGCCGAAGTGGGATAATCGTAGGCATAGCCAAGGAAAAAGTTTTTGAATTCAGCTCCGATCATCACGCTTACGGCATCGTCCCAGCGGTAAGCGAGACCGAAACTGAGAAACTTGTTGTACCGTGCCCGCATGGTGATATCGGCGTTGAAAGCGGAGAAATCTGTAGCCACCATAATAGAGGGCTGCAATTCAAATAACGTGTTTTTTAACGGGATATTGCCATCGGCGGTAAAATATAATGCTCTGGGGAGTTCGGTTTCGAATTCCGCGGACTCGGAATTTTCGTTGCCTTCCACGTTGAGTTTTACTTTTGGATTGAGCAGATGAAGGCCGGAGATACCTATATTGAAATACTTGTGGGAGTAGCTTATGCCGGCCGAGACGTCGAAAGCATTGCCGGTGACGTCTTGAGAGGGAAGCGACGTGTCGTTGCCTTCGTGGTAATCGTCACCGTCGGGGATGAAAACTTCGGATCCTTTAAACTTGGAATTGTAGTAACCGCCCTGAATACCTACGCTGAACTCACCTTTAAACAGGCGGAACTTGTAGGAGGCCTGGATGTTGAAGCCCATGTTGGAGAAGAGACCGAGGGATTCTGCGGCGGCGTTGACGCCAAGTCCGATTTTCTTTTTGCCAAACTTGAGAGGGGAGTCGGCCACGGCGAGGAAGGATTTGGGAGCGTTTTCTATGCCGAGCCATTGCAGGCGGGCGTCGCCTCTGATCCTTAGGAAATCGGTCTGTCCGGAGTAAGCGGGATTATAGAAGGAGGGGACAGCCCAATATTGGGAGAGCAGCACATCGTTCTGGGCTGCCGCCGGGGTGGCGATCATTGCGATCAACACGGTGATGGCGCTGATCCACCGACGGCACACACCGGATAAATATTTAGGGGCTGTAACGGTCATTCGAAATAGAATGTAAACACAATCATATTAGACTTCACTTTCTTCAGGCTTTGGGTTATCTCAAAGGTCTTGACGTCGTCTTCGAGATCGGGACGGTTATGCCGCAACACGTCGGTGAGGCCGAAGCAGAATTTCACTTCCGGGTTAAACTTGAAGAAGGGGAGGTAAAAATCGCAACCGATGCCAAGGGTAAGATAGGCGTCGGCGGTATTGAACATTAGCGCCTCGGAGCGTTTTTTGCTCACGTCGAAAGTGGCCATGGTGCCGACGGTGACGTAAGGGCGGGAATTGTGGTATCTGGCGCCGGATATCTTAAGGTCGAGGGGCACTACGACGTAAGCGCTCTTCACGTCCTGAAGCTGCTTTACGGCAGCGCTTCCGGGGCCGTCGAGGGCAGAATTGTAGTCGATCATTTCCACGCTTTTGGAACCGAAATACATTCCCGGGGAGAGGCGTAGGTTGAAATTGTTGTGCAGGCGCAGGTCGCCGAGCACGTTGACGCAGAAGCCGGGGGAATATCCGGGCACCTCCACGGCCCATTTCATGCCTTCGGGAGTCACGAATCCGTTGTGTGTGAACTTCAGGTCCTGAAAATGCATACCCACTGAGAAACCGAGATGCAATCTTTTCTGGTCGGCGTAAGGGCGGTTGAGGATTTTGTCGCCGGGTTTGGCATCGGCGGAGACTGCAGTACAGACCAAAGCGACCACTACGGCTGTCACAGCCGCCAAGCGTGGAGAAGCGGATGGTGTCCAAAGGCGTAAAAACGCTTTGGTGGCGAGTCGTAATGAATTAAAAGTGCTATGGTTTCTGTATTTCATCTCTATCATAACGTCAAATATCCCTCCATTATTTCAAAAATAGAGTTAAAACTTACGTAAAAAATCTCTAAATTTGCATCATGACAAAAAAAGAAGGCGAAACAAAGATGCATTGGGACCGTTTGATATGCGACAAACGACTGGGTCTGGAGGAGTATCACGACCCGCGGAAGCATACGCGGTCTGATTTCCAGCGCGACTATGACCGGCTGGTGTTTTCATCGCCGTTCAGGAGACTGCAGAACAAGACTCAGGTCTTTCCGCTTCCGGGGAGCGTGTTTGTGCACAACAGGCTCACGCATAGTCTGGAGGTATCTTCAGTGGGCAGATCGATGGCTAATACGGTGGCCCGGCGCCTGTATGAACGATACGCGGGGGAAGAATGGTCGCCAAAGCTGCACGATCTTGGCGACATTGTGGCTACAGCCTGCCTTGCCCACGATCTGGGCAATCCCCCCTTCGGACATGGAGGAGAGAAGACCATTGGCACATATTTCAGCGAGGGGGAAGGCAGAAGCCTTCAGGGCAGACTCCGCCCGGAGGAATGGTCCGATATTGTGAATTTTGAGGGCAACGCCAATTCATTCCGATTGCTGACCCATCAGTTTGTGGGTCGCAGACAGGGAGGGTTTGCGCTGACCTACAGCGCTATCGGCTCCATCGTGAAATATCCGTGGACTTCGGCCCATGCCGGCGTAAAAGGGAAATTCGGATTTTTCTCCACGGAAGCCAGCCTGTATGAAAGAGTGGCCGCCGAACTCGGCATAGCCCGCGTGGAAGAGGGGAAATGGCGTCGTCATCCCCTTGTATATATAATGGAGGCCGCCGACGATATCTGCTACCAGATAATGGACATAGAAGATGCTCATCGGCTTAAGATATTGACCACCAATCAGGTGAAGGAATTGCTGATGGAATTTTTCGAGCCATCGCGGCGCCAGGCTATGGAAAAGGTGATGGATATGCTCGATGATCCCAACGAGAGGGTGGCGTATATGCGCTCCAACGTGATCGGGGCTATGGTCGATGACTGCGCCAGAGTCTTCACCGAATCTGAGGAGACATTGCTTTGCGGGGAGTTTGGATCTTCGCTTGTGGCGTGCATGGAATCGCGTCTGAGCGAAGCATACGCAAGGTGCTCGGCCACGGCCTTCAGCAGGATCTACAGGGCCCCGGAAGTGGTGGATATAGAGATAGCCGGCAACAGGATTATTACGTATCTGCTTCATAACCTTGTGGAGGCGGTGCTTTATCCGGAGCGCAATTATTCCAAGCTTCTGCTGGAGAAAGTGCCCCGTCAGTATGACGTGCACTCCGACGTGTTGTATCACCGCATCATGGCGGTGCTGGATCATGTATCGGGAATGACTGACGTGTATGCCCTCGATCTATTCCGCAAACTCAACGGCCACAGTCTGCCTGCCGTGTGATGACTTGAAGTTGAAAATGAGAATGAAATGAAGATTACAATACATATAGATAGAATCAGTCGGAAAAAGCCTATCAGGCAGAGAAAGATGGCGGGGCTGCTCGCGCTTGCCGTGATCTCATTGCTGGTGATGATTGCACAAGCTTCGGAGTATCCGGCCAATCCCAATGAATCGAACCGCTATGAGTATGTGGCGGATCCGGCGGGAGCCCTCTCTGGGCAGACTGTCGAGGCCGTAAACAATGTGCTTGAGCATATGCGGCGCCAGACTACGGTTGAGATGGCCGTGGCCGTAGTGCCCGGGATCGGAGACGAAGAGATTCAGCCATACGCTGTAGGCCTGTTTGAAGAGTGGGGCCTGGGTAACGCCGACAATGACAACGGAGTTCTTCTTGCGATCGACACCGGAGGCAGGCAATACTTTCTGATGACCGGATACGGAGTGGAAGGAGTGCTTCCGGATGCGGTGTGCATGCAGTTGCTGAGCGATAATCTCGTGCCGGCCTGGCGCGGAGGGGATCTTGACGCGGGAGTGCTTGCCGCGGTGAAGGCGGTGGCCAAAATAGTGGAAGAGCCTGCCAATGCGGAGGAGCTTCGCTCCGGCAACGCGCGAAATGCTGGAGGACGGCATGTGGAGACGCTTGATCCGGAGGTGATGATGAACTTTTTGTATTTCGTAATTGTCATAGCCTTTGTAGTGAGTGCCCTGCTTTTCATAGGCGACAGCCGGGGCAGGAACCTTGACAGCCATCAGAAATCGTTGCGGTGGCGTCAGCATATGGCCGTATATTGGATACTGGCGGTATTGTCGGCGGGAACAGGACTTGTATTTGCACTGTTGGCCTTGATGCGATATCGGCATACACGCAACGGCACCCACCGATGCCCCACGTGCGGCACAAAGATGAATAAGCTGTCCGAAACGGAGGATAATAAATATCTGAGTGCGGGACAGGATTTTGAGGAGAATCTGGGTACTGTGGATTATGACGTGTGGCTTTGTCCGCGCTGCGGCACGCTTGAGCGGTTTCCATATCGTGAAAACCAGAAGAAATATACGGAGTGTCCGGCCTGTCATACCGTGGCCATGACAATGACATCCGATGTGGTGACCCGCAGGCCCACCACTCGCAGCGAGGGTATGGGAGTGCGTAATTATGAATGCCTGTTCTGCCATCACAAGGAGCAAAAGCCGTATCGCATACCGCGACGGAATGACGACGGCGGAGCGGCGCTGGCGGCGGGCATGGCGCTTGGCGCGCTGGGGAGCCGCGGAGGAGGCGGCTTC
>JAMPGE010000034.1 GCA_023664085.1 Muribaculum sp. | reverse complement strand
AAAATGAGCCTCGAAGAGGCGATGTAGTGAGAACTCTTATTTTAGTGACATTAGATTTAGAAATTAGAAATTTTATCGTTATTTATGTCTGAAATGAACTATCGTAAAGGACTGTCCGATATGGAAGTAGAACAGAGCCGCGCCAAATATGGATTAAACGTTCTCACCCCCCCCGTGAGAGAGCCGTGGTGGAAGGAATTTCTCGAAAAATTCTCCGATCCTCTCATCATCATCCTGATGGTGGCCGGCACCCTTTCCATAGGAATATCTTTTTATGAATTTTACGGTCTGCATCAGGACTGGAAAGTATTTTTCGAACCCATCGGCATTTTTGTAGCCATAGCATTGGCCACATCGCTTGCCTTTATTTTCGAGAAGCAGGCCAACAGAGCTTTTCGGATCCTTAATCAGGTAAATGATGACGAGCCCGTGGAAGTGATCCGCAACGGAAACTCCACCACCATCGCACGCCGCGACGTAGTGGTCGGGGATCTGGTAGTGATAAACACCGGAGACGAGATACCGGCCGACGGCACTCTGATCGACACCGTGACACTCAACATTGACGAGTCTTCACTTACAGGCGAACCTCTCTGCTCCAAAACCACCGACAGCTCTCTCTTCGATAAAGACGCCACATACCCGTCAAATTACGTGCTCAGAGGCACTAAAGTAATGGAGGGTCACGGACTTCTAATCGTAGAGAAAACAGGTGACGCCACGGAAATGGGAAAAGTGTTTGAAGAAACCCAGATCGACAATTCCGTGAAGACACCGCTCAACGAACAGCTTGACCGTCTGGGCTCTCTTATCACATATGCAAGTTATATATTTGCAGCCTTGATCATCCTCTGCCTTCTTCTCAACTTCCTTGGTTGGAGCCATTGGGAATCCTACACGATTATTCTGCCGATAGCGGTTTTCTTCAGATTGGTAATCACCAGATTCAAGCAATGGTCCACAATCGTCTGCGCACTCACCATAGCCATCTCCTTCATCGTATTTTTCGGAATGGTCACGGCAGCTTTTACGCTTATCAATCCCGGAGCATCTTCGCCGCAATGGTCCTCGCTGCTTGCCCATACGCTAAAGACTCTTATGGTGGCCGTGACCCTCATAGTGGTGGCCGTGCCAGAAGGGTTGCCGATGGCAGTGACCCTTTCGCTGGCTTACTCCATGAAGCGCATGCTGAAGACCAATAATCTTGTTCGAAAGATGCACGCTTGCGAGACGATGGGGGCCACCACAGTGATATGCACCGATAAGACAGGCACGCTCACACAAAACCGAATGCAGGTTGCCAAAGCCGACTTTTTCGGAAATCCTCCATATGATCTGATCTCCGAAGGGATGGCCGTTAACTCCACCGCCACGCTCGACTCCTCCAAAGGCCATCCCGAAGTGATTGGAAATCCTACAGAAGGTGCCCTTCTGCTTTGGCTCGCCGGTCGCGGTGTGGATTATCAAGAAATTCGCATCAATGCCGAACGCATAGAAGAACTCCCCTTCTCCACCGAACGAAAATACATGGCAACGGTGGTAAAGTCAGCCCACGGCAAAAGAATATTGTACGTAAAAGGAGCGCCGGAGATAGTCTTTCGAATGTGCTCTTCCGCTCCCGGCGTCACTGCCGATGAGATCAACGCACTCTTACTTGACTACCAGAATCAAGCAATGCGCACCCTTGGGTTCGCATACCAAATACTGGAAGACAGCTCCTCTCCGATCAAGGAAGGCCGACTGAAGACTGACCGTCTCACCTTCTTAGGAGTGGTTGCAATCTCCGATCCGGTGCGTCCGGATGTGCCACAGGCCGTAAAGGAAGTGCTCGATGCCGGAATAAAGATAAAAATCGTGACCGGCGACACGCCGGCCACAGCCAAAGAGATAGGCCGAAGAATCGGGCTGTGGAACGATGCTACAGACACTGATGAAAACATCATAACCGGAGTGGAATTCGCAGCTCTCACCGATAATGAGTTGAAAAGCCGGGCAGAAGAACTTAAAATCATAGCCCGCGCCCGTCCGCTTGACAAGAAACGCCTTGTAGAGGCCCTGCAGACTGACAATGAAGTGGTATCCGTGACCGGCGACGGCACCAATGATGCTCCTGCCCTTAAAGCCGCCCATGTGGGTCTGTCGATGGGCGACGGCACATCGGTGGCAAAAGAGGCATCCGACATCACCATTATCGACAACTCCTTCTCTTCCATCGGCAGGGCCGTGATGTGGGGGCGCTCCCTCTACAAAAACATCCAAAGATTCCTTCTTTTCCAGCTTACTGTCAACGTTGCCGCCTGCTTCCTCGTGCTGGTAGGCTCCCTTATGGGCACCGAGTCTCCGCTCACAGTCACTCAGATGCTCTGGGTAAATCTTATCATGGACACATTCGGAGCCATGGCACTCGCATCCCTACCACCTTCAAGATCGGTGATGAAAGAAAAGCCAAGAGATCGAAAATCCTCAATCCTGACCAAGCCAATGATTTCTGAATTATTCACCGTGGGAATGATTTTTTTCGCCATTACTATAGGTTTCTATTGGATCTTCTGTCACACCTACGCCGATTCCCTTCCGGAGCTGATTGATTCCTCCCCCGTTGGATTCCATCCCATGACCACATATGAGGCTACTCTCCTCTTTTCCATTTTCGTATGGACACACTTCTGGTATATGTTTGATGCCCGCAGCTTCGACACCGACCAAAGTATCTTCCGGCTTAAAATGAGCAGGGGATTTCTCACCATAGTGGCCATAATTGTGACAGGCCAACTGTTTATCACTGAAATAGCCTATGAATTCTTCAACGTCAGCCCGATGCTTCACACCGCTGACTGGAAATTCAATTCCACGGGAGCTATGGATCTCCTTATAATCGTGGCGGCATCGTCATTGGTGGTTTGGATACGCGAAATTTATCATTTGCTCTCAAAAAAACGCAGATGATTATAAATTTAAACCCTATTTCCTATAAGTTTTGAAACGAGCATTAATATACTTATTCTGCCTGCAGCCCCTGCTTGCATGCCAATCATTTGGCCAAGACATCAAAAATCTGCTTCTTCAGCTTGACAACCTGATCGAGGAGGCGCAGATTTTTGAGGATGCCAAACTCTCGAAAATTCGTGGGATCAAAGCCCTTGGTACGAAAGCCATCAACTCCGAAGAACGCTACTGGAACAATAGTCAGCTTTATGACGAATATTTTGTGTTCGACGCCGATTCCGCAATGCAATACGTAAATGCCAACCTGAAAATAGCCTCTGAATGCGGCAATAGTCAGTGGGAGTACGAATGGCATATCAAAAAAAGTTTTGTATTGTCGGTCACCGGAATGCTCAACGCTGCCAAAGACGAATTGACCCACATTGATTTCAACGGTCTCTCCCACGAAAATCAAGTGAGATACTATGCCCAGCAGGCCTACCTGTATTCACATATGGGGCAGCTGTCGGACCATCGGGTAGTCGGCTCCACCGACTACGACCGCATCAGCCATATATATGAGGATTCCATAAGAAACATCATCGCTGTAAATTCACAGGATTACCTATGGTATATGGCATCGTCAAACATAGACAGCAAGAAAATCCCGGACAATTTGATCGACAAACTGAAAGTGGCGGTAGACAAATGCGGATTAAACACCCGCACGGACGCCATGAACTGCTATATCCTCTCCAGGCTCTACGACCGCAAAAACGATCAGGGAAACCGTATGAAGTATTTGATACTCTCCGGAATGGCAGATGTAAGATCAGCCAACCGCGACATCGCTTCGATAGAAGAACTGGCCACCATGTTGCTGGAGCAGGGCGACATTGACAGAGCCTACAAATACATCAACTATACCCAAACCCAGGCTCTGCGGCTCCCCAACAGAATACGGGCGGCCTCATTATCGAAAACGGCCTCCGAACTCCATCGTCTGCATGAAGATAAACTCAACGAAACCCAGAGGCGGCTTATCACGGTAATGATTCTTCTCTCAATCCTCACTTTGCTTCTGGCTATCCTTATAATAAAGAGCACTCGAAGGAGCAAACTTCTTCGCATCTCCCGTAAAAATCTTGAAGAGACCAACGAAGTACTTACAAGAAACATGCAGGATCTTTCAAGAGCAAAGGAAGAGCGCGAAGATTTGATAAGAAATCTTCAGACTGCCAACCGGCACAACATGGAGATATCCCGGACCCTTCAGGAAGCAAACTATGTGAAAGAAGAATGCATCGGAGCCACCTTTGCCCTCTGCTCATCCTACATAGATCGGTTTGATGAATTCCGTAAGGACGTACTCAAACTCGTTAAGGGATCCAAATGGAAAGAATTGCAGGATATGGTGATCGGCACTTCATTCACCAATAGAGAACTCAAAGACTTCTATCGCAGTTTCGACACTCTGTTTCTAAATATTTACCCGGATTTCGTAAACGATTTCAATGCTCTGCTGCGTCCCGAAGAACAAAAAACTCTTAATCCCGGAGAACTCAACACAGAGTTGAGGATATACGCTCTCGTGCGTCTCGGCATCTCCGATTCCGTAAAAATCGCCGCCCTCCTCCATTGCTCCACTCAGACCGTCTACAACTATCGTCTACGAATGCGCAACAAGGCTGTCATACCCAAGGAAGAGTTTGCCAAAACAGTGAAATCTCTTGGAAAATTCCAGCCCGAACCGATTGATTCCTCTCTGTAGCCAATATATATTCTCTCCAAAATTATTACTTATTTACGCTGCCAACCTCCACGTTTACACCTTAATCCGAAATTTAATATTTACTCAATCATATTACTCAATGCAGGCAATTAGAAATAGATGCCTATCTTTGCAACTATAATACATCACAAATAGATTGGAAATAAAAAACACGTAAAAATGAAAAACCACATACTATGCGTTTTCTCTCTCCTACTTTCGATCTGGTCAAGTGCATGCTCCGACAAAACCGACACTCCCGAAGCTCCAGACTCTTCTATCGTCACAATAAGCGTTAGTCAGGAAGCCTTTACCTCTCCTTACGATGGGGCATCATTTGAACTCACTGTAAATTCCACAGCAGACTGGGCCATACGCTCCAATGCCGATTGGTGCAAGGTCACTCCATCCGGAGGATCCAAAAACCAAGCCACCGTAGTGAAGGTGACAATAATGAAAAATACATCGCAGGCAGATCGTACCGCTACCCTTGAAATCAATTCAAGCGGAGCGAAAAAAAACGTGGACATCCTACAGACCTCTCAACCCACACTTGAAGTTTCTACAGACAATATAAGCCTTGGAGGGCAAGCTTCTCACACCGCTGTCACCATTATCACCAATCTCGACTGGACTGCAGAAAGCAACGCATCATGGTGCAAGGTCAGTCCGGAAGCTGGCACAAGCGAAGACAATACACTCGAAATCGATGTCGAGGCCAACGCAACCGATTCCTCACGTGAGGCCATTGTAACGCTCAAAGCAGCCGGTCTGACAAAAGAGATCAAGGTGAGCCAATTTACCGATGTAATCACCGTTCCCGAAGGCTATACACTCGTATGGCATGATGAATTCAACAAGGGCACAGTGCCCGGTCCGGACTGGGTGCTTGAAAACCAGCCGGCGGGATGGGTCAACAACGAACTCCAGAACTATACCTCACGCGAAATCGACGGCAAACGCACAGTAGAAGTGCACGACGGATTCCTCTGGATCACCTGCTTCAAGGCCGCCGATGGAAAGATCTATTCGGGCCGAATGAACGCAAAGCCTTCCTCAGGATGGCTCTACGGATACTTCGAGGCCCGCATCAATCTGCCCAAGGGCAAAGGCACCTGGCCCGCCTTCTGGATGATGCCGTGCAACGTGGACTGGGGCTCGAATCCATGGCCCAAATGCGGCGAGATCGATATAATGGAAGAAGTGGGAGCCGACCCCAACCAGGTATCCTCCTCGATCCATACCCAGAACTACAACCACACCATCAATACACAGAAGACCCACTCCATGTATTGTGCCGGGGCAGAAGGAGAATTCCATATCTACGCCCTTGAATGGACGGCAGACAAGATTACTACCTATGTAGACGGCAAAGTGCAGCTGAGTGTGTCGAAGGCCCAGCTTGGTGCCGATCACGACTCATGGCCCTTCCACTATGCATTTTATCCCATCCTGAATCTTGCATGGGGCGGAGACTGGGGTGGATACAAAGGAGTGGACAACTCCGCACTCCCGGCCACAATGAAGGTGGATTACGTGCGTATTTTCCAAAAGAAATAATCCCGGTCTCCACAGATATGGGCGAGATCGTATTTGCCACTGCGGCAAACCTTACTGCAAGCTAGACAATATTAAACGATATTACTCATCTTCGCATGAGAAATGCTTTGAAATTACTAACCTAAACTAACAGACAGATGAAAAAGTTAACCTTGTTTCTCATCGCTATCATGACATGGATAGGCATGTATGCCCAGGATGTCAGTGTGGCGGGAACAGTGGTTTCGTCTACCGACGGAGAACCACTTGTAGGGGCTACTGTCCTGGTAAAGAACACCGCCAACGGTACAGCAACCGACATTGACGGCAAGTTCAATATCAAAGCCAAGGATGGATCCACCCTTCTTATCTCCTATATCGGCTATACGCCGCAGGAAATAAAGGTGAATGGCAACATGGCCAACCTCAATATTCAGCTTATTGAGGATTCGCAGATTCTTAACGACGTGGTTGTGATCGGCTACGGCACTCAGAAAAAGAGCGTGGTGACGGCTGCCATCTCAAGTATCGGCGAGACTACCCTGGAGCAGACCTTGCCTACCAACGTGCAGAATGCGCTGAAGGGTGTGACCGCCGGTGTGACCGCCACCACTGCCAACGGCCAGCCCGGCTCCTCGGCACAGATCCGCGTGCGCGGTATCGGCACCATCAACGATTCCAATCCTCTCTACATCGTGGACGGTATGCCGATTGAAGGTGGTATCGATTATCTTAATCCCACCGATATCAAGAGCATCGAGGTGCTCAAAGACGCGGCTTCCGGTGCCGTATACGGTGCCCGGGCCGCCAACGGCGTAATTCTGGTGACCACCAAATCCGGTGAGACAGGACGCGCCCGCATCACCTACGACTTCTCTTACGGCTGGCAGTCCAAGCAGAAATCCGTAAAGATGCTCAACGCCACTCAGTACGCCCTGATGAAAAACGAAGGTTACCTTAACATCGGCCAGCCCGCACCCTACGCCGATCCCTACACCTATGGTGAAGGATTCGACTGGCAGGCTGCAATCTTCAACGACAATGCCCCGGTAATGAACCATCAGGTGAGCATATCAGGCGCTTCCGACAAAGTGAACTATTACCTCTCCTTCGGCTACTACGATCAGGAAGGTATCATCGGAGGCAACTACGATCAGTCGAACTACAACCGTCTGACACTGCGTTCGAACACCACATTCACCCTCTTTGACGATTCTCTCAAGCGCAACTGGCTCAACAAATTTGTGCTCACCACCAACATATCGTACGCCCGCATTCATTCCAAAGGATTCGGTGGTGGCGGCGGCTACTACGGCGGCGCAATCACCAACGCCCTCTCCATGTCGCCTATGCTGACTCCCACATTGGCTCCCGGAAGCGCCCTCTACAATGAGCAGCTCGCATACTATGCCGGCAACGACAAGTACGTGCCCCGATACGACTCCGCCGGTAATCTCTACATGATTCCCGAAGCCCATGGCGGCGGTTATCAGGAGCTCGACAACCCCTTCTACGGATGGTCCTTCCCCGCAGGTAAGAACTGGAGCCACAAACTGGTGACAAGCTTCATCGGAGAGCTGCAGATCTGGGACGGTCTGAGCTATAGAATCAACTTCGGCGGAGACCTCTCTTTCTGGGGTAGTGAAAGCCATACGGAGCCCAGCTACTACACCAACCTCGTAAATACCGATGCCATCCACGCCACAGCTTCAGCAAGTTCAAACCGCGGCTGGGTATGGCAGGTGGAAAACCTTCTGATCTACGACAAGACATTCGGCGACAACCACATCAACGTAGTGCTCGGTCAGAGCGGCAAGCAGTCTACGGGATGGTGGATCAACGCATCGGCCAACAAGCTCTACAACTTCGAAAAACCATGGGTGACCGTAGCTCAGGGCGCCCCCGGAGAAGCTGACGGCGGCAACCGTACAGGCGACGCCGGTCCCAACTCGGCATGGCCGAAACTTCTTTCTTACTTCGGGCGCGCATCCTACGACTACGATAGCCGCTATATGGCTCAAGTCACAGTGCGCCGCGACGGTTCCTCCAGATTCGGTGCAAACCATAAATGGGCTACCTTCCCCTCATTCTCGGTAGGTTGGAATCCGACCAACGAAAAATTCCTTGAAAGCCGCCCCACATGGTGGACCAACACCAAGGTACGCTTCTCCTGGGGTAAGAACGGTAACGAAGCCATCGGCGACTTCGCATACACAGTGCTCACAAACGGCAACAATAATTACTACTTCGGTCCCGAGGGATCCAGCCAGACTTACGGCTCGAAAGCCAGCGGCCTTGCCAACCCCGATCTTAAGTGGGAGGAATCCACTCAGACCGACGTAGGTCTTGATCTCGGGCTCTTCGACAATTCTCTCCAATTTACCATTGACTGGTATAAAAAGCGCACCACCGGCATGCTCATGACCATGATGATTCCCACCTATGTAGGCGAGACCAAACCCATCGGCAACGTAGGCACCATGGACAACACCGGTGTGGAAATGGATCTTCGCTGGGCCCACTCCTTCGGAGAATGGGAAGTGAATCTCGGCGGCAATCTCTCCTATGTGAAAAACAAACTCGTGAATCTCGGCAACGCCGACGGCTGGAGAACAGAAATCACCAACGGCACTGCCGGTGACATCGCGCGCTCAATGAACGGCGAGGTATTCCCCTTCTTCTATGGCTACAAGACCGACGGAATCTTCCAGACCCAGCAGGAAGCCGACGAATACAATGCCAAATACGGTCTGACAGCAGCCAATGTGGCTTATTACGCCAATCCCGGTGATGTACGCTTCGTAGACACCAACAACGACAACTCCATTGATGCCGACGACCGCACAAAAATCGGTAAAGGCATGCCCGACTGGACCTACGGTTTCAATCTCGGCTTAGGATGGAAGGGATTCCAACTCACGGCATACTTCCAGGGCGTATGGGGCAACCAGATTTACGATGCCTCACTGCGTGGCGACACACCCGCCAAAAACCTCCCCGCATGGATGCTCAACCGCTGGACCGGCACCGGTACAAGCAATAAGATTCCGGTGTACAGACTCGCCGACTCACGCAACTGGCAAAGCTCCGACCTCTACATCCACAACGGTGCCTATCTGAGATGCTCCAACATCACACTCTCCTACACTCTGCCGCAGAACATCGTAAGAAAAATCGGTTTTGACAATATCAGAGTATTCGTGATGGGAGAAAATCTCTTCACCGCCACCAAGTATCATGGCTTCACACCTGAGGTGGGCGATGGCACAAGCATCGGCATTGACTACGGCAACTATCCCGAAGCCCGCACATTCACCATCGGCTTCAACGTATCAATCTAAGTTACATCTCATTCGAATTCAATGGGAATTAATGCGAATTGTAACGTCAATTAAAAAAAAACTACAATGAAATTAAGCAAATATATTCTGATGGCCGCGGTAGCCTCAATGGGTGTGATGACCACATCATGCGGTTCCGACTGGCTTGATATCACCAATAATACGCAGGATCCGGTGGAAGAATATTACACCAACGAGGACAATATCTGGCAAGCCGTGGTGGCCGCCTACGATCCCTTGCATTGGTTTGACTATGCCAACAACTATACCGGCTTCAACATCTACCCCGAAGTATTGGCCGACCAGTGTTTCCCCGGCGGAGGCGACGTAAGCGACATGGACCAGTGGAAAACCGTGTTCAACTTCAATACGACCGCTACCAAGGTGCTTGATACCAACTACTCCAATGCCTACTCCGGAGTGAAACGATGCATCGACGCCCTCTACTATATGAACAACTACTGGACACCGGCCAACGAAACCGAAGAAGCCCACCGCGCCCGTTTCGAATCAGAGGTGACAGCCCTGCGCGTGTTCTATTACAACCATCTGTGGCATTGGTGGGGCAATATCGTATACTATACCGAACCGCTTGCCGGCCGCTACGAGGCCCCTCAGTATACCGCCGACCAGGTGTATGAATTCATGATTAAAGACCTCGAAAACGTGATTAAAGCCGACAATCTTCCGGAGAAATGCTCCGGTGAAGAGCTCGGGCGCGTCACCAAGCACTTTGTCTATATGCTCTACGCCGAAATCGTGATGTATCAGAACGACGAAAGCCGCAAACCTACCGCCCTCAAATATATGGAGGAAATCATTTCGTCGGGCAAATACCAGCTCATGGATGACTTCGCCGCCATTTGGGACGTGGCCGGAGAATGGTGTCAGGAATCGGTGTTTGAAATCAACTACTCCGACTTCCAGGCATCGCGCAACTGGAACTGGGGTGGCACCGCCGGCGGCACAGTAGTGCCCTGTATGATCCTTCCCCGCGGTTACAACAGCGGTGACGGAATCCACGACAATACCGGCTGGGGCTTCGGTACCGTACGCCAATCCACCTACGACTCCTACGATGCAGCCGACAAACGCCGCGACGCCTCTATCTGGGCTCCCGAACCGGGCTCCTACACCGTGGGATATCAGGACACCGGACTCTTCCTTGCCAAGTATGCAGGCAAGATCGGCGGAAATGCCGGACAACTTGCCGACGCCGTGCTCAATTACAACAACAACCTTCGCCTCTACCGCTACTCGGAAGTGCTTCTGAACGCCGCTGAGCTCGGTTCTCCAAACAAGCAGCAATATCTTGATCTCGTGCGTCAGCGTGCAGGACTCGGCTCCGTGGCGGCCACCACCGACAACATCATTCAGGAGCGTGCCTGGGAATTCCTTGGTGAAGGCAAACGCTACTGGGATCTTATCCGCACCGGTCTTGCCAAAGACTACCTCGTGGCAGGCAACGAAATTCCCGACGACCGCAAGGGCAACTATACCGACAACAAGAAATATCTCCCCTTCCCCCAGTCGGAAATTGACTACTGCCACGGCAATCTTAAGCAGAACGATCAGTATTTCCAGTAAGAGTCCGTATCATACATCTAACAGAACTACACAATGAAACATATAAATAAGATCTTGAAATACGGCGCCATGGCCGGCTTTGCATTAGCAATGACAGCGTGTGCCCAGGAGAGTATTTTCGAGCCCAACAAGGCGGGGATCCCGGTTGCCTCCGATTATCAGATCGGAGTAAGCGTAGACGACCTCAACAACGTCGAATTAAACATCCTTGACGCCAACGGGCACAATGCCGTAGGTGTGTATCCCATCTGGTACGTGAACGGCAGCACACGTCCGTCCACTTCCCTCACCTACCGTGACCTCATCACCATCGCCGGAGACTATCCCGTAGAGATGAAGGTGGGCAATGCCAACGGTGTGTCGGAAGGATCCGTCAACGGCAGCATACACATCGACAAGACAATCTTCGACTTTACTCCCTACATGACCGGTCTGACCAACGGCTCATCCAAAGAATGGGGCGTAGACGGCACCAAAGCCGGTAACATGGCATGCGGTTCGGGCCCCAACAGCCCCTCCGACTGGTGGAACGGAGAGCCGGGATGCAAAGAAGCCGAAGGAGTCTACGACAATATCCTTACCTTCACTTACACCGACAAAGAAACGGAGGGTACATACGTATTCAATCCCGGCAGCGCCGGCACCTTCTACGTAAACACAGGCGTGAAGAGCCTTCCCGGATATACAGTAAACAATCCCGACGACGGCAACGACTTCCGCGTAGCCGCCAAGGAAGTGACCACTTCGTTCAAACTTTCCGCCGAGGGCCCGAGCCTATATCTTGTGCTTCCTGCCGACACTCCCTTCCCCTATATACCGTCGGAGGCCGGATTTGCTAATCCAAGATACAGAATCACCAACTTCAGTCGCAATGAAATCACTCTGGTGCAGGATCTTGACGGCATCTCCTGGCAGTATATAATCGCTCCCAAGGGCGAGGCAGACGTAACAACCACCGGCTTCAAATACGATTTCGAACACAATCTCTGGAAAACAGCCGACGTTAAGGTGGCATCCACATGGTTTGCAGACGGCAGTTGGGCGGAAATTTCTCCGCAACCGGACGTTACCCTCACTCCTACCAAAGGTATCTCCTTCCACGCTCCCGCTGCCACAGGCAACGAACAGTGGCAGGGGCAGGTCGGTGTAGTGACCAACATTGAAGTGCATTCCGGAGTGAATTATGACTTCTCCTGCAACGTCAACGTGCCCAAAGACGGAGCCGTAACCGTGAAAGTGCAGAAGGATGGCGACGACAACACATTCTTCACAGCTGATAGAGTAGACGTTACAGCCAACGGTTCCATCGTATGGTTCAGTGATGTGGAAGGATTCGACGGCAACCTCAAGATTGCATTCGACTTCGCCGGATATGCCGACTGCGACGTGACTGTGGACAACATCGTATTCAAAGAGCATCAATATGATGACGGCACGATAATTCCTGCCGCCGCTCTTGCTCCGACCATTTCCGATGCCGACAATCTTTTCAAAGAACTGAAGATCGTGAAATACTCCACATGGTTTGCCAACGGCTCATGGGCCGAACTCAGCGTGCAGCCGGCGGTTGATTTCGCTACCGACGGCTACAGCTTCACCGCCCCCGCCGGCGTAGGCTCCGATCAATGGCAGGCTCAGGTACATGCCTGGACCGACGTGCGTACTTCATCACAGTACAAATATGACTTCCTTATGACCATCGATTCCGACAAGGATCTGAAGGGCGTCACAATAAAAATCCAGAAAGGAGACTCCCTGGGCGAAGATACCGATACTGACGACAATTACTTCATCGTTTTGGACAGGATCGACGTGGAAGCCGGATCTCCCACCCTTTATTTCTTTAGAGGCAAACAGGGTATTGACACCGACAACCTGCAGATATGCATGGACTTCGCCGGCATTCAGGAAGGCACCAAAGTGAAAGTATCAGGCATTAAGATGCAGACCTCCAAATAAATACCTGCATTCCAAGTATTAGACCCCATCTCAAACATCCCGGCTCTTTTCTCTACTGAGCCGGGATTTTTATAAATACTTTGTGAACTGAAATGAATAATACATTAAGAAATCTCTTAAGAATCGGCGCTCTGTGCATGATATTTTGCATCGGAATGAATGTGGTATATGCCGAAACCTCCAAGACGCCATTTGTGACCATCTCCGGAGCGGACCTTGTGAAGCCCGACGGTGAGAAACTTTTCATCACCGGCACCAATCTCGGCAACTGGCTCAATCCCGAAGGATATATGTTCGGATTCGGACGAATGAACGCGCCGCGGCAGATCAACGACACGTTTTGCGAACTCGTGGGTCCGGACAAAACCGCTGAGTTTTGGGCAGCCTTCAAAGACAACTATATCACGAAAGCCGACATAGATTTTATTGCCTCTACCGGTGCGAATACGATCCGACTGCCGTTCCATTATAAACTCTTCACAGATGAAGACTATATGGGACTCACTAAGGATCAGGACGGCTTTGCCCGTATCGACAGCGTAATCAACTGGTGCAGGACCAATGACCTTTACCTGATTCTCGACATGCATGACGCTCCCGGTGGACAGACCGGCGACAATATAGATGATTCCTACGGCTATCCGTGGCTCCTCGAGAGCGAAAAAAGCCAGAAACTCTTCATTGATATATGGAAAAAAATTGCCGCCAGATATAAAGACGAACCGGTGATCTTAGGTTATGAACTAATCAACGAACCTATAGCTACTTACTTCGACAATCAAGACGAACTCAACTCAAAGCTTGAACCGCTCCACAAAAAAGCAGTGGCCGCTATAAGAGAGGTGGATACAAATCATATCATTCTCATCGGCGCCCCTCAATGGAACAGCAATTTCGAGCCACTGAAAGATACCGCCTATGATCCGCTGCTGATGTTTACCTGCCACCGCTATGGCGGAGATCCCACTCCGGAGGCCATCCGCTCATATATCGAATTCCGGAATAAAAGCGGCAAGCCAATGTATATGGGTGAGATCGGCCACAACACCGACGAATGGCAGGCGGCTTTCGTAAAAACCATGAAAGACAACAATATCGGTTACACTTTCTGGCCCTATAAGAAAAAAGACAACAGCTGCATGATGGGCATTGTGATGCCAGAGGAATGGGAAGAGATAGTGAGATTCGCCGAAGGACCGCACCACACTTTCTCGGAGATACGGGATGCGAAACCTGACCGTGCCAAAGCCGAGACAGCACTCCTCAAATTCCTTGAACAGTGCAAAGCTGAGAACTGCGTGCCTCAGGAAGGCTACATCAAGTCAATGGGCCTGTCCGTGCCGAAGCCGCCCAAAATCCAAGACTCCGTATTATAATAACCACATCAACACTACCGAAGTTAGAGTGGTTAGCTTATATGAGGGTGTATCATAAATCGATTTTAGGAAAATTTAGATTTGCAACGTACTGATATTCAGCGATGCAATTTTCTGATTCTATCGAATTTTAGATTTATGATACACCCTCCAGTCACGAATATCGCCTCCTCGAGGCGAGCTACACAACATCGCCTCTCCGAGGATCAATTTACTTATCTTGCTGGTCCCCAGGCTGAAGTCTGGGGTTAACCACGATTATCGCCTCTCCGAGGCGAACTCCGACAATCCTTAATATAGTGACATTAAAATCAGGAAATGCTTCTTGATTCATCTTTCCTCACTCCTAATTCCTAATTCCTTTTTTCTCATTCCTGATTCCTTATTGACCCTTTTGTGTTTTCTTGAAATTTGCTAAATTTGTGGTATGAAACCATTCCTCAAGACTGTAGCCGAGGCTTATGCCTCCAGATACCGGGACCTATCTCTTCTCACCTTTGTATTTCCCAACAAACGTAGCGGCACTTTCTTCATAAAATATCTTGCAGATCTTCTGCACAATGATGCCGATGGACCGTCGGCTTTGCTTGCACCTGAAGTGACAACCATTACCGACCTTACATCCGACATCAGCGGCCGCGTAGTGGACTCCTCCATCGACCAACTTTTTCTTCTCTACAGATGCTACAGCGACCTCTGCCTGACCAATCCGGATTTCAAAAAGCTTAACAAGCCGCAAAATCATGACAATCAGTCTCGAAGAGAAATTCCGGTCTCAGATGAAAAAGGAGTGGATTTCGACCGTTTCCGCGCTTGGGGTGAAACTGTGCTCTCCGACTTCAGTGAAGTGGATATGCAACTCGTTGACCCCGATCTTATCTTCAAAAATGTAAAAGACTTCAAGGAAATCAGCAGTAATTTTCTCACCGACAAACAACGCGAGGTGATGGAGAAATATTTCGGTTATCATCCCGTCGATGATAAATCTGAAAAGTTCTGGCGCTCTTTTGCTTCGGAGGATACATCAGATGGAGGCGCCCGTAAAGATTCCAAGGGAATCCAGAAAAAATTCCATTACCTTTGGCAAGTGCTCAGTCCGCTTTACAAGGCTTTCAACGAAGCTCTCGATAAGCAAGGTCTGGCTACGTCCGGAGGTAGTTATCGCCTCACCGCCGAAGCCCTTAAGAAAAAAGGAGCTGAGGCCCTGCGCGGTAGAAAAAAATTTATTTTTATAGGCTTTAATGCCCTGTCTCGCTCAGAGACAAGGATCTTCACCGAACTCAGAAAACTCAGAAGCACACTCCCCGGACATGAAAATGAAGCGATGGCCGATTTCTACTGGGATTTAGGAGGCCCTCTTCTTAAAGGCGATGACAATCCGGCAGCCCGGTATGTAGCTGCCAATGCCGTGTTTTTCCCTTCACCCGAATGGTCAAAACCCTTTATCGAGCAAAGCACTCCATCCTCTCTGCCCGACGTCAGGATTTATGCCGTGCCCTCCAACGCTGCCCAACTGAAAGTATTGGGAAAAGATCTTTCGGAATTTTTAGAGCAAAAGGGAAAAGAGCATAAACTCAAGTCATACCTGCGAAATGCACAAGTGGCGGTGGTTCTCCCTGATGAAAAGCTGTTGCAACCCATGCTTTTCTCACTTCCTCCCGATGCCGGTAATCCCAACCTTACCATGGGATATCCATTGAAACAGACCGCAGTGGTATCTTTCATTTCATTGTTGCGTCGGCTTCAGCTCCGTCAGCGCAAAGACGCTGCCGGAGAATCCGGCTTCTTCGCCGAAGACCTAAGGATGCTGCTAGCTCATCCTTTTGCACAAATTCTGTTCGGTTCCGTACGTATTAAAAAATTTCTAAAACGCCTTGACAAATCCCATCATTTTGTAATTGCGGCGGATGTGACGTCTTCATTGTCGGCCGACGCACCTTCTGTTCTTGTTCCGCTTTCCACTAAAGCGACGCCAATTGAAGTAATCGATTATCTTGACACGACATTGGCCGCCGTATATGCAAAATTAAGCAAAGGAAACTCCCTCTTGAAATGGAAACTTGACGGTCAGAACATCCATACATATCGCGATGCGTTGCTTCTGCTAAAGGGTTGCATCAATAAATACAAGATAAACCTACTGCCTGCCACAACCTTCATTCTGGCCGACAGGCTGATCTCTAATCAAAGTGTGCCATTCGAAGGGGAACCTCTCTCAGGGCTCCAGATAATGGGTATGCTCGAGACCCGCGCCCTCGATTTCGACTATCTTTTCATACCCTCGCTCAATGAAAGGATAATGCCCCGCAAAGCCCGATCCAAAACATTTATCCCCAACACTATACGCAGAGCCTATGGCATGCCCCCCGCCAATTATCAGGAAAGCCTTTTTGCCTACTATTTCTTCCGGCTCCTAAGCCGATGCCAACACGCATGCATTTATTACGATTCACGTGTGGGTGAGAGCGGTAGCGGCATGTCGAGATATCTGTTGCAACTCAGACATATCTTCATGAAAAATTCTGAGACGCTCAGTGAGATATACTGTAGATTCAACCTCGGCAGACGTGAAGTGACACAGTATCCGGTGGAGAAAACAGGTGTGATCAGTAATCTTTTGGACGAGTATCTTGACCGCGCCAACGAAAAGCCCAACCTTTCCGCTTCAAGCCTTTCGCGATATGCATCGTGTCCGGCCCGTTTCTTTTATGAAAATATCCTGCATATCAATTCCGATCCCGAACCGACAGAGACGATAGATCCGGCCACCGCCGGCACTATTGTTCATGAGGCCCTTATGAATCTTTATCTTCCGGATACCAACCTCCATAAACGATTTCTTGATACCCCACGCGTCATAACATCTGATTATATCGACAGCATCATCGAAGATCACGATGGTATCAAACGTCTGGTGCATAGACTTATCAACAAGTGCCATTTTAAAGAAGAAGACAACCCGTATCGTCCCTTAAGAGGAAGCGCCATGATGATGCAGGACGGATTCTGTCGTCAGATTCTCAACGTGTTGGAATACGACCGCAATCTCACCCCCTTCAGAATTTACGGATGCGAGGTGACCGAACAGAATTGCACTCTCCCTCTCAGCAACGGCAAATCCGTGAATTTCAGATACTCAATAGACCGTATAGACCGGGCCGGAACCGGCGATGACACTCCCTTCCGAATCGTGGACTACAAAACCGGAATGGTACACTTGTCGGCCAAATCCATCGATGATGTGTTCAATGGTGAGTTTTCGGCTACAAACATCCTTCAACTTGGCATTTACGCACAGATGCTGCGCAATCTCATCACTAAGCATTATCCCAAATACATTCCTGCCATCACCGAAGGAATCGGAATGGAAATCTACAATATTCCACGCATCTTCGGCAACAAAGTGCAACGTGTACCCAAAATTGCAGAAGAAGACTGCCAGATTAATTCCAATATAGCCGATGAATTCGAAGAGCGTCTGGATCAAATGATCACCGAAATCTTCAACAAAGATATCCCCTTCCGCCAGACCACCGACGAAAACACATGTCTATACTGTCCATTGGTCTCCCTCTGCCGCCGATGACACCGCAAATCCGGGCTGTAAAGCCCTTCCTTAAATTACAATAAGTCGGCAATAATGCTGCAATATGCTGATTATTAGTAATATCTCATCATGGATTTAAATGTATATATCTCTGAAATTCGGCTTGTTGCAAAAACTTACCGAACCATGGTATATACATTTTTTGACATTTTTGTTATTTTTTTAATTTTTCTTGCAATTTTCAAATTAACCATTTATATCTGCAAAAAAATATACAAACCTTCATAAATTTATAGAATTTAATTACCTTATGAAAAATTTCAAAATTACACCACTTTTAATTTGGATGATAGCACTGCTCTCCGGGTGTTCCTCCGATGAGCCGGGGTTCGTTGAGAAGAAGGCTATTGTGCCCGACACTCGGATGAGAGAATGGATTTCAACACAGCAAGTGAGTAGTCTTGACGTATTTCGCCAAATCTCTACCGAAAACCAAAATGATAACATCGCTTTCTCTCCCCTAAGCTTTTATGTTGCCATGTCTATGACCGCCAATGGCGCCGGTACCCCTTGCAGTGAAGAATTCTCCAAACTTCTGAAATATTCAGATTTAAAGGAAGCAAATAATTATAACAGTCAAATCATCAGTACTCTTCCCTATCTGGATAAGCAGACCTCTTTTCTTATTGCCAATTGCATTTTAGTGAAGACTGCCGCAGAATTCAACCCTAATTTCCAGTCTGTTGTAAATGATTCCTACAATTCTGACATAATTAGATGCAATCCCAATGATCAAAACGGCTATGAACTTGCCAACAATTGGATCAAGGCTTACACCAATGGTCTTATATCAAATCATTTTGACAAAGAAGATGAATTTAAGGGATTGTGTCTGATTAATGCCATCTATTTTAAATCGCCATGGTCAAAGCCTTTTAACAAGAGCAATACCCAAAACGCTCCCTTCATTTGTGCCAACGGTGAAAAGGTGAATACCCCGATCATGCATGCACCGGCAATGGAGGGATATTATGCAGCCACTGAAGATGCTCAGATTCTGACTTTGCCTTTTGGCAACGGCAGTTATGAAATGACCTTTATTCTACCCTCCGAGGGCAAAAACGTTAGAGAACTCATAACAAAACAGTCCCCTTTGGAACTTGCGAAACTCACCGACAGAACGCTCCAATCAGTAGATACGTATTTACCTAAATTTGAGATATTAGCTAAGAATGACCTTGCTAAAACTTTCAAAGCGATGGGATATCACGAAATATTCAACAAGAATATTTGGCCGAATTTCTTCTACACCAAAACAGAAACGAACATCGAGAAAATTCTTCAATCTGTAAATCTGAAAATCGATGAAGAAGGAGGAGAGGGCTCAGCTACTACAACCATAAATACAGGATTTATATCTCCTGCTCCTTCCGGCATTGTATACAAAGCGGATCGTCCGTTCTTCTACATGATTTCAGAGAAATCCTGCGGCTTGCCTCTCTTTATGGGAACTATCGAGAAGTTTTGAAACATATTATCGCATAAACACCGACTTCATTCGGGATTTGACAAGTTCAAATCCCGAATTTGCTTTTTCAGTTAAATTTGTTAAATTTGCAAGTTGTATGTGTGTGTAAAATTTGAAATGTATATTTTTGCTTAAGAATATTTTTGCAAATGCAAAACTTTCGTGATATTCCGTTTTAAGTTTTACATTTACAAAACGGTGCAGATCTTATGAAATTCAGCGATATTCCGGCTCTTGAAAACGTTAAAGATTCCCTTCGCCAAATGGCCGACTCGGGACGTATTCCGCATGCCATTCTCCTTCATGGGCCTTCCGGTCTCGGCAAAATGCAGTTGGCCAGAGTGTTCGCCCAGTATATCAACTGTCCCAACCGCTCTAATGGAGAGCCTTGCGGCACTTGCCCTTCCTGCCAACAGATACAGACGCTCAACCATCCCGATCTGCACTATATATATCCCACGGTGAAACCTAAAGGAGAGCGCACTGTGATATCCTCCGATTGGATCAACCAATGGAAGAAAATGCTCACCGAATTCCCGTGGATGCCGCAAGAGAGATGGTTGGAACTGATGGACGCCGGCAGCAAGCAGCCCATCATCAACGTGCTCGACAGCCTTGAGATCACACGAATCAGTCAACTCTCTTCCTATTCTTCCGACTATAAGATCTTTATAATCTGGCAGCCGGAGAAAATGAATGCCGAGTGCGCCAACAAACTTCTCAAACTCCTTGAGGAGCCGCTTCCCGACACTCTCTTTATTCTTGTAAGCAATGAGCCCGACAAACTTCTGCCCACTATTTTCTCACGCCTGCAACGCATAGCAGTGACGCGGCTTTCAGATCACGATGTCTACTATTATCTAAGACAAAACGGCATTGACGAAGAATCCGCCTCCCGGATTGCATCTATTGCCAAAGGATGCCCCGGTATTGCCGATGCCCTTACCCGCACCGATTCCGAAAGAACGGAGTTCGCTGCATATTTTCGCGATGCCATGCGCAATGCATATGCCATGAAGGCAGCTGATCTAAAGAGAATGGCAGACACGTTGGGAGCGCTCGGAAGAGAAAAAAGCGTCAGGCTTCTTGAGTATTTCGCGGCTCAGATTCGCGAAAATTTCATTTACAATCTTCGAGTGCCCTCTCTGAGCAACCTCACCGCAGAGGAGTCTCAGTTCAGCAGCAGGTTTTCCCCCTTTATCCATGCCGGAAATGTGGAAAAAATGGCGTCTGCCATAGATGCCACCGCTACATCAATTTCCAGAAACGCCAACATCAAATTGGCCTGGTTCGACTTTTTCCTTCATCTGTTGCAATACCTGCGTATCCCCAAGCCTTAGCCGGAATGCGGACTGCGGAACTTACCGACATCCCCCGAATATTTACTCGTCGAAAACCAACCCACATCATAACTACGTTTATAAATTGAATCAAAACCCAAAATTCATAAATATGAAACCAACATTGTTTATTCTTGCTGCCGGGATGGGCAGCCGCTACGGAGGTCTGAAACAACTCGACACCCTCGGACCCTCCGGAGAAACCATCATGGATTATTCCGTATACGATGCCCTTCGCGCCGGTTTCGGTAAAATCGTTTTTGTGATCCGTCATGATTTCGAAGATGAATTCCGCAGCAAGGTGGTAAGTAAATACGAAGGTCATATCCCGGTGGAAGTGGTTTTCCAGGATATCAAGAATATCCCCGAGGGATATGAAGTGGATCCCGAACGCACCAAGCCATGGGGCACCAACCATGCCGTACTCATGGGCAAAGATGCCATCAATGAGCCGTTTGCCGTGATCAACGCCGACGATTATTACGGTCCGGAGAGTTTCAAAGTGCTTGCCGACTTCCTTAAAGATAAAGCTGGCAAAGAAAATGAATACTGCATGGTGGGATTCAAGATCGAAAACACTCTGAGCGAGAACGGCGGTGTGTCGCGCGGTCTGTGTGAAGTATCGCCCGAAGGCTACCTCACCGGTGTCACCGAGTGCCACAACATCCAGCGCAAGGACGGCCATCTGGTGCAGACTCTGGCCGATGGTTCGGAAGCGCCGTTCCCCGAGGGAGCATCCGTATCCATGAATATGTGGGGATTCACTCCCGACTATTTCAAATATTCCGAAGAAGCTTTCAAAAAATTCCTGAATGAGCATTCCAAGGAATTGAAATCCGAATTCTATATCCCCACCGTGGTCAACGACCTCATTGAAGACGGCAAGATTCGGCTCAAAGTGATAGAAACTCCCTCCAAATGGTTTGGCGTTACCTTCGCAGCCGACCGTCCGGCCACAGTGGCTCAGTTTCGCAAACTCGTAGATGAAGGCATTTATCCCGAAAAACTTTTTTGACAGTATGAAACACAAAATATTGGTAACCGGCGGCACCGGATATATCGGATCGCACACCGTGGTGGAACTGCAAAATGCAGGATACGAGGTGGTGATCATCGATAACCTTTCCAACTCAAATATCGAGGTACTGGACGGCATAGAGAAAATAACAGGCATCCGCCCTGCCTTCGTGGAAGGCGACGTGACCGACATCAACACACTGCGACGCCTGTTTGAAGATAATCCCGGCATCACCGGCATTATCAACTTTGCAGCGTCAAAAGCCGTGGGCGAATCTGTGCAGAAGCCCTTGCTTTATTACCGCAACAATCTGGTGTCGCTGATGAATCTTCTTCAGCTTATGCCGGAGTATGGTGTGAAAGGCATCGTATTCTCTTCATCCTGCACAGTGTATGGAGAGCCCGACAAAAATCCTATTGACGAAAGCGCTCCCATCAAACCTGCCACAAGCCCTTACGGAAATACCAAGCAGATTTCCGAGGAGATCATTACAGACTACGTGAAATCTGGTGCACCCATCAAGAGTATACTTTTGCGTTACTTCAATCCTATAGGAGCGCATCCTTCGGCTCTTATCGGCGAGCTCCCGGTAGGAGTGCCTCAGAATCTTGTGCCGTATCTTACGCAGACAGCAGCCGGAATCCGCAAAGAGCTCACCGTATTCGGTGATGATTACGACACACCGGACGGAAGTTGTATCCGCGACTACATCGACGTAGTGGATCTGGCCAAAGCTCACGTCACTGCCATGGCCCGTATGCTCGACCGCAACGACACGGAGGCCGTGGAGATATTCAATCTCGGCACCGGCCGCGGACTGTCGGTGTTGGAACTCATCACAAGTTTCGAACGGGCCACCGGTGTGAAAGTGCCGTACAAAATCGGACCCCGTCGCGAAGGCGACATCGAGAAAATATGGGCCGATCCCAAGAAGGCCAACGAAGTGCTCGGCTGGAAGGCCGAAGTGCCCATCGACGAGACCATGCGCAAAGCCTGGGCATGGCAATGCCGATTAAAGGGATAAGAGAGAAGAGAGAATAGAGAAGAGGGAAGAGAGAATAGAGAATAGAGAAGAGAGAAGAGAGAAGAGAGAAGAGAGAAGAGAGAAGAAAGAAGAGAGAAGAGAGAAGAGGAAAGAATAATGTC
>JAMPGE010000033.1 GCA_023664085.1 Muribaculum sp. | reverse complement strand
CTTCTGGACGGCTATTATTTTTATCTGTCAAGATGCTACCGCGGACGGTTGTACAATGATATTTGTTAAAAATCTACAGCCCAAGTTAAATTTTAACATCATTAATAGTTTGTTAACAATTTTTAACGATTGGGGGGGGTATTTGTTAAAGTTTATTTAATTTTGTGCCACCAATAGGGGGGCTGAATCTGTACCCTTCGAATCTCTTTTCTCGAACGCTACCCAATTTCTGAGGATGCCTTTCTGTTGGTGGACTGTCGTAAGCTTCTCACGGGCAAGAGAGCCCGAGGCTTAACTGACGAAATAATAATAAAAAATAAACAATAACTTAATTTATCCATCAATGCAAAAGAAGGTACTTATTCCTCTGTTGATGACGGGGCCGATGGCTTTCCCGGCTTTGGCCGACATCAATATGAATTTCCCCATCGATGGCGACTGGAAACAGCAAGGCACCACCGGTAATGAGAATACCTGGTCTGCCTCAACCAATGCCGACAATGTCACATCTATTTCTTGTGTGGTTGGTACAGGCTATGTTACGACTACGCTTCAGGGTAGTAATTATCCCAAGGGTAATTACAAGATCTTGTTTCAATCCGCTCCTGTCAACATCAAAGTGTATGTAGGAGGGAAGGAAATAACCATCGCCAACAACGAAGGTTCCTTTGAACTCAACGGTGAGAATACCGAAGTTAGAATCGAAGCCGCCGACAAAGCCAAAGGTTTCAGCTTCGAGGGCAAACGTATCGTGCTCGTTTTCAACTCTTACGATACGGTAAAGAATCTTCAGAATCAACTTGCCGCCATCGAGCAGTTAGGTCTTGATGATGTAAACGCAGACGATGACTTCCAGCAGGCTACCGATCTCAAAAACCGCAAGGCTACTCTCCAGAACGATCTGATCAATTACTCCACCGGAGAATCCTTTTCTGACGTTTGGGCAAACATCAAAAAGATCGGTGGCACATCCTCTCTCTCTCAGGCCGAGCAAGTGGCTCTCTACAAAAAATACGGTCTTGACAATACCCCTTCCTCCATCAAGGAATATCTTGATGAGCTTGAGAAAAACGTGAAGGCCTACAATGCTGATGTAAAGGCTGAGAATGCAATCTGGGACCTTTATCTCCAGAATGTAACCACCAGAAACGATCTGATCTCCGGGGCAACCACTTTGCAGACCAATCTAACCAACCTCATAAATGACGTTAATGCCTGGAAAGTGGTGGACGATGCCATCAAGGCCCCGTTGTTGGTAGAAGCTCAGGGTATCCAGTCCGTGATCTCCAAATATCTTGAAGGAATCAACGAGGCTTACCCCGATCCTAAGGGCAAAGAGCGCGCTAAACTTCGCGAGAATATCACATTCAATCCCACTCCGGACGCGGGGACTATCCAGACTGAGATCGACAATCTCTCCGCCAAATTCAGCCAGAAGCAGAAAGACTATCAGGTTTACTACAACGTAAACTTCACACTGATGGCTGACCTCAAGGCTGCCTACGACAATTTCATGACAAAAGTTGCCGAGGCCAAAGGGGTTGCCGGTTACGAGGATGTTTACGCCGACATCATTACCGAAGCCGAGAAGAAAGCAACCGCTCTCTACAATACCACCAAAGATAAAAATCAGATTAAAGAGGTGGACGGGGCTGAAGCCGCCGATTTGGCCAACGGATATTCAACCAACATCACCAAAGCCATCAATACATTCAACTCTGAATTGGAGGCATTTAACGATCTGGTTGAGACTCAGAATGCCAACATGACCACCGCCCAGAGCGTGATCAACGGTTTCTCCGAGACACTCAAAAAGCTCGAAGAGACCAAGGTGCCCCAGAGCCAGACCTATCAGGCCGACTTCGACAAACAGGTTAAAGCCATCCGCGAAGCTCTCAAGGACATCAACGATTATGTCAACGGTGAGTATGAAGCCCATAAGCTGGATGTAGCCTCCGGTTCCGACTTCGACACCAAGAAGACCAACATTCAGAAACTGCTCGACGATCTTGAGGATTTTGTCAAGCCTTTCGCCGTGATCAACAATCTGCAGGCTGAGCTTGACAAAGCCAAGGAAGACGTTGCCAAGATTTCATCGAATGAAAAACTGAAGGGAGTAGTTGACATCAACAATAAATTTCAGGGTACATTCCAGGCTCTTCAGGATGCCATCAATGCTCTCACGCCTACCACGGCTGCCGACGCCACGGTTACCGGCAATATCAGCACGGAGATCGGCATGAGCGTAACCAACGCTCAGGATATGTCCGACGCCTTTGTCACTGCCATCGAAACAATCAACGGCTACGAGACCGACCTCAACGCCCTCAAGGCATTTGTAGAAGCCAAGGAGATTGACTACGTAGAAGCCGTAAAGGCACTCAAGGAGGCCTTCGATTTCGATACTTTCCAAAAACAGATCGATAAGCTCAACGCGGACCTTACCGCTGCCGGAGCAGCCGAACGTCAGACAAGCTGGCAGCTTATCCAGGCTCTCAACACTACTCTCAAGGCCACAACCATCGAGGCCGACATGAACACTGCCAAGATCACCTTTGCAGAGAATGCCACCGATGCCAACATGGCTTATGCCAACAGCGTATACAATACTCTCGACGCGAAGTTGCAGAAGGCCAAAGACGACGGAATCACCCATGCCGACGCAATCGTGCTCACCGATATTTCCGCCACTCTTCACGACATTGAGAGCAATGTGATCCCGGCTGCCAAAAACAGCTCCGACATCCCCGGCGAGCTCGCAAAAGCCGACCAGCAGATCATTGATGCTCTCAACACGCTCGACCAAATCAACACCAAACTCGAGAATCTGATCCAGAACCAGAAATCATACGACTCTCTGGCATCTACACTCAACGCACTGCAACAGGAGCTCGACAAAGTTTCGGCATACAACGACGAGACTTCTCTGGAGCCCGGTCTGGACTGGTACAAAGACAACGTGATCCCCGCCATCCAGTCGGAAATCACGTCGCTCCTCTCCACTGAGCTTCCCGCTTCGCTTCAGGCTGAGACAGTGGTCAAAGACATGCAGGGTGAAAAAGGCTACTCCGCCCGCGTGCAGACACTTCTGCAGAATATCCTTCAGACAAGATACGATATCGAGACCAACAACACCTACCACAACGGTCAGCTGGCCTTCGAAAAAGACGTACGCAATTATATAGAGGGTCTGCTCACTGAAATCAACGACAACCAGAATGCGGCCGGTCTCACAGAGGTTAAGAATTGGGTCAACACACTTCAGAGCCTCATCAACAATGACATCGTCAATGAAAATATCAACGTGACTCTTGCTTACGGTAAAGGCGAATCCAAGGCCCAGAACTCCGAGATCATGGCCGAATACCAGCGTATCTACGACGCCGCCACCAAGATCGACATTGACTATCACGGCGATGCATTCCATGAGGCAGTAGTTGCGGCCAACGCCATCACCACTGGTAACTGGAATCAATACATGTCGGATCTCGATGACCAGTACCGCGCCGGCATCCGTCAGTATAACTACTTCTTCTACGAACTGGAAAATCAGGGCTGGAAAGAATACGTGCTTCCTCGTCTCGAACGCCATGCCATCCTCTTCCAGTACTATGAGAAGATTCTTGAGCTGAAAAATGCCGAAGACGCCCAGGTCAAGTTGTGGAACAAGGAAAATCACGTCATCACCGAAGCCGAATGGAATGTCTGGGTGGCTAAATACACCTCGATGAATTCCGATATTCTGAAGGATGTTCGTGATCTGCTTGATCATATGAACGTCTGCGCTACAGAATACTTCGATATCAAAGATACTGAATGCAAGAATGCCATCGCGGATGCCAAGACCAAACTTGTAGACGCAGGTATTCCCACTACATATCTCAACGGCACCCAGACAATCCTCAACGATGCCACCAAGCTTTATAATGACGCCCTCAACAACACTGATGAGGAGGTAAGCCTGCAGATGGACAACATCGCCGATGAGCTCGACAAAGTGATCCCTTCCATCAAGCTTCAGGAATGGGCTCAGACTCAATGGGGTGTGGAATATTCCGATGCCCAGTCCATCATAGCGAAGCTGCGTGAGGATATCAAGTCCTACGAATTCGCCAAGGAAGAGGTGGTGAAAGCATTCAAAGAGAGATTCAACGAAGATGTGGAGCAGATCACTGTGCTGAATACCACAGTGACCGGTATTCAGAAAGACCTCATCGACACCTTCGCCAAATACAGTGATGATCTCGATGCACTTATCGCAAATCTCAGAGGATACGCGGCTGAAATCAAGAAGAGCAACGACCTCAATAAGGAAGACCTCGAACTCTGGAATAAATTCCAGGACGTTCAGGCCCCGGCCCTCGACACAGCCTACAATGCCCTCAAAGAATACTGCGATGCCATGGGCGGATGCAGCGGCATGCAGTCCACACTCGACCAGATCGCAAATACCATTGAGGATCTCAAGACTCTTGTCAACAGCCATAAGGGAGCTCTTTCCACCCTCGGTATTCAGGATCGTTGCGACAACATCGACGCTGCCATCACCGCCGCTTACGTCACTGCCGCCAACGCAGAGAAGACGTATCTGCTGAAGCTGGTGAAGAATACCAAGGTGGCATTCAACGACGCCTACGAACACAATGCCGTGCTTCCCGAGCCCAACACCTACGATACCGTAGATGCTCAGATCACCTTTGATGCCAACGGTATTGATCAGCTTATATACGTCGCTTCCAAGAAAGAGGACTTCAAGAATGATGCCGTATCCTTCGAAAAAGACCTCTGCCGTATCTACGTGATGCTGCAGTCTTCCTGGACCAACAATCCCGCCGCCGACATCGTAAAAGACCTCAACGGGCGTTACGATGAAATCTCCGCGGAAATAGCCGATGCCGAAGCTAAACTCGACACCTGTCTGCAGACCGTGAAGGACAAATATCCAAATGCCTATGCGGATCTTACCAAGCAGCTCAACGACGAGAAGGCAGCCTGGACCGCCGAAGGCGACATGGTAGTGGCCCGCGAAGCCTACCACGTACGCAATCTCAACGAGATAGAAGCGGCTGTCAACGCTCTCGAAGCCGAAATCGCACAGGCTCAGGCCGATGCTTTCGCTCAGGCGGAGAAAGAACGCATCAGCAACGAACGCTACGATGTGCTTAAGGCTGAGTACGACAATCTTGTCGATGAATTCGAGGCCGTCAAGACTCTTGTATACGGTTATGAAAACGGTGTGGCCGAGAGATACCAACATCTTGAGGACCGCATTTCCAGCGAATTGGCTGCCGCTCTCGAAGAGCTGGAAACAGCCAAGGCCAACTTCAGTCTTACCGCCAACAGCGAACTCTCCAACGCGGCAACCATCTCGGCTGAAATCGACAACTACAAACTGAGCGCCACGAGAACCTACACCCGCATAATGCTCAACAATACAAACGATGCAAAGGTAGAGGCTTCTTCCCGTCTGGCCACTCTCAGCATCGTGCCCGCCGACCGCGAAGCCCTTCAGGCAGAATTCAACGTCGCCAATGCTGAGCTTCAGGATCTTCTCGATGAATTTTACCGAGCAGACTTCGACCGTCTCAACGCTATCGTGGAGGCTGCCAACCGTCTCACTGAGAAATTCAACGAGATTGCCCGCGGTGCCGAAGAAAATTCCTTCGTGCTGGGTAACGTCAACATGGATCCCGACGGTGAAGTCAACGTTCTCGACGTGCAGGAACTCATCAACATGGTAGGCGAAGGTGTGACATACTCCGAACTCTACAACGAGAATCCGCGTCAGGCATGCGCCGCCGACGTAGCCGGCAACGAAGAGATCAACGTAGCCGACGTCACTGCCCTTATCCAGATGATCATCGGTGATGACGTGCAGGTGGTTCGCGCCCGTGCTCACATGAAGGCTCTCGAGAGCGACGACTCTCTGCAGATCATACTCGTGGGCGAGGAAAACGGTGTACGCCGCTATGCTATCGCGCTCAACAACTCCACGGCATTCATCGGCGGTCAGCTTGACATCAAGCTTTCCGGCAATGCCCGCGTAGTCGAAGTGGCCGCCGCCGGCGAACGCGCGGCAGACCATGATGCCTACGTATTCGAAAACGCTCAGGGTGTGAGAGTAGTGATGGCCTCCATGACCAACTCCGCATTCGAAGGCAACGACGGAGCCGTAATGTATGTCGACGTGGAAGGAAACGGCGACCTCACAGTGCAGGAAGCTATCTTCTCCGACCGCAACAACGTGGCCCATCGTCTCAACAAGTCCCACACAAGCAAGATCGATGCCATCATCGACGGTGTTAAGGACCGCATGGAAGGTATCTACGATCTCACCGGCCGTGGATACAAGAAACTCCAGCGCGGCATAAATATCATCATCCGCAAGGATGGTTCGGTATCCAAGGAAATGCATAAATAATCCCGACGACAGTCCCGATGGCCGCCCCCGTTGCTTCACGAAGGGGAGATAGCGGGGGCGGTAATTTTCTATGGATCCCGAATTGACTTTACTTTAATAATTTTTTCAACAAAATGAAGATTTTCAACAAAACAGGAGTCTTACGTCTGCTCGCCGTAGTAATGGCTGCCGTCACTCTCGGCATGGCAAACGCAGCCGACAGACTTTATATAGAAAACTTCGCTATTAACAGCACGCAGCCGAAAAAGGTGGCAATTATGCTCGACAATACCTCCGATGTGGCTGCCATGCAGTTTAATATCGATCTACCGCAAGGGTTGAAAATAAACGACATTAGCCGCAACAACGACCGCTTCAACGCCGGACAGAATATGACATGGTCCAAAGGCAGAAATCTGGTCCTCGTCACCAGCGGTCAGGGAAAATCGTTTATTGGAAACAGCGGTCCTATCTGCTGGATTGAGGTGGAGGCCTCCCAGCAGGCATTGGAGTCAGGAGAGAATCTGCAGATCAAACTCTCCAACATCATCCTCTCCAACGCAGTGGGCGGAAATATCCCGACCGACAAGACCTCTTCTTCTATCGTCTCCGTACAGGACGGCATCGCCTCCCTCTCCACCGAGAAGGCTTTTGTGATGAATCCCGGCGACGTAAAGAAAGTGTCGGTGGATCTCTCCACTAACTTCGAAATTTACGGCATGCAGATGGAAATCGTGCTTCCCGCAGGTTTCTCAATTCAAGGCAACGAGGTTTTCGCCGGCTCCATGCTCGCCAACGGTGACAATGTGAAACTCGTGCCCCGCGCCGACGGCGTGTCCTACGGTCTGGTCATAACCAACTTCAACGGTGTGGCCGCCGTGAACGGCACTTCCGGACAGGCTTTCTGGTTTAACCTTGTGGCCCCTCAGGATTTCTCCGCCGATGTGGCCAATGTGAATTTTGTAAACTTCCTTTGCTCCAACCGTCAGAACAAAACTCTGGTGGGTGAAGGCACCGGAATCACAATCTCCAACGGCGTCACTGCCTACAACAAGGCTCTCCAGACTGTCTCCACTCTCGAGACAAGCCTTTCCGACGCCCTCGCTGAAATAGCCGACAAGGCTCCGGACGTTAAGGATCTCTATGACGGCAGCTCGATTGCCTCCGACATCGAGAACCTCAAATCAGCCGTTGAAGCCGCCTATGCCGACCATACCCTCACGCCCGACTATGACTCTGTGATGTCCCCCGTAGAAGGCATTCAGACGGCTATCGCCAATCTGATCAACGATGCCATCATGGCCGAGCAGGATTGGAAAGACGCACAGGCCCGTCAGGCCAAGCTCAACGAAGCAAACGCCCGCATCACCGATCTTGAAACCCATCTCACCCAGGCTCTCGCCAAGATTGCCGAGGTGGCTCCCGACGTAAAAGACCAATTCCCCGGCACTGAAATCGCCGACCGAATTCAGGCCATGAAGGATGATGTGCAGAAGGCCTTCGACAACAAGACTATCATCGAGGACTACGACACTCTCATGGCTCCCGCCGCCACTATCGATCAAGACATCGACAGGATGATTACCGACGCTGAAAACGCTCAGGCTGCATTTGAGGCCGATCAGGCCCAGAAAGCTCTCGACGCTGCCAAAGCCAACGCCGATAAACTCATTTCCGACCTGCGCTCACAACTCGACAAAGCCGGTAAGACTATTGATGCTCTCAAGGACGTAGCCGCCGACTACAAGAAGCAAGTGCTCGCCCTTGACAATGACATCGACAATCTCGCCAAAGCTATCGACGCTGCCTACGCCGACCGTACTCTCACCGCCGATTACAATAAGGTTGCCGAAGCCCCTGCAGCCGAACTTTCGCAGAAGATTGAAAAGATGGTGGAGGATGCTCAGGCTGCCCAGTCAAAATACGAGGCCGACTCCAACGCCAACAATGCTGCAAAAGCCACAGCTGACGCAGCTGTCGCTGAAATGACAAATGCTCTCAACGCCGCCCTCGCTACAATCAACAGCGAATGCAAGGATGTGCGCGCCGACTTCACAGGCAACGAAATCAGCAACCGCATCGCCGCCATCAAAAATGCCGTGGATGCAGCCTACGCAAACCGCACTCTCGCTGCTGACGTAGACAATATTCTCTCCGGCAAACCCGCGATTCTGGCCGACATCCAGACTCTGCTCGACAACGCCCTCGCAGCTCAGAAGGAATTTGACGACAACAAAGCCCTTGCCGCTGCCATCGATAAAGCAAATGCCGCCACCGCTGCTCTTGACAACCAACTCAACAATGCCCTTGAGCAGATTGCCAAGAATTGCCCCGATGTGGCCGCTCAGTTCAACGGCTCTTCCATCAAGGTGGAACTCTCTGCCCTGAAACTCGCCGTGACAACCGCCATCAACGACAAGACTCTTGCTCTGAACTATGAGACAATCATGGCTCCCGTTCAGAAAATCTCCGACGACATCAAGGCCCTTGTAGCCGATGCCGAAAAAGCTGAAGCTGCATTTAAAGAAACTCAGGCTCTCAACGATGCCAAGGCCAAAGCCGATAAGGTTGTAGCCGATCTCCGCAGCAGTCTCGCCGCTGCACGCGCCACTATCGCGGCTGAATGCCCCGACGTGAAAGATGCGTTCTCCGGCAACAATGTGGAGGGTATGATCGACGCTATCGTGACCGACATCAACAATGCTTACTCTGACAAGACTCTCAGCAAAGACTATATGTCGATCGTCACTCTTCCGGCTAAAGATGTAGAAACCGCAATCGCCAGGCTCGTTTCCGACGCGAAAGCCGCTCAGGCCGCCCATTCCTCTCTTGAGGGTGCTTATGCCAACGCCAAAGCCAAAATAGCGGAACTTCAGAATTCTCTGAATGCTACTCTGGCTAAAATCGCTGATGAATGCCCCGACGTGAAAGATGATTTTGACGGTGCCAAAGTGAAGGCTCTCATCAATAATCTTTCCAACACTGTTGAGGAAACTTACAAAAACGGTTCCCTCTCAAAGGACTACAACACTATTATGTCGGCTGCCGGAAATATCGAAACAGAAATTTCCGCCCTCTATGCCGATGCCAAGGCTGCCGAAAAACTCTTTCAGGAGAATAAGCAGCTTGCCGACGCGTTTAAGAATGCAAACGCCACAGCCGATAACCTCGACAAAGCTCTGGCCAACGCTCTCGCTACGATTGCTGCCGAATGCCCCGACGTTAAAGATAACTTCAAGGGAACTGAAATCAGCAATTCCATCGAGACTATGCGCACAAATATCCTGAATGCTTTCAATAGCAAGACTCTCGTTCAGGTCTACGAATCCGTTGTAACGGCCCCTGCTGCCAAGATCAACGATGCCATCGCCAAACTTATCGACGATGCCAAGGCCGCTCAGAAGACTTTCAAGGATAACGAAGCTCTCGCCAACGCCTATGCTTCCGCCAATACGGAGGTGGCTAAACTGAGAAGTGATCTTGCTCAGGCTCTGAAGACCATCTCCACCGAAGCTCCCAATGTAAAGAACGAGTTCACCGGTGAAGAAATCTCCGCCTCCATCGAGAATCTCAGAGCTCAGATTGACGCCGCCTTCACCAACAAGACTCTCACCGAGAAGTATGACGAAGTGATGGCTCCCGCCGCCGGTATCTCCGATGCTATCGCCAAACTCGTGGCCGACGCCAAGGCTGCCCAGAAAGCTTACGAGGAGAAAGTGGCCCTCGACAAGGCTTACGCTGACGCCAACGCCGCCATCGCAGGTCTTAACGACGAACTCGCCAAGGCTCTTGAGCAGATCGCTGCTGAGGCTGCCGATGTAGCCGACGATTTCAAGGGTACTGAAATCACCGAATCCATCGACAATCTCAAGAAAGCCGTTGAGGCTGCCAACGCCGACGGCACTCTCACCGCGAAGTATGACGAAGTGATGGCTCCCGCCGCCGGTATCTCCGATGCTATCGCCAAACTCGTGGCCGACGCCAAGGCTGCCCAGAAAGCTTACGAGGAGAAAGTGGCCCTCGACAAGGCTTACGCTGACGCCAACGCCGCCATCGCAGGTCTTAACGACGAACTCGCCAAGGCTCTTGAGCAGATCGCTGCTGAGGCTGCCGATGTAGCCGACGATTTCAAGGGTACTGAAATCACCGAATCCATCGACAATCTCAAGAAAGCCGTTGAGGCTGCCAACGCCGACGGCACTCTCACCGCGAAGTATGACGAAGTGATGGCTCCCGCCGCCGGTATCTCCGATGCCATCGCCAAACTCGTGGCCGACGCCAAGGCTGCCCAGAAAGCTTACGAGGAGAATCAGGCCCGTATCGCCGCCAACGAGGCCGCATTCAAAGAAGATATGGATATCATCAACGGAATGCGTGAAAAACTTGCCGAAGCTGAAGAATCCATCACTCTTGAATATCCCGACTTTGATATGACCGAAATGGTAGATGCCATCAACGAGACTATCAACGCTCAGGAAGAGCAGGCTAAAAAGGCTCTTGAAGACGTGGCCGACGAAGGCACTTATGAAAATTCAGTAGACACTACAGAATTCGAAGAACAACTTGCAAAACTTCTTGAAGAAGCCAAGAACAGCGGCGTGATGTTCATCCTTGGTGAAGAAGTGACCGACGATGTCAGGATCTTCTCACTCGACGGACGCCAGATGCCGGCCGTTCAGCCCGGTAAGGTTAACATTCTGGTTTATCCCAACGGTAAGATTCAAAAAGTTTTGGTAAAATAAATTGTATAGTCTCTCTTCTTGTCAAAAAGTGAGCCAATCGGCAAGAAGAGAAAATCGGAGAGGAATCTGTGTGAACCGGTTCCTCTCATTTTTTAAGAAGATAAAAATCAAGGGATGACCAAAGATCCGGATGCAGCGGTGAGAACCGACAACTCTTGATCTCATCCGACTAAGCTGAATAAACGTTAATTAATCAGAGAAGGAGCTGACGTGAGTCAACTCCTTCTCGCTTTTTCTGTATTAAATACTGAGGCATTAAGAGTCAGAAATCCCTTCTCTCTTACCTCTTACCCTAATCTCTCACCTCTTAAATAAGCTTGCGGTAACGGATGCGGTGGGGCTGTTCGTTGCCATCGCGCTTGCGGCGGTATTCTTCGTAATCGCTGTAGGAGCCTTCATAGAAGGTGACTTTACTGTCGCCTTCGAAGGCAAGGATATGAGTGGCTATACGGTCGAGAAACCAACGGTCGTGGCTAACCACCACCGCACATCCGGCGAAATTCTCCAGACCTTCCTCAAGGGCACGAAGCGTATTGACGTCGATATCGTTGGTGGGCTCGTCGAGAAGAAGCACATTGCCTTCCTCCTTCAGAGCCATGGCAAGGTGCAGACGGTTGCGTTCACCTCCGGAGAGCACTCCAATCTTCTTTTCCTGATCCGCACCGGTGAAGTTAAACTTGGAGAGATACGCACGGGCGTTCATGTCGCGGCCTCCCATACGGAAACTGTCTACGCCCTGCGATATCACTTCATACACCGTCTTGTCCGGCGAAAGGTCCTTGTGATTCTGGTCTACATAGGCCACCTTTACAGTATCGCCAACCTCAAAGTTGCCCTTGTCGGCTTGTTCGAGTCCCATGATGAGTTTAAAAAGGGTGGTTTTACCGGCTCCGTTCGGTCCGATCACACCCACTATGCCGTTAGGGGGGAGCATAAAGTTGAGATCATCGAAAAGCTGCTTTTCGCCGAATGCCTTGGCCAAGTGTTGGGCCTCGATCACCTTGTTGCCCAGACGCGGTCCGTTGGGGATAAAGATCTCAAGTTTTTCCTCGCGCTCCTTCTGGTCGGCATTGAGCAGACGGTCGTAGCTCGACAGACGGGCTTTTCCCTTTGCCTGACGGGCCTTGGGCGCCATGCGTACCCACTCAAGTTCACGCTCGAGAGTCTTGCGACGTTTGCTTGCCTGCTTTTCTTCCTGAGCCATTCGCTGGGTCTTCTGCTCGAGCCAAGAGGAATAGTTCCCCTTCCAGGGTATGCCCTCGCCTCTGTCGAGTTCGAGAATCCATCCTGCCACATGATCAAGGAAGTAGCGGTCGTGGGTCACGGCAATCACCGTGCCGGGATACTGCTGGAGGTGCTGCTCAAGCCAATCGATTGATTCGGCGTCGAGGTGGTTGGTGGGCTCGTCGAGCAGAAGCACGTCGGGTTGCTGCAGAAGCAGACGGCAAAGCGCCACTCGGCGGCGTTCTCCTCCAGAGAGGGTTGACACGAGTTGATCGTCCGGCGGACAGCGAAGAGCGTCCATGGCCCGCTCGAGTTTGTTGTCGATGTTCCAGGCATCGGCGGCATCGAGTTTGTCCTGAAGTTCCCCCTGACGCGCTATCAAAGCATCCATTTTATCCGGATTTTCGAGCACCTCAGGATCGGCGAAGGCATTGTTGACCTCGTCATATTCCTTGAGAAGATTCATGATCGGGGCCACTCCTTCCTCCACAATCTGGCGCACGGTCTTGTCGGGATCCAGCTTCGGATCCTGCTCAAGATAGCCCACGGAATATTCGTTGCGGGCAAAAACCACTTCGCCCTGAAAGCTCTTGTCGATGCCGGCTATAATCTTCATAAGTGTGGATTTGCCGGAACCGTTGAGACCGATGATGCCGATTTTGGCACCGTAGAAGAAAGATAGATAAATGTTTTTAAGAATCTGTCGCTGGGGAGGGATCACTTTGGATACCCCCACCATGGAGAATATTATTTTCTTGTCGTCTGCCACTGTAGTTGGGTTTTGTTATTTCTTTTTGGTGCGGTAGTCGCAACGCACTTTTCCTTCGGAGATATTATGAAGCTTGCCGCGGATGAGCTGCTTGCGTATCGGCGAGATATGGTCGGTGAAGACTTCTCCGAGAAGATGGTCAAACTCGTGCTGGATTATACGAGAAGCAAATCCCGTGAATTCCTGCTCATGCGGCTGAAAATCTTCGTCCACCCAGTGCAGAAGCACACGCTCGTGGCGTTTCACATTCTCGCTGATGCCGGGTATGGAAAGGCACCCCTCGGAGCGGCTTATAAGCGGCTCGTCTTCATACACCTCCAGTGTGGGGTTGATCAGAGTCAGTTTGAAGTCCTTGCATTCGGGGAAATCATTTCCGAGGGGCGAGCCGTCTATGACGATCACGCTTATCGACTTGCCGATCTGGGGTGCGGCAAGTCCCACTCCGTCGGAATGATACATTGTCTCATACATATCGGCCACAAGCTGCTTGAGATCGGGATAGTCGGGAGTGATGTCTTCCGTCTCCTCTCTGAGCACCGGATGGCCATATAGATATATCGGTAAAATCATTTGTAGATTATTGAAGTTGTGTTGTATGGCGACGATTAAAAAGATCGTCGCATAGTGGTTACCAAGCGTTCTCAGAAGATGGATCCCCGGCGCGAATTCAGCCAATCCGTAAGGATTATCACGGCCGCGGTCCGGTCCGCAAGATCCTTGCGCTGTCTGTCTTTTTTCTTCACGCCCGCGGCTATCATTTCGCGGTGGGCGATGCTGGAGGTGAACCGTTCGTCGAACCTCTCCACAGGCATACCGGGCATCTCGCGCTTGAGTCTGCCAAGAAAGGGCTCAATATACCTGCTGCTTTCGGAAGGATCGCCGGAGAGGGTGAGAGGAAGGCCCACCACAATGAGATCCACCTGCTCACGTGCACAATAATCCTTAAGAAAATCCACAAGGTCGCATGCACGCACCGTTGGCAGGCCGTTGGCACATATCCTCAAAGGATCGCTCACGGCCACGCCGCAACGCTTGCGGCCGTAATCGATGGCGAGCACCCGTCCCATCACACGAGGTGGGCCACCCAGTAATCACGGTCGCCGGGAAGAAGATCCACCACCGGGATTTCAATCATGGTATAGCAGCCGGGGGCAAGGCGCATAGCCGCACGGGCCACACATACCAGCACCTGCCCGGTGAGGGCCGGATTGTTGATCTTCATGTCAAACTCCAGGAGCTGGTTCTGAGTCTTGCCGCTCACGCCCTTGCGCACAAGGTTCACGCCATGGCCCATATCCTTGAGAGCGTCTACGCTGTCTACGGCCATCACGTGGGTTTCATCTGAAGCGAAATATGGATCGGCTTTGATGCGGGCGGCCACATCTTCGAGTTTGTATCCGTCGAGAAGCTCCACGTATACCATTCTGCGATGAATGCCTGTGCCCACCGGGATGGTCATGGACAAGGCGCTCTTCACGCCCTCTATAGCTTTCACGGCCACTGTGTGGCCCATACTCATGCCCGGTCCGAAATTTGTCCAGGTCACACCCTTCGGGGCAATCGCCTCCATCAGGGTACGCACCACTGAGTCGCTGCCCGGATCCCAACCGGCGGAGATCACGCTCACCTTTCCGTACTTGCGGGCGCATTCTCCGAGGCTCTTGCGCAATTCCGGAATGGACGTGTGGATATCAAAGCTGTCTACGGTATTTATGCCCAAAGCAAGCGCCTGCTTGGCATATTCCTCCACCTTACGGGTAGGAGTGGCGAGAATAGCCACATCTACATCCTCAAGATCCGCGAGATTGCTTACCACCGGTATTTCCGTGGGAATATCGCCTCGCTGTGTGGCGTCGCGGCGCACTACGCCCGCTATCTCAAAATCGGGGGCTGCCTGAAGAGCCTCTATCGTAAATCTGCCAATATTGCCGTAGCCTACCACGGCTGCACGTATTTTTTTCATATATTGTATATAACCTTTTTCCCGATGCCGTTCTCAGCATCGCTTTTATTAAATATTTTGAAATTGTCTGCACAACTTCCTCCGCAAAATTAACAAAATTTGAGAAAACTTTTGTAATTTTGCACCCAATTTATGCCAAGAGATTCTTTCTTGTGACCATTTATATCTGAATAACCCTTTATATCTGATTAATATAACAGTCTGAGCCCGCCCAAGGCTCTTGAATTATTCCTTTAAAATGGATTGGTTTATTGATTTAATCAAACCCGGCAACCTTTCGCTCGCAAGTACGATTCTTTTGTACTCGTTTGTGATATTCGCCGGTATCTATCTGGGTAAAATCAAAATACTCGGTGTTTCGCTCGGAGTCACCTTCGTCTTGTTCGTCGGTATTATCCTCGGACATTTCGGTTATGCCGCCCAGCCCGATATCCTCCACTTTCTCAGAGAATTCGGACTTATCCTTTTCATCTTCTCTATAGGTATGCAGGTTGGTCCCGGCTTTTTCTCTTCCTTCAAGGAGGGGGGTATGAAGATGAACGGGCTTGCAATGCTCGGCATCCTGCTCAACGTGGTGATCATGCTTGCCATCTACTTCATTCAGGGTGGCGCCGACGGATCCACATCCATCCAGGAACTGGTCGGCATCATGAGCGGCGCCGTAACCAACACCCCCGGCCTTGGCGCGGCCCAGCAGACAGTGCTCCAGGTCAACTCCGAAGCTTACGGCCTGAGCCAACAGATGTCGATGGGATATGCCGCGGCCTACCCTCTCGGCGTGATCGGCATCATCCTCACAATGATCCTTATTAAGAAGGTGTTCAGAATCAATATCGACAAAGAGATTGAAGAGATCGAACACGAACGCACGGAATCTCAACTCGCCCCGCATATGGTCACTTTCAAAGTGACCAACGATCTGGTCAGCGGCCTTTCTATCCAGAAACTTCACACGCTGATATCGTGCAACTTCGTAGTGTCGCGAATCGAAAAGCCCGACGGAAAGGTTGTGATCCCAACGGCCAGCGACGTTGTGGAGCTCGACGATAAAGTGCTCGTGGTCTGCTCCATTCAGGACGAAGAAGTGTTTCACCGCTTCCTCGGGCCCAAAATCGACAAGGAATGGGAGATGGACAACGGTCCGGTAGTGTCGCGCCGCATTCTCGTGACACGTACGGAATACAACGGTGTGAAACTCGGATCGCTCCACCTGCGCACCGCCTACAAGCTCAACGTGACCCGCGTAAACCGCGCCGGCGTAGACCTTCTGGCTACTCCCAGCCTGCGCCTGCAGATGGGAGACCGACTTACGGTGGTGGGCAAGCTCGAAGACATCAACCATCTCGCTCCCCGCCTGGGCAACTCCATGAAGCGTCTGAACGAGCCTAACCTCATCACCATGTTTATCGGTATCTTCCTCGGTATCCTCGTGGGAAGCATTCCATTGAAATTCCCCGGCATGTCAGTGCCCATGAAGCTCGGTCTTGCCGGCGGTCCTCTCGTGGTGGCCATCCTCATCAGCGCCTACGGCCACAAGATCCATCTTGTCACCTACACCAATTCTTCGGCCAATCTGCTCCTGCGCGAAATCGGTATATGCCTCTTCCTTGCAAGCGTCGGAATCGCCGCCGGTAAGGATTTCGCCGCTACGGTGTTCAACGCACGTGGTGCCCTCTGGGTGGGCTACGGTTTCATAATCACAGTGATTCCTCTTATCGTAGTGGGTGTCATTGCCCGATGGAAATACAAAATAAACTATCTGAGCATAATCGGTATGATGTCGGGCAACTACACCGATCCCCCTGCCTTGGCCTACGCCAACAAAGTGGCCAACAACGACACTCCTGCCGTAGCCTACTCCACCGTGTATCCTCTCACAATGTTTATGCGCGTGATTGTGGCCCAGGTTGTGGTGCTCTGCTTTATGGGATAGTTTATACAATTAGGAATTGAGGAATAAACTCATAAACTTTTAAACTCATAAACCAAAACAAGTTTCGGCTGTGGCCGAAACTTGTTTTTTTTGCAAATAAATTTTTTTTATTAACTTTGCAATCGAAAAGAGAGTCTACCTCTCGTTTTTATATCCCAAAACTTTTTCTTTCTCTCTCCGTCTCCCTTTTCTCCATATTTTGGCTATTTATACTTGGGGACAATCCTTTACACCTGTTATTATTATCAGTTTAGTGAACTTTTATTACTCCTCAGGAGTTATAAAATGTAGGTAAATCTCGCCCCAATTATTGATCTCCTTGCATATGGAGACCTCACCCGGAGTTTTCTACAATAAGACAACCTGTTAAATCATGATAAAATTCCGAGAGAATTCCTCTCTCTTGTTTTATCACCCAATCAAAGTCTTTACTCCTTATATTTTCGACAAACAAAATCTACGGCAGTTTTTCCATATAGAATTTTACTCCCGGATATTTGAGACCTCTCATATCCGTTGGTTGTTGAATCTTCATAGGGATTGCTTTCTTCTACGTTATTCCCACTGAATACTGCCAAATCCCATCACATATGCACAGCATTGAAGAACTTTATGCCATGGAGCCAGATGAGCGCTTACGCCTGGCAGAATCATTAGGAATGAAGAAAAGCTCTCAAGCTTCTACAGAGGAAGTGATATATTACATCCTCGACAATTCCGCCGTTCAGGTGGCGCGCGAAGAGGCCTCCAAAGAGGAGGAACGCCAGCGCAAGCCCCGTGCCAAACGCGGCGAACGAAAAGAAAAGACTACCAAAACCAAAGCCGGACGCCCTAAGAAAACGGAATCCGCTGAAGCGGAGCCAATCCCGGCCGAAGCTTCGGCTGCCCCCTCTGCGACGCCTGCCGAACAGGCCGAGACTCCGGCTCCAAAACGCAGGGGCAGAAAGCCCAAAGCTTTGAAAGAGGCCGAAGCTGCAGCCGAGGCAGCCGAGGCAGCGGCTTCAACCCCCGCTGCCGATGCCGATGCCAACACCGCACCCATCGCCGACCAGCCGGCCGAAACCCCGGCTCCGAAGCGTCGCGGACGCAAACCGAAGGCTCAGAAGGATGACGAGGCTGCAGCCTCTAAGACTCCGGCTTCTAAAAAACAGCCAAAGCAATTGCAACCCGGCACTCTCGCCCTCGATTTTCTCGACGAAAATCCCCAGCAGGTTAATCTCCCGGTGCCCGTTGAAGCCGATTCTCAGAAGCCCGCAGCCGAAATCCCGGTGCAATCCCCTGAGCCTCAAACCGAGCAACCGCCCGTTGAAGACAAACCCGAAGGTAAGAGAATGTTCACCCCCCGCAACGGTAAATTCCAAAACAACAAACCTTCTCTCGACAGTTTCTTCGGAAACGCCGCCGGACGTACTTTCAAACCCCGCAGCCAGAATCCCGAGGCTCCCAAACCCAAACAGGAGTTCGTACACAAAAATCCGGAACCGGAACCTCTGCGTCCCGGCGCTCAGCCCGAACATCCCCTTCCTCCGATAATCCTGCAGAATCCCGGGGCCAACTCCCAGACCCCGAAAGATCAACAGACCCTGCTCGGCAACAAGCACATGTCTAAGCGTCAACGCCAACTCATGCAGCGTAACCAGCGGCGCAAAACCTACGATTTCGAGGGGATAATCTCCTCCTACGGTGTGCTTGAAATTATGCCCGAAGGCTACGGATATCTGCGCTCCAGCGACTACAATTATCTTCCATCTCCGGACGATATTTACGTAAACCAGCAGCAAATCAAAGAATTCGGCCTAAAAACAGGCGACGTGGTGGAAGCAATGGTACGTCCTCCACAGACCGGAGAAAAGTACTATCCCCTCACCCACGTGATCTCTGTCAACGGTCTTGATCCTTTGTATCTGCGCGACCGTGTTGCCTTCGAACATCTCACCCCTCTCTTCCCCGATGAGAAATTCGAACTCGCCAAGGGCAGATTCTCCAATATTTCCACACGCGTCGTAGACATGTTCTCCCCTATCGGAAAAGGTCAGCGCGCTCTTATCGTGGCTCCTCCCAAGACCGGTAAGACAATCCTGCTTAAGGACATAGCCAACGTCATATCCGAGAATCATCCCGACACCTACATCATCATGCTCCTCATTGACGAACGCCCCGAAGAGGTCACCGACATGGCCCGAAGCGTCAATGCCGAAGTGATTGCTTCAACGTTCGACGAGCCGGCCGAACGCCACGTGAAAATCGCTGGCATGGTCCTCGAGAAAGCTAAAAGACTCGTAGAATCGGGCCACGACGTGGTCATCATGCTCGACTCCATCACCCGTCTGGCACGTGCTTTCAACACCGTGTCGCCCGCTTCCGGTAAAATCCTCTCCGGCGGTGTCGATGCAAATGCTCTGCAGAGACCCAAACGCTTCTTCGGCGCTGCCCGTAATATCGAAAACGGCGGTTCGCTCACCATCATAGCCACCGCCCTCACCGAGACTTCCTCCAAGATGGACGAAGTGATCTTCGAAGAATTCAAGGGCACAGGCAACATGGAGCTCCAGCTTGACCGCAAACTCTCCAACAAGCGCATATTCCCCGCGGTAGACATCATCGCTTCTTCCACCCGGCGCGACGACCTGCTTCTCAGCGAAGAGACCACCAACAGAATGTGGATCCTGCGCAACTATCTGGCCGACATGAACTCTCAGGAGGCCATGGAATTCATCAAAAAACGAATGGAAATGACCCGTAGCAACGAGGAACTCCTCGTAACTATGGATAAATAGAAGCGGTTTTAAATTTCATAATCCGCTCCTGCCGTGAACTTTTACCCTCTCTCTAAAGTTTACATGTAGGTTACCGACATGTAAACTTTAGAGTCTGTCTCAGTATGAGAAAATTTTTGTTTTTACTGCTTATTGCTCTCTTGGCCGGCGTAGGCTCCGCCTTCTCCGAGCGGTTCTTCACCTCATGGCAATGGCAGCATCTCCAGAAGCCTCCCGAAGAGTATATCGTGGATACCGCTTGGGGGCCCGACATTCTCCCCGGCTTCGAATCCAGATTCGTAGATCAAGGCAGAATGTTCGACGGGCCATGCCGATCCACCGTCATCCGCCGGCTTTCTCCTCATCGCAGCCGGAAAGCGTTCCTTTATATTCATGGATTCAACGACTACTTCTTCCAGCGGGAAATGGGTGAACGCTTTGTGGATTCCGGCTATAATTTTTACGCCGTGGATCTTCGCAGATACGGACGCAGCCGCCTGCCCTGGCAGTATCCTTTCAACGTGCGCAACCAGCGGGAATACTTCCGCGACATCGATTCCGCGCTGGCTCAAATACGTAGAGACGGCAACACCGACATCACTCTCGGCGGCCATTCCACCGGCGGGCTCACCGTGATCCTGTTTGCCGCTGAAAGAGGTGCCCGGGCAGGGGTGGACCGCGTGGTCACCGACAGCCCCTTTCTTGAATGGAACTTCAGTCCTTTCATGCGCAATCTTGCCATACCTGCCGTGGCTCTGGCAAGCCATCTGTCGCCCGACGCCAAGATCAAACAGAGCCGTTGCGACGGATACGCCTATAGTCTGCTGAGGCAATACCACGGTGAATGGGAATACAACACCGACTGGAAAATGATCTATTCCCCACCGGTCACGATGAGCTGGATTCGATCCATCAACAATGCCCAAAGCAAAGCCATCAAATACGGCCGCAATATAGTAGTGCCTCTGCTGGTGATGCACAGTTCCCGAAAAATCGACGGGTGCAACTGGACTCCCGAATTTCAGACCGGCGACTGCGTGCTCGACCCCCATGAAATCCAACGGCAGGGAATGAAGCTCGGTCAACCTTCCTCAAGAACCGTATGCACCATCGACAGCGGTCTGCACGACCTCATACTCAGCAGTCCGCACGTACGCCAAGCCGCCTACGACTCTATTTTTAAATTTATCAGAAATCACTAATAAACTCCGAAACAGCGCGGTTTCCGCAGGCGAAACGCGCGTAAAAACGAAACGTATGAAAAAGTATTTTGCAATAGCTGCGATGGCAATTGTCTCCGCCATTTGCTCCTCTGAAATCTCTGCGGATATCAACGTAGTGTTTTCTCCCCGGTTGGGACTCAAGGAAGTAGTGGTCTCAGCCATTCCGGTAAAAGATATGTTGAACCGCGACGCTCGTGTGGTCACCGACACACTCAAAGTGGTCGACAACAAAGTGACCGTACCGTTGGCGGTGCCTTCTCTGGCCGACTACCGTGTGATATTGGCTCCTCGCCAGTATGTTGACATTTACGCCGCCCCCGGCGAGAATCTCAACGCACAAATCACCGATGCCTACACCTACCGCGTGAGCGGAAGCACTCTCACCGACGACATATCAAAACTTCAGGACACACTTGCTCCCATAGATGCCGAATATGAGGCTCTTATGAAGGCTGACAATCTCTCGGAAGAGACTGTGATGCCTCTGGTAAGAAAATACCAGCAGAGTATCCTCGGCTTCATCAGCGCCAACCCCGACTCTCCCGCCGCCGCATATGCATTGATGGACATTGAAGAGCCGGAGGTATTCCTTCAGGCCCTCGACGCCCTTTCCGCCACGGCCCGCACAAGCGATTTCTATCCCGTAGCTGTCCGGAAGGGAGAATTGCTGAAGGAAAAGATGGAACGCGACTATCGCCGCAACGCTCTGGCCTCCGGTGAAGTGGCAGCTCCCGATTTCACACTCAACGGTCTTGACGGCAAACCCGTAAGTCTCTCCGATTATCGCGGCAAATGGGTGGTGATCGACTTCTGGGGTGCCTGGTGCAAATGGTGCATCAAAGGTTTCCCGGCTCTGAAGCAGGCTTATTCGGATTATGACGGCCGTCTTGAAGTGATCGGCGTGGACAACCGCGACAGCATTGCCGACTGGAAAGCAGCCGTGGAACGTTTCAAATTGCCTTGGGTACAGGTCTACAATCCCGGTAACGACGACAGCGGGGTGCTGAAAGCTTATATGGTGGAAAATTTCCCTACAAAAGCCATCATCAATCCCGAAGGAAAAATCGTGGATATTACTGTTGGTGAAGATCCCTCTTTCTTCGACCGTCTTGCAAAATTCATGGGCAAATGACAGGCCAAAAGATAGAATATATAGATTACGACGCCATAGTGGAGAAGGTGGATGTGGCCAACTCCACGGTCACAGTACGCCTCAAAGACCCGGAATCGATTGCCGGAATGAAAACGGCGGATAAGGTAATTATCCGCACCGCGCGGGCCGCCGGGTATAAGGCAGGTCAAACTGTAGAAGTGCGTCAATACCTGCGGTTGCATCGCAACGCACTCTCTGCATTGACCGTAGCAATCTGCGCGATTCTGATAGCGGCGATGATCGCTGCTTTCCTCCTCACCGGCTCGCAGTCCACAGCCGTGATCAGCGGTCTGGGCGTGATGATGTTTAGTTTCGCTTTCATTTCAATGATGCGCGGACGCCTCCCCCACGAAATGACCTTTGAAATTATAGAAGTTGTCTAAACTTATTTTGTTATTAAGATTTGGTAAGATTTCAGAGGGAATTTCCTTCATCGCAGAAGGAGCGATGCCTGCATCGTGACTGATGCGATGATGAAAATTCACCCGTAAGATTGCCAAAGATTAATGACAAGAAAGAATTTAAAATAATGTCACTAAATTAAGGACTGTCGGGGATCGCCTCGTAGAGGCGATATTCGTGGTTAACCCCAGACTTTAGTCTGGGGACCAGTAAGATAAGCAAACTGAGCCTCGAAGAGGCGATGTTGTGAGAACCCTTATTTTAGCGACATTAGAATTTAAAACTGATTTTAACTTTTGTAAATAAGTTTAGACAACTTCATAGATTTAAAAGAGTCTTGATTGAAAAAAAACATAAAAAATTGCGGGAACATCCATTTTTTTTGAATAAAATTTGGAGGAGAATAAAAAAAGTCGTAACTTTGCATCGCTTTTCAGCCGAGATGCCCTTGCGAAGCCTTTAGTGGGCGTCATGGAAGAAAAGCTTTATGGTGAGATTAGCTCAGTTGGTTAGAGCGTCGGATTGTGGTTCCGAAGGTCGTG
>JAMPGE010000032.1 GCA_023664085.1 Muribaculum sp. | reverse complement strand
GTGGGAACTCGCCTCGGAGTTGATCGTTGATGTCACTATATTGTGAATTGTGGGAGCTTGCCTCGGAGTTGATCGTTGATGTCACTATATTGTGAATTGTGGGAGCTTGCCTCGGAGTTGATCGTTGATGTCACTATATTGTGAATTGTGGGAACTCGCCTCGGAGTTGATCGTTGATGTCACTATATTGTGAATTGTGGGAACTCGCCTCGGAGAGGCGATATTCGTGGTTAACCCCAGGCTTCAGCCTGGGGATCGGCAAGATAAGTAAAATTAGCCTCGGAGAGGCGATGTTGTGAAGACTATTATATTAGGGACATTATATTTATGGTTGATGGTTGACGGAGGACAAAATACTATAAAAACCAAAGAAAAATATAAAAATTTAAAAAATGGAATTTGAGTATGTAAATTTTTGTTGATTTTTCATTAATTTTACAGTCCAAAAAAATCTTGACAATGACGGAGGCTCCATATCACATACCGGCCCTTCTCGATGAGAGTATAAAGGCTTTGAATATCAAACCAGACGGCATCTATGCAGACGCCACTTTCGGAGGAGGAGGCCACTCACGTGCCATACTCGGCCTGCTCGGCGAGCATGGCAGACTGTTTGGTTTTGATCAGGATATGGATGCCTATGCCAATTGCCCGGACGATCCCCGGTTTACATTTGTACATTCCAACTTCCGCCACATGGCCAATTTCATGCGATTTTACGGAGTGAAGGCCTTCGACGGAATTATCGCCGATCTCGGCGTTTCGTTTCATCATTTCGACGATGCCTCGCGCGGCTTCTCCTTTCGTGAGGATGCCCCGCTGGATATGCGCATGAACCGCAATTCCGAACTTACGGCCGCTGAATTTCTGGCAACCGCCGACGTGAAGACTCTCACCGATACCCTGCGTGATTATACGGATCTGAAACGTCCGGGAGCGGTGGCTTCAGCCATAGTGAAGGCAGGGGAGTCCTCCCCTATTCTCACTACTTATGACCTGACTGAGGCAGTGGCCCCCTCCCTCAACCCCAAATCCTTGAAGAAAGAACTTTCCCAGGTGTTTCAGGCCATCCGCATCAGCGTAAACGGCGAGATGGATGCCCTCAGGCAGTTTCTGCAGTCCGCGCCCCGCCTGCTTCGTCCCGGGAGCCGACTCGCAGTGCTCACCTATCATTCCATCGAAGACCGACTGGTGAAAAACTTTATGCGCAGCGGCAATTTCGAGGGGGAGATTGAGAAGGATTTTTTCGGAAAAGTGATCTGTCCGTGGCGCAATGCGGGTAAAAATCCCATAGTGCCGAGTGCCGAAGAGATCGAGCGCAACCCCCGCGCCCGAAGTGCCAAACTCCGGGTGGTAGAATTTACCGGGCAATCCACTCTATAATATGATCACCCGCCGCAGCGTTGGTTTTCACCACATCATTCATTAATTTGACGTAGATTATAAAAGAATACACCTCTCTTCTATGATTAAACTGAAACTCTCTAAGAAGAAACAGGCCGCCGAGACTACCTCGGCCGCGGAAGAAGGCGAAGCCGCTATGGAAAAGAAAGTGAACTCTCTTCATGCCCCGAAGAAAATACTGACCGATCTGAGATACGGGCGTTCGCTTTCGGTAGACTTTTTCCGCAAAAACGCATGGCTCCTGATTCTGATCGTAGTGCTGACCCTGTCGCTGATGGGCCTGCGCTACAACACCAAAATGAAGATGAAGGAAATCAACAAGCTGGAAAACGCCCTGCTGAGAGCCCGCAGTGAAAAACTTCGCGAAAAATCACAGTATATGACCCTCATCCGGGAATCGGAGATGCACCGGCTCGTACAGCAAAAAGGTCTCGGACTGGAATTTCAGGAAGACCCGGCATACACCGTGGCGGAAGTCAGCGATGAAGAATTGAAGTGATTAAAACTTTTTTACGATAACTAAAGAAGTGATTTAAACCAAACCTCTCCTTTACACTCGTCCTCACTACAAAATGGCAAAGAAACTCCATACCAATAAATACCGCACCCTCACACGCTACGGATTCATCACCGTCGGCTTTCTGCTGATATCGGCACTGATCGTGGCCAAACTCTTCACCACCACCGTGGTGGAAGCCGATGAATGGAACGCGCGCGCGCGTGCCGACCTTTCGCGTCAGGTAAAAATTCTGCCCGAACGCGGCAATATCCTTTCCGACAACGGCAATATCCTTGCCTGCAACATTCAGGTCTACGACATAAGAATCGACATGAGCCATCCGGCCATCACATCCTTAGGGAAAAAAGCCGGAGGATTCAAATGGAAAGAGATCAACGAACTGGCGGATTCACTCGACAACCTGTATCCCCTCGTAGACAACTTTGCCCAACTCACCGGCAAAGACCGTGAGGAAAACTCCTGGCGCAAACGTCTTGCCCTCGAACTCAACAAGGCTCCCGAGAAGCGTTCGAAGCGTCTCACCATATGTCGCAAACGCTCCCTTGATGACTTTGAACACATCAAAGCCCTCCCCTTTCTGAATCAATGGAAGAATAAATCCGGCTATCGCAACCCTGTATATACAGAAGCCCTCAGCCAGCGCATCTACCCCTACGGCTCCATGGCCAAACGCTCCATCGGCCGGGTTAACGAAGATGAAAAGACCGGAGAATTCCACGGATTCTCAGGCGTGGAATGCGACCTTGACTCCCTTCTCTACGGACGCCCCGGCATAGCCCGCAAGGTAACGCTCAACAGCGGTGTCTCCAACTGGGTGAGCCAGCCCGCAGTGCGCGGCTACGACATTCAAACCACTTTCGACATCGACCTGCAGGATATGCTTGAAGAAGAGCTCACCAAGGTGTGTATGGACGTGAAAGGAGAGTGGGGCACCGCGATTCTCATGGAAGTGGCCACCGGAGAAATCAAGGCCATCGCCAACGTGCAGCATCTGAGCGACGGCTCCTACGGCGAAGCGCTCAACCGGGCCGTGAGAGGATTCGAGCCAGGCTCTGTGATGAAGCCCATTTCCCTGATGATAGCACTTGAAGACGGGCTTGTGGCCAATGAAAACAGCACTGTGGACTGCAGCCCCTTCCAGCGCACATCGGATCATGCCGGAGGCGGCATTAAGACCATGAAGCAGGTGATCGAGACATCCTCCAACACCGGCATAGCCCGCGTGATCTTCCGCGGATATCAAAACAATCCAGAAAAATATTACGACCGTCTGGCCCAGATCGGATTCTTCGAGCCCATGAAGTCCGGCATCGACTACAAGGAAGTGCCCTATATGCGCCGACTCACCGAATACGACAAACGGGGGCGCCACACGATGACCGAACGGCATCTTGACCTTGCGCGCCAGGCCTATGGCTACACCACCACCATACCGCCCATCTACACTCTGGCCATCTACAATGCCATCGCCAACGACGGCAAATACGTGCGCCCCCACGTGATGCGCCGCATGAGCAATGAATTCGTCGACTCCGTAATACCCATAAGCTATATCCGCGACCGCATTTGCTCCTCGAAGACGGCACGCGCCGTGAGAGTATGCCTGCGCGAACCGGTGTGGGGAAGCCGCGGCACCGCCCGTGCCGTGCAGGACGACCGGGTGGAGATAGCCGGCAAAACCGGCACCGCCTACCCTATGAAAAGCGAGAAGGGCGGGGGCTACGACACCTCCCGACGCCGCTATGCCTTCGCCGGATTCTTCCCCTACAGCAACCCCAAATACAGCTGCATGGTACTGATACTTGCACCTGCCGGCACGAGCGCCGCCCGCTCCAGCGGTCAAGTGCTCAAAAACGTGGCCGTGAAAATGTATGCCCGGGGAATGCTCGACAATACCAATCCCTTCACGGCGCAGCGCTCCGCAGTGGTGCCCCTCCTGCCCAATATGACGCTTGCCGACCGCGGGCAGCTTTCCACCTCCCTCAAGCTCCCCGGAATGCGCACGTATGCCACCGGTGCCAGCCAGTCCGGCACGGTGCCTTCCGTGGTGGGCTACGACGCCGCCTCGGCCGTAAACATCCTCGAGAAAGCCGGTCTGAACGTGACACTGAGCGGTACGGGCCACGTGAAATCCCAGTCGCAACCCGCTGGAGGCACCCTCAGAAAGGGGAGCAGGATACATCTTACGTTGGGGCAGACGGAATAATAAATATTATTGGTAATCTAATTGTATATATTCCCGGTAAACAATTTCAAACATATGACCGTAAAACTTTCGAGCCTTCTTGAGGCCATCAAACCTCTGGAAATCATAGGCGACACAGATAAAAACATAGTGAGTCTTGAAAGCGACTCGCGCAAAGTGGCCAAGGACTCTTTGTTCGTAGCCGTGAAGGGAGTGACCACCGACGGTCACCGCTACATTCCAATGGTGGCGAGTGCCCACGTAGGGGCTATCGTATGCGAGCAGATGCCCTCTTCCTACGAGCGCGGCATAACGTATATACGCGTGGCCGACTCCTCGGTGGCCCTCGGACAATTGGCCTCCGCCTGGTACGGCTTCCCTTCATCCAGGCTTAAACTCGTGGGTGTGACCGGCACCAACGGCAAGACCACCACCGCCACCCTGCTCTACGAAATGGCAAAACTGACGGGACACAGGGCCGGACTCCTCTCCACCGTATGCAACTACGTGATGGACGAGCCCATACCCACCACGCATACCACGCCGGATCCGCTTACGCTCAACTCCCTGCTCGCCAAAATGGTGGAGGCCGGATGCAGCTATGCATTCATGGAGGTGAGCAGCCACGCCGCGGCCCAGCACCGCATTTCGGGCCTGCAATTCGCCGGAGGCATCTTCTCCAACCTCACACGCGACCATATGGACTACCACAAGACCGTGGAAAACTACATGAACGCGAAGAAAGCCTTCTTCGACATGCTCCCCTCCACGGCCTTCGCCCTAATCAACATCGATGACAGAAACGGAAGGTATATGGTGCAGAACACGGCCGCGAAAGTCTACACCTACTCGCTGCGCAACGACGCCGACTTCCATTGCCGCATCCGCGAAAGCAGACTCGACGGCACTTTGCTCAGCCTCAACGGACGCGAGGTGGAGACTGCCTTTACGGGCCGCTTCAACGCTTACAATCTCACCGCCGTATACGGCGCCTCGGTGCTCACCGGATTCGATCCCGCCGAAGTGATCGTAAACATGAGCAGACTCGTGCCCGTGGCCGGAAGATTCCAGACCCTGCATTCTCCGCAGGGCGTGACGGCGATCGTGGACTATGCCCACACGCCGGACGCGCTGGTCAACGTGCTCGATACCATTCGCGACATCATCGGCAAGGGCGGACATATCACCACCGTGGTAGGAGCCGGCGGAAACCGCGACCACGGCAAGCGCCCCATGATGGCCGCCGAGGCCGCCAGACGCTCCGACCGACTTATCCTCACCTCCGACAATCCGCGCGATGAAGATCCGGAGGATATCCTTAAAGACATGAAGGAGGGTCTGAGCCCAGAACAACTGCGCACCACCCTGATCATAGCCGACCGCCGAGAAGCCATACGCACGGCCATGGCCATGGCCGCTCCCGGCAGCGTGGTGCTGATAGCCGGAAAAGGTCATGAGACGTATCAGGAGGTGAAAGGAGTGCGTCATCACTTCGACGACCGTGAGGAAGTGGCGGCCACATTCTAAAAACCCTTACGATATTCGCAAGACGAACTTACCACACTGACATAAAAGACGGACTTACCACACTGACATAAAAGACGGACTTACCATCCTGACAAAACAAGATGGACTTACAACACTGACAAAAGAGGAGCGCTATGATATATCATCTTTTCCAATTATTGGATTCCTACTGGTTTCCGGGGCATAATCTGATGGACTTTGTGACGTTTCGCGCGGGGGTAGCCTTCACGCTGAGTCTGATTATCGCCATGGTGTTTGGCGCCCGGGTGATCCGGAGGCTCCAGCGCATGCAGATAGGGGAGGAGATCCGCAATCTGGGCCTTGAGGGGCAAATGAAAAAGACCGGCACCCCCACCATGGGCGGCATCATCATTATCCTGTCGATCCTTATCCCGTGTCTGCTCATCGGCAATCTGGCCAACGTATATCTGCTGCTGATGATCGTGGCCACGGTGTGGATGGGCATAATCGGTTTTCTCGACGACTACCGCAAGATAAAGTATCACAACAAAGACGGACTGAAAGGCAAATATAAAGTGATCGGACAGGTGGGGCTGGGCCTCATCGTGGGCGTGACCATGTGGCTCTCGCCTTCCGTGGTGATGAGCGAAAACACCGAAGTGGTCAACACCCGCAGTCAGGAAGTGGAAGTGGTGCATTCCCCGGAATACGAGAAGACACCGCAGACCACCATACCCTTTGTGAAAAACAATAACTTCAACTACGAATGGCTCACATCGTGGGTGGACGACGCCAATGCGGCCAACACTCTGGGCTGGCTTGTGTTTGTGTTTGTGGTCATCGTGGCCGTAGCCGCGGTGAGCAACGGCGCCAATCTCACCGACGGGCTCGACGGACTGTGTGCGGGCACCTCGGCCATAATCGGCATAGCCCTTGCCATAATGGCCTATTTGGGAGGCAACATGGTATATTCATCCTATCTCAACATCATGTACATACCGGGATCGGAAGAATTGGTGGTGTTTGCCGCCTCATTTATAGGAGCGCTGGTGGGATTCCTCTGGTACAATGCTTTCCCGGCACAGGTTTTCATGGGCGACACCGGCTCGCTCACGCTGGGCGGCATCATTGCCGTCTTCGCCATCCTCATCCGCAAGGAACTCCTTATTCCCCTGCTTTGTCTGATCTTCTTCATCGAGGATCTATCCGTGATAATGCAGGTGGGATATTTTAAATATACGAAGAAAAAATATGGCGAAGGGCGACGCATATTCAAGATGACTCCCCTGCATCATCATTTCCAGAAGGCCGGCGATCCGTCGGTGGCGGCAAAACTCGACTTCCCGCGGCATCCCATACCGGAGTCGAAGATCGTGATACGCTTCTGGATTGTGGGCATCCTTCTTGCCGCGCTTACATTCGTCACACTTAAAATAAGATAACAGCATGACTGATACACATAAAAAGAAGCTGGCAGTGCTCGGCGGCGGCGAAAGCGGCGCCGGAGCAGCCGTGCTGGGACTTGTGAAGGGATATGAAGTATGGCTCAGCGACATGGGCACCATCCCCGGGATCCACAGGCAGACCCTCATTGATCACAACGTGCCTTTTGAGGAAGGCGGACATACGGCGGAGAAAATCCTCGACGCCGACATCATAGTGAAGAGTCCGGGCATTCCGGACACGGCTCCCGTCGTGGCCGAGGCTCTTGGAAGAGGTATCCCCGTGGTAAGCGAAATAGAATTCGCCGGTCGCTTTACCGATGCCAAAATGGTATGCATCACCGGCTCCAACGGCAAGACCACCACTACCCTGCTTACGTATCACATCCTGCGCAAAGCGGGTCTGGACGTAGGTCTGGCCGGAAACGTAGGCAAAAGCCTTGCGCTGCAGGTGGCTCTCGATCCCCATGAGATTTACGTGATCGAACTGTCGAGTTTCCAACTCGACAATATGTATGATTTCAAAGCGGACATAGCGGTCTTGCTCAATATAACTCCCGACCACCTCGACCGCTACGACCATAAGATGGAGAATTACGTGGCCGCCAAATTCCGCATACTTCAGAACCAGACCAAAGACGACTGGTTTATATATTGGCTCGACGATCCCATCGTGCGCAAGCAGATAGAGCGGATCCACGTGGAGGCCCGCCGACTCCCCTTCGCGGAAAACTACCATGAGGGCAACGCCGCATGGGTGGCCGACGGATCGGTACATTTCGACGTGGAGGGCGACGTATGGGATATACCGCGCGACAAGCTGTCGCTGACCGGGCTGCACAATCTCTACAACTCCATGGCCGCCGGGCTGAGCGCCACCGTGCTCAAAATCAAGAAGGATGACATCCGCGCCGCTCTTGAGGATTTCGAAGCCGTGGAGCACAGACTGGAGTTTGTGGCCGATATCGACGGCGTAAGATGGATCAACGACTCCAAGGCCACCAACGTCAACTCCACATGGTATGCGTTGGAAAGCATGAGCTCCCCCACCGTACTTATCCTCGGCGGCAAAGACAAGGGCAACGACTACTCGGAGATAGAACCCCTCGTAAAGGAGAAAGTGAAGGCTATAGTGGCCATGGGCAAGGACAACGCAAAGATACTCGAATTCTTCAAGGGAAAAGTGGATGAAATACTCGACACCCATTCGCTGGAGGAAGCCGTAGAGGCTTGCCGTAGACTGGCTTCGCCGGGCTACACGGTGCTCCTCTCGCCTTGCTGCGCAAGTTTCGATCTCTTCAAAAGTTATGAAGACCGCGGCCGCCGATTCAAGGCTGCCGTGAAAAAGCTTTCGGATTCTAAATTCTAAATTTTAAATTCTAAATTTACTCATTCCCTCTCAACTCAAATAAAAAAAAGAAGTGTCAGAAGAACTCATAATCCATCAGACCGTAGACGGCCGCGAATCCGGCGGGACGCCCCGCAAGGAGCCCCGCAGACGGGGCCCTGCCCCCTCGGGCACAATCAGCGAGAGCGAACGTTCGGCGCGCGCGGAAAAGACCATCCGCAACAATGCCCGTCACGACCCCTATATCTGGGGCATTTACATCATGATCCTGCTGGTGTCGGTGATCGAATTGTTTTCGGCATCCAGCGCCGAGGTGCGCAGCAGCAACGTGTATTATCCGCTCATACGCCACGTAATGTATCTTGGCGGCGGACTGGCGCTCGTGCTGTGGCTACAGAATCTCCATTTCGGCTATCTCAGCAGGTTTTCCACCTTTTTCTTTGCCCTGGCCTTAGGGCTGTTGCTATTCTCTACATTTGCGGGAAAGACCATCAACGGCGCCCAAAGGGCGCTCGTATTGTTCGGGTTCACCATCCAGCCGGCCGAGATCATGAAGCTGGCGGTGGTGATAATGCTGGCCACGATTCTGGGCCGGTCGCAGGGAAAGAACGGAGTGTCGAACAAGGGTGTGGTGCTGGTAGCCACGATAGTGGGAATTTGCGCGGCCCTGCTGTGGGTAAACGGCCTGACCAATATGGTCATCCTTATGGCCGTGAGTCTCACCATGTTTCTGGTGGGCGGCATTCAGCTCAAGAAATTCTGCATGGTGCTGGTGGTCTACGGCGTTTTCGTAGGCGTGGCCTATACGTTCAAGAGCAATTCCGAGGCGAGCAGCGAATTCGACAAGGTGGCCGTGGCCAAAAGCCACGAGACGCAGCCTGAAGAGAAGACCATCGGCCGCGCCTCCACACATAAGAGTCGACTTGCCTACTATAAGAAGGGTGTGCATCCGGGCGATACCATCAATGACGTGAACCGACAGGTGTTTTACGCCAAGATGGCCCAGGCCAACGGCGGACTTTTCGGCCGCGGACCGGGCAATTCGCGCGAGAGCGCCCGCCTGCCTTTGGCTTTTTCCGACTATATATATTCCATCATTGTGGAAGACACGGGATTTATGGGAGGAGTGTTTCTGCTTATGCTGTATCTATGTCTGCTGGCCAGAGCAGGCGTGATGGCCTATAAGTGCAGCCGGGCCCTGCCCGCCTTCCTGATAATCGGCTGCGCGGTGCTGATAGTGTCGCAGGCTCTGGTCCACATGGCCATAGTCACCGGCGTGGCTCCGGTGTCGGGGCAGCCGCTGCCTCTGATATCGAAGGGCGGCACTTCGGTGCTGGTGATGTCGGCAGCCATCGGCATAATGCTCTCGGTGAGCCGCTTCGCCGTGACGTCGAAAAACAAAAAAGAGATGGAGGCCGAAAGCGTGCTCCTGCCCAAGGATATGCAGGCCACCAACGTAAGCCTTGAAGAGAGAAAATAACCATTCAGGAAGAGGGCAAATCCCAAGAGAACGCCCTCTTCAACCCTATATCTACCCATGAACGAAAAGAAATACCATATACTCATAAGCGGCGGAGGCACGGGGGGACATATCTTCCCGGCACTCTCCATCGCCAACGCTCTGAAGAGACGTCTCAACGCGGAAATCCTCTTTGTGGGGGCCGACAACCGCATGGAGATGGAGCGGGTGCCCGCCGCAGGCTACAAGATCATCGGACTGCCCGTGGCGGGGTTTGACCGCAGGCATCTTCTGCGCAACTTCGGCGTGCTGATGAAGCTGCGCAAAAGCCTGAAGATTGCCCGCAAGGTGGTGAAGGACTTCAAACCGGACATTGCCATCGGCGTGGGCGGCTATTGCTCGGGGCCTACACTCAAGGCTGCCCAGCGCGCCGGAGTGCCCACGCTGCTTCAGGAGCAGAATTCGTATGCAGGCGTCACCAACAAGCTGCTTGCCAAGAAGGCCAAGGCCATCTGCGTGGCATATCCGGGAATGGAGCGATTTTTTGACGCCGACAAGATACTGCTCACCGGCAATCCCGTGCGCAAAGATCTGCTGGAGGGAGTGATGAGTCCGCAGGACGCCCGCAAAAGCTTCGGACTCGACCCGGAGAAGCCCACCGTGCTGTGCGTGGGTGGATCTTTAGGAGCGCTCACCGTAAACGAAAGTCTGGAGAAAGACATCCACCGCATAGCGGGCGCCGGCATTCAGGTGATCTGGCAGACGGGCAAGTCCTTCTACCCGCGGGCTCTCGAGGCCGTAAAGGGACTTGAGGGAGTAGCCGTGGCACCGTTCATTTCCAACATGTCGGCGGCCTACGGCGCGGCGTCGCTGGTAGTATCGAGGGCCGGAGCCGGATCCATCAGCGAGCTTGAACTTTTGGGCAAACCCGCCATACTGGTGCCGTCGCCCAACGTGGCTGAGGACCATCAGACCAAAAACGCTCTCGCACTCTCCTCGAAAGATGCCGCCGTGTTGGTGCCCGATGCGGAAAGCCGGGAAATTCTGGCCGACAACATCATCTCCCTGATCAATGACCCCGCCCGCCTTAAGGCTATGGGGGAAAACATCCTCACCCTTGCCCTTCCCCAAAGCGATGAGAAGATTGTGGATGAAGTGGTGAAAATACTAAATGCAAAGTAAGAGTCCGAATCAAAGCAGGACCCCGAATCAAAGCAAGACCCCGAAATGAATATATACTTCATAGGAGCAGGCGGCATAGGCATGGCCAACCTGGTAAGATACTATCTCAGCAAGGGTGTGGAGATTGCCGGATACGACCGCACATCCACACCGCTAACCGATCATCTCGCGAAAGAGGGTGCCATTCTCTCTTTTGAAGACAACGAAGCTTCAATCCCCGAGGCATTTCGCAATCCCGGGGAGACTTTGGCGGTGTATACGCCGGCCATTCCCGCCGACAACAGAATCTTCACCTATTTCCGCGACCGCGGCTTCAGAATGATGAAGAGAGCGGCGCTGCTCGGCGACATCACCCGCCGCGAAAGGGCCATATGCATCTCCGGCAGCCACGGCAAGACCACCACCTGCTGCATGACGGCATGGATTCTTGCCCAGACCCCTCAGGGTTGCAACGCTTTTCTGGGCGGCATCCTTCGAAACACCGACTCCAACCTTATGCTCTCCGAAAAGAGCGATCTGGCAGTGGTGGAGGCCGATGAATACGACCGTTCGTTTCACAGGCTTTCGCCCTGGATAGCCGTGGTGACGAGCACTGATCCCGACCATCTCGACATTTATGGCGACGAACAGGGTTATCTCGAAGGATTCCGCCATTTCACCACACTGATCCGGCCCGGAGGATATCTGCTGATGCATACCGGATTGAAACTCAAGCCTCAGACTCCCGAAGGGGTGAAGACCATGACCTACAGCGGTCATCTCCATGCCGCCGATCCCGAAGCTGAGCCGAAAGGGGACTGGTGGGCCGAAAACGTGAAATACGCCCCCGGACGTCTCTTCTTCACCCTTTGCGGACCTCAGGGACTGCGCATAGACGACATCGAGCTCGGAGTGCCCGTGGAAATCAACATCGACAACGCGGTGGCCGCCGCGGCGTCGGCACTGCTGGCCGGCGCCAGCCGGGAAGATGTGAAGAAAGGACTGGCATCGTTTCGCGGCGCGAGTCGAAGATTCGAAATCTGGATGCGCGGAGACGCTCCCGAAGACCACGGCCATATCCTCATCGACGATTACGCCCACTCTCCCCGCGAAGTGGCGGCATCCATAGAATCAGTGCGCAAACTCTATCCCGGCAGGAAACTCAGCGTGATCTTTCAGCCGCATCTCTACACACGCACGCGCGACTTCGCGCCGGAGTTCGCCCGCGCGCTTTCGGCAGCCGACGAAGTGATCCTTCCCGAAATTTACCCGGCTCGCGAAGAGCCTATCGAAGGCGTTGATTCCCAGCTTATTTTAAAAGACGTGACCACCGATGCCACCTACTGCGAGCGAAAAAATTTGCTGAATCTGATAAAAAATCGTAATTTTGAGATTTTAATGACCTTAGGGGCAGCCGACATCAACGTGCTCCTGCCCGAAATTAAGGAAATACTCCGCCGATGAAGAAAACCATTCTGAAATGGATACTGATGACAGCCCTGATATGCTATGCCATAGGCATGGCCATCTGGGCCAATGCCCGTGCGGCCGACGACGTGTGCACCGGCATTCAGGTAAATATTCTCGGCGACTCCAAGGCCAACTCCGTGACCCCGGCAAGCGTAATGACCCAGCTTGCCAAATGCCCTATAAAAATTATCGGCTCTCCGCTCGGTGCCCTCAATACGCTCGACGTGGAGAATTATCTGAAGAGTTTCCAAAACTTTGAAGACGTGGAATGCGTTATGAATTCGCAGGGAAAACTCACCGTCAACATCACGCCGATGATTCCGGAGATAAGGGTGTTTGACGGAGAGCGCAGCTACTACGTGAACAAAGACGGCAAGACCATCCCCTCCACGGCGGAATTCTATACGGACGTGCCGCTGGTGTGCGGGCATTTCTCAAAAGCACTCCCGGCCACCTACGTGCTTCCCGTGACGCGCTTCATCAACTCCGATCCCACCTTGAAAAACCTCATAAGCCAGATAGTGGTGCGCGATAAGGACAATATCATCCTCGTGCCGCGCATATCGGGCCACGTGATAAACTTCGGCGACACCGCCGACCTTGCACGCAAAAGAAAGGCGCTGCTTACGGCATACCACAAGATACTCCCCTTCCGCGGCTGGGAGACCTACGACACCATCTCCGTACGCTTCAAACGACAGATCGTGGCCACACGGCGCGACAAGACGCCCCTCCACCCGATCCTTGCCGCCGAAGAAGACGCCAATCCCGAGGAAGCCGCACTTGCCGAGCAGCAGTCGCAGGCCCAGCAGGCAGGTCCCCCGGACCACCGTCAGCAAGACGACTGACCTCTCTTCTCTAAACAACAACCCTCAACTCTCAACCCTCCACCCCCGTATATGGATAAAGAAAGATACGTTGCCGCTATAGAAATAAGCAGTTCGAAAATCATAGGCGCGGTAGGCCGCTACGACGGCCAGGGCCAACTCATAATCGAAGCTTCCGAACGCGAAAGCATCAAGGAATGCGTGCGCTACGGCATCATCCAGAATCTGGAGGAGACCGCAATCCACGTCTCCCGGATCATTGAGAAGCTTCAACGCCATCCCGGCATCGCCCCGCGGAAAATCACAGGCGTGTTCGTAGGCCTTTCGGGACGCTCGCTGCGCAGCATCCCCACCACCGTGAGACGCACTCTGCCCGAAGAGACGGAAATCACCGCCCGGATCGTGGACCAACTCCGTGAGGAAGCCATGCATTCCGCCATCGTCAATTCGCTCGAAGTGATCGATGCGGTGCCCCGCATCTATAACATCGGCAAGATCGAGACCACGTCCCCCATAGGAGTGGAAGGCTCCGACATTTCAGTGACCTACGACATCATCGTATGCCGCCCCGAGATCAAGCGCAACATCAACCGCGTGATCTGCGACAAATGCGGACTTAAAGTGGAAGGCTTCGTGGTGACTCCCCTTGCGGAAGGCCATCTGGTGCTCTCCAATGAAGAAAAACGACTCGGATGCATGCTCGTGGATATGGGCGCCGAGACGTCCACCGTGAGCATCTACAACAGGGGAGGACTCACCTATCTGGCCACTATCCCCATGGGCGGACGCAACATCACGCGCGACCTCACTTCGCTCTCCCTGCTCGAAGAGCGGGCCGAGGAGATAAAAATCTCAACCGGCAACGCCCTCTCCAACAACGCCCTCAAGGAAATCACCATACACGGCATCAATTCCTCCGACGTGAGCAACTATATAGTGGCCCGCTCCGAAGAAATCGTCGCCAACATTCTCGAACAGATAGATTACGCCGGACTGCGCGAAAAAGACATTCCCGCCGGCGTGGTCTGTATCGGAGGCGGCTCCCGGCTCAACGGTATGCTTGAGCTTATCACCCGCCAGTGCGGTCTGACCGTGCGTCTGGGCCGACTGCCCAACTATATCCATCTGGGCGACGACTCCTCCCCCTCCGGCGAAAACATAGCCGTGGACTGCGTGCTCTATGAAGGAGCCACTCTCAGCAACGCCGAGTGTCTTGAAATCCCGCAGTCCGAAGAACTCCCCGCCACCGGCGCGGAGTCTGCCGACAGCGAGGACGATATCGAAGACCTTCCCGCCGCCCGCGAGAAAAAAAGCCGCAAACCCGGTAAGTTCTCCAGCATGCTCGGCAAATTCGGATCGCGGCTCGGCACAATGTTTGCCCCTCCCCGCGAGGATGACTCCGACCTCTTTGAATGACAACCGCCTCTCCCCTTCCGAATCTTCAACCTCTCACCCGCAAATTTCTAAAAATGGACAATCCCAACATTCCCAATACCGATCCCGGAAACATCACCGACGGAAGCCATTTCCATCCCGACTCCAATGCCGCCATCATCAAAGTGATCGGAGTGGGCGGCGGCGGCGGCAACGCCGTCAACTACATGTACCGACAGAATATCAAACACGTGAATTACGTGGTGTGCAACACCGATAAGCAGGCCCTCGAACTGTCGGACGTGCCCAACAAGCTCGTGCTGGGCTACGAAATCACTCACGGCCTCGGCGCCGGCAACAAGCCGGAAGTGGGACGTCAGTGCGCCGAAGCCTCCGAAGCTCAGATCCGCGAACTCTTCACGGATCAGACCGAGATGGTATTCATCACCGCCGGCATGGGAGGCGGCACGGGCACCGGAGCGGCTCCGGTGGTGGCCCGCATTGCCAAAGAAATGGGGATTCTCACCATCGGCATCGTCACCGTGCCTTTCCTCTTTGAGGGAGACAAGAAAATCTTCAAGGCCATCGATGGCGCCAACGAGATGAAAAAGCACGTGGACGCGCTGCTGGTAATCAATAACGAGAACCTTATCGAGATATACAACGACCTGAACCTCTTCAACGCTTTCGACAAGGCCGACGACACCCTGGCCGACGCCGCCCGCAGCATCTCCGAAATCATCTCCGAACGCTGCTATATCAACGTGGATTTTCAAGACGTAAAAACCACTCTCAAAGATTCCGGCACAGCCATAATCTCCACCGCCTACGGCGAGGGTGAAAACAGAATCTCCGACGCGTTCTACAATGCATTCCACTCCCCTCTTCTCAAGACCCACGACATCCGCACCTCCAAGCGGCTTCTCTTCAAATTCTCCTGCTCCAAAGACAGCGAACACCCCATCGCCGCCAAAGAAATCAACGAGATCAGACAGTTTACCGCCAAACTCCCCTCGAATCTCGACGTGAAATGGGGCATCGCCGACAATCCCGAACTGGGCGACAAGGTGAAAATAACCGTGCTCGCCTCCGGCTTCGACGTCACCATCAACGATGATGTGAAGACCGGCCCGGGACAGACCGGCAAAGGTCCGCTCGTGTTTCGAGCCGATCCGGAAGAATCAGCAGCCTCCGGAGCCGAATCCCGTCAGGACGAGGTGAGCCAGCGCCGCATGGCCGATATCTACGGGGCCGACAAAATAGCGCGCCAGCAACGCGACACGGCTAAAATCAAATACGTGGTGCTCGAGCCCTCTCAATTCGACGATCACGAAGTGATTGCCATGCTGGAACGCAACCCTACGTTCAACCGCGAACCCAGATTCAACGAGCAGTTGAAAAACCTGCATAAAGCCGGATCCGGAGCCGTCTCCTCTTCACGCGATGACGACGGCCCGACGCATGGCGATGACTCTCACGGCAGGAAAATCACATTCTGAAGCATTCCGCCGAATTAAGACCCCGTTTCATAAAACCGAACTTACAATATAACGCTCCGCATAAGATATGGAATCTATCTTCCCGATGGTGGCCAAAACATTCCAGGGCCTTGAAGACGTGCTCCGCGACGAACTCATTTCGCTGGGCGCGCAAAACGTGGAAATCGGCCGACGCATGGTATCCTTCGAAGGTGACCTCGCTCTGCTGTATAAGGCAAACCTCTGTTGCCGCACAGCCCTCAGGATTCTCAAGCCAATCGTGAAATTCTCGGCATCCGATCCCGACGAACTGTATGACCGCGTAAGGGAAACCGAATGGGAAAAATACCTTACCCCGGACTCTACTTTCTCGATCGACACTACCGTAAACAGCAGCGAATTCACCCACTCAAAATACGTGACCTACCGTGTGAAGGACGGTATTGCCGACCACTTCATGGACCGCGACGGACGGCGCCCCTCGATCCGGCTGAATGGAGCCGATAAAGTTTTCGACGTGCATATCTTCGAAAATCAGGTCACCATCTCGCTTGACTCATCCGGAGAGCCTCTAAGCCGACGCGGCTACCGCAGCCAGCAGACGGCCGCTCCCATCAACGAAGTGCTCGCCGCCGGAATTATCCTCAAGACGGGCTGGAGAGGCGACTGCGATTTCGCCGACCCCATGTGCGGCTCCGGCACATTCCTTATTGAAGCCGCCCTTATAGCCGCCAACATCAATCCCGGCATATACCGCGACGGGTTTGCCTTTGAGAAATGGGAGGATTTCGATGCCGACCTCTTCGAGACCCTCTACAACGACGACTCCGGCGAGCGCGAATTTACCCACCGCATCTACGGCGGCGACATCGACCCGGAGGCCGTGGCCATAGCCCGGGCCAACATTCGCTCTGCCCGCGTGGAGGAAATGATTTCCCTCTCCTGCCGCTCCATGGGCGAATGGAAGGAACTCGATCCCGACGGCATTCTCGTGATGAACCCTCCCTACGGCGAACGCCTGCGCCCCGACGATATGGAGAAACTCTACAGCGATATCGGCCACTGGCTCAAATCGGAATTCGGCGGCTGGCACGCCTGGATACTCGGATACCGCGACGAACATTTCGACGCCATCCATCTCAAGCCTTCCGTGAAATATCCCATCATCAACGGTGCTCTGGAATGCACCCTGCGGGAATACGTGCTCTTCGCCGGCGCTTATTCCGACTTTAAAGCCGACGGAGGATCCGTGGCCAACACCACCTTCGAACGCACCGCAAGGCACGTCACACGCCGCCTCAGCGACCGCGAATGGCGTGAGGAGACCCGCAAATTCAAAGATTCTCCCAAAAACGGCAAACGACGCGATGACCGCAACTTCAGCCGCGACCGCCGCCGCGATGACCGCCCGGACCATACACGAAGCTTCCGTCAGCGACGCGACGCGGATGAAAGACCCTTCAGGGACGAAAGACCGCAACGCGACTTTGAACCCCGCACCGATTGGAAAGAACGCCGACGCGAAAACAATCGCGAAAACGCCGCATTCTCCAGACCCGCCAATAAAATGAGAGCCCGCAAAGGGTGGAAAAAATGAAAGATTCGCTCAACATTCTTATCATCGGCATCGGAGGCCGGGAAAACGCTTTGGCTGCCACCATGCTGAAAAGCAATCGGTGCGCGCGCCTTTACGCCGCCCCGGGTCAGGTGGAAGGTGCCCTGAGTGTTGATATCTCCGCTCTTGACTTCCCTGCCTTGGCCCGCTTCATCTCCGACAACGACATCGACATGGTGACGGTAGGTCCGGAGGCTCCCATTGTGGAGGGAATTTACGACGCCCTCTCCCCCACCGGCGCCAAGATCATAGCCCCCGACAAAGAGTGTGCCCGCCTCGAAGGCAGCAAGGAATTCGCCAAGGAATTCATGATCCGTCACGCCATCCCCTCCCCCAGATTTATGACCGTGACGGCCGACACGCTTGATGAGGGACTCGGATATATCGACTCCCTCCAGCCTCCGTATGTGCTGAAAGCCGACGGTCTGGCCGCCGGCCGCGGTGTCTTTATCTCCGATTCCATGGCCGACGCCAAAGATATGCTCTCCCAAATGCTTGAAGGGCTCTACGGAGAATCGTCAAGCACCGTGGTGATTGAAGAGCACGCCCTCGGTAAGGAATGCTCCGTATTTCTCGCCGTGGACGGTGAAGACTATATCATTCTGCCCTCCGCCAAAGATTATAAAAGGCTGCTCGATGGCGACGGCGGCCCCAACACGGCAGGACTGGGCGCAATGTCGCCGGCTGAATGCATCGATGAGGAATTCATGGCAAAAGTGACCCGTCGCATTATAGAACCCACGCTGCGCGGCCTCAAAGAGGAAGGTCTCGACTACCGCGGCTTTCTATACCTCGGTCTTATGAATTGCGGCGGCGATCCTCTGCTGCTTGAATACAACGTGCGGCTTGGCGATCCCGAATCCCAGGTGATACTGCCCCTTATAAAAAGCGACTTCATCGACCTGCTTGAGGGAATCGCGGACCGCACTCTTGCCCTCAAGAGGCTTGAGACGATACCTCGGAAGGCCGTAGGGATCGTTTTGGCGGCGAAAGGATATCCCGGACCTCCGGCCAAAGGAGACGCCGTGAGAGGGCTTGAAACAGCCCGCAGCCTCGGATGTCTCGTCTTTGAGGGAGCCCTGGGCACTACCCCCGACGGATCTCTGATCACCGATGGCGGACGGATCGCCACGGTAGTGGCCGTTGCCGATGATCTTGCCGAAGCACGCTGCCGCGCCATGCGCGGAGCGGAGGCCATCGACTTTGAAGGGAAATATTTCCGAAAAGACATCGGCCTGGATCTTTAAATGGAGAATTTTAACCTTTCGCAAACGAAAGTTGAGGTTTAAAAGTTATTTCCATGAACAGACGCAATTCCATAGGGTTGACATGGCTCGCGGCGTCGATGTGTGCGGCGGCCGCCATGATTCTGGCCAATTACTTTATCGGACCCGAATTCACCGTGGACTCTAATTTGGGCATTTGCCTTAAATCTCCAAATATCTGGAGACTCACCACTCCGGTCGAAACTATCCTCTCGGTAGTACTTGTGGTAGGCGCCGGACCGCTGCTGATGTTTTTCAACAAGCGTTTCAACTTTATCCGTGGTGCAAATCTGGTGATGCCCTCCATCTACGTGCTTCTCACCGCCTCGAACTGTTACGTCACATCCTACATGTCGGCCTCTCCGATTCTAATGCTTGTGGTAGTCACGTCGCTTTGGATTCTGTTCAGTATCAACGAAAATACACGCAACGCCGCCCAAGCCTATTTCTCTCTGGCCACTCTTCTCTCCATCGGCTCCATGATCCAATATGCCTTCCTGCCGATGACCATAGCCCTTGCTTTGTGCGGAATAGTAATGAAAACCCTGCGGTTTAAGGAAACCGTCGCCATGATCCTTGGCCTCATAGCCCCTTATTGGGTGGGGGTAGGGTTGGGGTTAATCCCGATATCCGGCTTCCATATGCCCGCATTGAACTATACTCTGATGAATCTCGGCAACAAAACCGAACTGTTTGCCATGATTATTTTCACCGGAGTGCTGTGTCTGATAGCCGCCCTTCAGTGCATGAACAACGCCATCCTTCTCTATGCGGGCAACTCGCGCATACGGCGTATGAACAACTGTCTCAACATCGTAGGATTCACAGCCATACTATGCATGCTGTCTGACTACAACAACATGATGACCTATATGTCCACGCTGTATTTCTGGATAGCCGTTCAGGCAGGCAATCTCTTCGCCCTCCACAGGATTTTCCGCCCTTCAGTAGTGATGGCCGTGATCATAAGCCTTATCGTAACATTCTATTTTTTCCTGACGTGGGGATTCTGACAGCAACGTGAATAAAAAGAAAATCATTATAGACAAAGCCATCCCCGACCTTGAGCGCAGACTTACGGACCATTTTGAAGTCATCTCCAAGCCGGGCGCAAATATCGATGGCAATGACGTGAAAGATGCCGCGGCACTCATAGTGCGCACCCGCACTCATTGCGACCGACAACTGCTCGCCGACAGCAGCGTATCTCTTGTGGCCACCGCCACCATAGGCACCGACCATATCAACATGCGGGATATGGCAGACCTTGGCATCGAGGTCTGCAACGCCCCGGGATGCAACGCACCCGGAGTGGCGCAATACGTGTGGAGCTCGCTGCTTACCCTGGGATTCGACCCTTCGCGCCACACCCTCGGAGTTGTGGGCAAAGGCCACGTGGGAAGCATCGTAACCCAGTGGGGACGCACCCTCGGATGCAACGTATTGGTTTGCGACCCTCCCCGCAGAGATGCCGGATACTCCGACGAAGAATATCTCAGCCTTGACAGGCTGGCATCGGCATGCGACGCCGTCACCTTTCACGTGCCGCTGACGCATGATGCACCGTATGCCACCGCCCGCCTGTGCAATGATGAAACAATGAAGCTGCTGAAGCCCGGCGCAATACTCATCAACGCATCCAGAGGGGGAGTGGTACACGAAGAAGCCCTGCTGCGCCACATCGCCGGCAGAAACCTGCGGGCCGTGATCGATACCTGGATAGGGGAGCCCGCGATCAACACGGCCCTGCTCGAATCCGCCGAAATCGCGACGCCCCATATAGCGGGCTATACCCGGGAAGGCAAAAGCCGCGCCACAAGAATGGTGCTCGAAGCCGTGGGGCGACATTTTAATGTCACCCTTCCTACCGAAGGGCTCACCGGAAACTATACGCCTCCCACAGCGCTTACGGTCTCGTCCATACTTCAGTCATACGATCCTCATAAAGACACGCAGACACTTCGCGGACACCCCCTGCGGTTTGAGACACTGCGCACCGGCTATCAATTGCGAGACGAAGTGGAATGAAAAGTTTGTCAGCAATATTTCTTCCTTGCTTTATTATTAATCAATTTGCAGGTTTTATTATTATATTACTTATTTACCAATAAACCCCGTCATGGCCAACAAGACCTTCTACACAGTGTTTTACGGACGGAATCCGGGGGTATACGACAACTGGAGCGATGCACTCGAGCAGATTGAGAATTTCCCCAACGCCCGCTATAAGGCTTTCCCTTCTTCCGAAGAGGCCACAATCGCCTATCGCCGGCAGACGCGTCATCAGGAAGTGATGGAACTCGGCAGACTGATTCAAAACGCCAACGAACGCCGCAAACCAACCCCGCAAACCGAAATGAACAGATACAATAATTCCCCCCGTATTCCCGCCGCCGGCGCCCCCGACTACTTCTCCTTCCCCGAGATTGATCTCAACGCCTGGGCCGTAGACGCTTCATGCATGGGCAATCCGGGCGTGATGGAATATCGCGGCGTGGAACTCCTTACCGGCAAGGAACTCTTCAGAGTCGGACCATTCCCCGACGCCACCAACAATATCGGCGAATTCCTAGCAATCGTTCACGCCTTGGCTCTGATGTTTCAGAAAGGTGAAAAACACAACATCTACTCCGATTCCGTGTCGGGCATGGCATGGGTGAGGCGCAAAAGCGTCAGGACAACCCTCAGGGAAACTCCCCGCAACCGACGCATATTCGAACTCTTAGGAAGAGCTCTTGCCTGGCTCAACACCCATAGCCTCAACGTGAAAGTAATGAAATGGGAGACTGATGTCTGGGGCGAGATTCCGGCTGATTTCGGCAGAAAATGAAGCTTAGAAAGTCAATACAACATATTCTTATGCAGCATGGAGCCTGCGCCTGCGCCGTATGCGGCGCGCGCACCGTGGACAAAGCCGTGATGCATACGTATGTAGAGTGGCTGAAGAACGGCAATGCCGCCGACATGCTGTATCTGCATAAATATCTCGACATTCGCAGCGACCCCCGACTACTTCTCGACAATGCAAAAAGCATCATCTGCTGCGCCTTCGACTTCTCACCCCGGCAAAAAAGAGATGAAAACCTGCCTGTGATTGCCTCCTATGCCTACGGCAACGATTATCACGACACCATCCGCAAAGCCCTGACCGGGGCCATTGCCGAAATACCCGTTTTGAACAGTTCGGACAATACATGGCGCATCTGCGTAGACACAGCCCCGATATTCGAACGCTACTGGGCCGAAACAAGCGGGCTCGGCAAAAGACTCGATAACGGCATGATTCACGTGAGGGGCATCGGAAACATGGTGTTTCTTGCCGAAATCATCACTACAGTGCCGACGTCCGAACTAAGCGAAGAGTCCGGACACACCTTACCCAACGCCGCCACGGGCCCGGAAGGGGAGGAGTGTCTTCATTGCGGCAAATGCAGCATAGGATGTCCGGCAGATGCATTAAGCGCCGAAGCAACGATAGATGCACGCAGATGCATCAGCTATCTTACCATAGAGCATCGCGGGGAATTCACACCCGATCAGAAAAAGATCCTGCAGTCCACAGACCCGGGATATCTCTACGGATGCGACAACTGCCTGCGTCTGTGCCCATTAAACAACAGACAAATCATCACGCCAACCGCCCGTATCAAAACAGACACACTATTTCCAATCAGAGACGAAATAAAGAAAATTACAGCGGATCAAATATTGGAAATGACACAAACCGACTTCTCCCGTATTTTTAAGAATTCAGCCATAAAGAGAGCAAAACTTGCAGGCATGCAGCGCAATGCACAACAAATAAAAGAAAAGAAAACGAACGGGGCGTCGGTTAACAAAGAAAATTCTTCACAAAAAAGCAATAAAAATTTGGAAGAATAAGAAAAAGTTTCTACCTTTGCAAGCAGAAAACCCGTGGGAAGGACCCACAGGGAATAAAACCACAAAGGAGAGGTGGGTGAGTGGCTGAAACCACCGGTTTGCTAAACCGACGAAGGGAGCAATCTCTTCCACGAGTTCGAATCTCGTCCTCTCCGCGATAACATCTTAACGACCTCTGTAAGTTGCTGACTTACAGAGGTCTTCTTTTTGCCCATATTGACAGGAA
>JAMPGE010000031.1 GCA_023664085.1 Muribaculum sp. | reverse complement strand
ATAGAGTATTGTTAATGGAAAACGTTTGCATAAAATTTTGCACTTGACAAGGGCTTGAAAAAGCATTACTTTTGTGGAGTGTTTTTCATAGTATTAAATTAAGATTAAGGTTTCTGTCTAACTCTTTGTGAAAAGGGTTAGACTTTTTTTTGTGCCAAATTGTAATGAAATAATTTGATGGGGCTGATGGGCCTGATGGGCCTGATGGGGCTGATGGGGCTTATGGGGCTTATGGGGCTGATGGGCCTTATGGGCCTTATGGGGCTGATGGGCCTTATGGGGCTGATAGGGCTGATGAGCCTGAGGGGGCTTATCGGCCTGATGGGGCTTATGGGGCTGATGGGCCTTATGGGGCTGATGGGCCTTATGGGGCTGATGGGGGCTTATAGGCCTGATGGGGCTGATGGGGCTTATGGGGCTTATGGGGCTGATGGGCCTTATGGGGCTGATGGGGCTGATGGGCCTGATGGGGCTGATGGGCCTTATGGGGCTTATGGGCCTTATGGGGCTGATGGGCTGGTCGGTTAAAAAATAGGCCGCGGTGTGGGAAAGAATTACACCGCGGACTTTTGATTTTGTGGGTGAGGGGTATCGGCCGTGGTCACTTTACCGACCACTCTACTCCTTGTTTGGTATCTTTCACGTCGAAGCCGAGTTCCTTGAGTTTGTCGCGGATCAAATCGGAGGTGGCCCAATCTTTGGAAGCCTTGGCGTTGTTGCGCACTTCGAGAAGAAGATCCACGGCTCCTTCAAATGGTTTGAGATTGGCCGCAGACTCTCCGTCGGAGTTGAGTCGCATGCCAAGAATATCGCCTAGGAATGTATCGAATACGCTTTTAAGACGGTTGATGTCGGCAGCGTCGAGTTCGATTGTTTTGTCGGCTGCCTGATTTATGATTCTCACTGCGTCAAACAGATGGGCGATAACCATGGGGGTGTTGAGGTCGTCGTCAAGAGCATCGTAGCACAGTTGCTCATAGTCGGCGATTTCTACGGAAGATTTCTGAGCGGGCTCAATGGCTGCAAGGCGTCGGTATCCGTCGAGAATCTTCTTGAGTCCTTTTTCAGCGTCCTGCAGGGCTTCGTTGGAGAAATCCACGGTGCTGCGGTAGTGGGCCTGAAGGATGAAGAAGCGGATCACCATCGGAGCGTAAGCCTGAGTGAGGTAGGGGTGCTCGCCGGAGAAGAATTGTTCAAGAGTGATGAAATTGCCGAGACTCTTGCCCATTTTCTGTCCTTTGATGGTAATCATATTGTTGTGCATCCAGTATTTCACGGCCTCATGTCCCTGTGCGGCCACGCTTTGAGCTATCTCGCACTCGTGGTGGGGAAACATCAGGTCAAGGCCACCGCCATGGATGTCGAATGTGTCGCCCAGATACTTGGTGCCCATCGTGGAGCATTCGAGGTGCCATCCGGGGAAGCCTTCGCTCCATGGAGATGGCCAGTGCATGATATGCTCCGGCGAAGCCTTTTTCCAAAGGGCGAAGTCGAGGGGATTGCGTTTCTCATCCTGTCCGTCGAGGGCGCGGGTGGTGTTGAGCATATCTTCGATGTTTCGGCCCGAAAGTTTGCCGTAGCGGTGGTCTGCATTGTATTTCTGCACATCGAAATACACCGATCCCTGACTTTCGTAGGCATATCCGGAGTCGAGAATTTTTTTGATATACTCAATCTGCTCAATGATGTGGCCGGAGGCATGGGGCTCGATGCTTGGGGGAAGCACGTTGAGCTGCTCCATATCGTGGTGGTATCTGTTGAGATACATCTGCACCACTTCCATGGGCTCGAGTTGTTCAAGGCGGGCCTTTTTTGCCACTTTGTCTTCGCCCGAATCGGCGTCATGCTCGAGATGGCCTACATCGGTGATGTTTCTTACGTATCTCACCTTGAAGCCGAGATGCTTAAGGTAGCGGAAGAGCACGTCGAAGGTGATGGCCGGGCGGGCATGTCCGAGGTGTGCGTCACCGTATACGGTAGGGCCGCACACATACATCCCTACGTGCCCCTCGTGGAGGGGTTTGAAGGGCTGCTTGGTGCGGCTCAGGGAGTTATAGATATAAAGAGTGTGGTCCATCAAAATCAATTGTTGCCGATGGCACCGCCTTTGGCGTTGCGCTGCTTGATTTCGCCGAACTGTGTCTCATATTTCTTTACGTTGTCGGTGATGGCAAACATGAGTTGTTTGGCATTTTCGGGGCTCATGATAACGCGGCTTACCACCGGGGCCTGAGGCATGCCGGGAGCAGCGAAGATGAAGTCAATGAGGAATTCGTTGGGGCCGTGGCCGATCATTGCGAGGTTGCTGTATTTGCCGTCGGCCATTTCGGGGCGCAGCTGGATCTGGAGCTGCTGATTGTTGGGTTTTTCGTTTGCCATTTTATTTTCGTTTTTTATTTTTTTTACAAAGAATATGCGAAGGTAATAAAAAATTCGGATTAATCAAACCGAATGTCGGGATTGTCGGAGATGGATTCTTCCGATGTGTCGGCTTCCGCCTCGGAATCATTGTGGCGCATGCTTTCATCGGCAGAGGACCTTACATTGTCAATATTAAGAATTTGGCCATCGGCCATGTTGACCACCCGGTGGGCTATGGAGGTAAGGGCGGTGTCGTGAGTCACGATGAGAAACGACTGGCCTCTTTCTTTACACAGGTCGCTGATGATGCCGAGTATTTCGTCGCGGTTGCGGGAGTCAAGGCTGCCGGTAGGTTCGTCGGCGAGCACAATGCGGGGAGAATTTATCAGCGCGCGGGCTATGGCCGTGCGCTGCTTTTCGCCGCCGGAGAGTTCGGACGGTTTATGGTCAAGGCGCTCTCCCATTCCCAGTCGGTTGAGAAGCTCTTCGGCCAGACGATATGCCTCTTTATTTTTTTTGCCGGCAATCAGAGCTGGGAGCGCCACATTCTCGCGGGCCGTGAATTCGGGCAAGAGTTCGTGAAACTGAAAGATGAATCCGAGATTGCGGTTTCTGAATTCATCGAGCTGTTTTTTCTTTAGTTTCGACAGGTCTACGCCGTCATATATCACCCGGCCGGCGTCGGGATAATCGAGAGTGCCGGCAATATGCAGCAGAGTGCTCTTCCCGGCGCCGCTTGGGCCGAGGATAGCCACGATTTCGCTGTCGGCCACTTCCAGCGATACATCGCGGAGCACCCGGAGATTGCCGAAGCTTTTGGATATGTTTTGGAGTTGCAGTAGCATTTAATAAAAAGGGGGCTGTAGAAGTGATCAAAGGGATGAAGGCTCAGATGGGGCGGGCAAGGTGCTTCAGACAGCAGTAGGCCAGAAAAATGCCAAATGTGGAGGGCACTGTGGCGACGGTGCCGAAGGAGCTGACCTTGTTGGTTTTGCCGTCTTCCATTATCAGAGAAGGGCGATGCGGTGATTCGGTGGAGGCGACCACAGTGAGGGGCCTGCGCAGATTCTCCTTCTTGAGACGTTGGCGCACTGCGCGAGCCAGACCGTCGTCGCGGGTCTGCCACAGATCGGTCACAATCACCTTGGTGGGATCCATTCTCCCGCCTGCTCCCATGGCGCTGGCCATAGGAATGCGGCGCTGCAGACACTCCTTGATGAGCGCAACTTTGGGGGCAACCGTGTCGATGGCATCAATCACGAAATCCGGTGCCGGATCAAGTAGCTCCGTCACGTTGTCGGGGCTGACGAAAAGTTGCTTCTCAATAATCTCGCAATCGGGATTTATGTCGGCAAAGCGGTGCGAAAAAAGGCGGGTTTTGCTCTGTCCGATTGTGGAATGAAGGGCTATGAGCTGACGGTTGAGATTAGTGATCTCCACGCTGTCGGCGTCGATGAGCGAGAGCCGCCCCACGCCGGAACGTGCCAGCATTTCGGCGGCATATCCGCCCACGCCCCCAAGGCCCACCACCATCACATGGCAGCGGGTAAGCCGGACATAGGCGTCTTCGCCCAGCAAGGCGACGGTGCGGGAGTGCAGTCCTTCCGACATCATCAGCGAAGCCAGCTTCCCTTAAAACCGGTCTCCTCAATAGTCTTCACTACCTGAGCGGCGGTGTCGGCGTCTTCGGGGATACCGTGGACCTCAAGCACTTTGTCGGTGTTTTCAAGATCAAGACTCCATTGCGCGTCGGGAAATTTCTCCTGCACGGCATTCAATATGGCGGTTTTGCAGCCATTGCACTTGGCATTGGTTTTGAATTTCATATCGCGTTAATTTAAATTCTAATTTAAAAAATTCAATTTCTCAGCTCTCGGATCTCATCTGCCGAGACGCAGTGAGTTGCTTACCACGCAGACCGAACTGAGTGCCATGGCGGCCGAAGCCACGACAGGCGAGAGGAGCCATCCTAACGAAGGATACAGCACCCCGGCGGCCAGCGGAATACCCACCACATTATATATAAACGCCCAAAACAGGTTTTCTTTTATAATGCGGAGAGTTTTTTTAGATAATTTAATGGCCGAGGGTATGGCAGACAGCTTTCCGCCTACTATGGTGAGCATGGCGGTCTCGATGGCGATGTCGCTGCCGCTGCCCATGGCAATGGACACGTCGGCGGCTGCCAGAGCCGATGCATCGTTGATGCCGTCGCCGGCCATGGCCACTTTTTTGCCTTCGGCTTTGAGACGCGCCACTGCTTCTTCCTTCTGCAGAGGCATAAGGCCTGCCTCCACGCGGGAGATTCCCGTGAGAGCCGCTATATGTCGGGCCGCTCCTTCGCGATCACCGGTAAGAAGTACTGTCTCAACCCCAAGATCACGCAAATCTTTCACGGTATCAGCGGCGTCTTCGCGAAGAATGTCGGCCACTTTAAAGGCACATATAAGTCCGGAGGATTTGCCGGCGAGCACGATGCCGGCTCCCTCACGGTCCCATCGGGCGAACATCTCGGCCAGGCGGGCGTCTGCAGTGACTCCCATTTCGGAAGCGAGCCGTTGCGAGCCGATCCAGTATCCGGATACGTCGCGGATGCCGAGTCCCGGCAGATAATCGGTGGCGGAGTCGGTATCGCAGGAGTGGGCTATGCCTGCATCGCGGGATTCGATATACGAAATGATGGCTGCTGCCAAAGGATGCTCGCTGCGCCGTTCAAGAGAATAAAACCGGGGCAAGGAGGAATCAGCGTTGTCGGCAAGGGCTGCGTATTCAGTCACCTGAGGCTTGCCTTCCGTGAGAGTGCCGGTTTTGTCGATGGCCAGAACCTGCATCTTGCAAAGCATCTCAAGGGCTTCGGCGTCTTTGACAAGAATACCGCGACGGGCACCGCGTCCCACACCCACCATGATCGCCGTGGGGGTGGCGAGTCCCAATGCGCAGGGACAGGCGATTACGAGCACGGACACCCCGGTGAGTACGGCTATGGCCGGATTGGAGGGCACGACGATTGCCCAGACCGCGGCCGTGACAACCGCTATGATCATTACGGCAGGCACAAACACACTGCTGATCTTATCCACCAGGCGCTGCACCGGAGCCTTGGATCCCTGGGCACGGCGCACGCTTTCAATGATATGGGCAAGTTCGGTGGAGTCACCCACTCCGGCGGCCTTTATGTCGAATGTGCCGGAAGTGCAAAGAGTGCCGGCTTTCACTTTTTCTCCGGCTATTTTCTCCACTCCGATCGGTTCGCCGGTGAGCATGCTTTCGTTAACGATGCCGCGGCCGCCGCTTACGGTGCCGTCTACCGGCAGTCGCTCTCCGGGGCGAACCACAACCGTATCGCCGGGAGAGAGAGACGCTATGTCTACCTCCCGCAGGGAGCCGTCGGCGTCTTTGCGGAGGGCGCGCGAGGGCTGCAGACCCATCAGTGCCCGAAGTGCGCTGCCCGTGTTGCGACGCGCGCGCATCTCCATAAGTTTGCCGGTGCTCACAAAGGCTATTATCATTGCCGCTCCTTCATAATAGAGGTCGGCCCGAAGTCCGCCGGAGGTGAAATATTCCGGGAAAAGGGTATTGAAAAGAGAGAAAAAGAAAGATACGAGTGTAGAGACGGCCACCAATGAATCCATGGTGGGGTGGCCTTTGAAAAGATTTCGCAATCCGGCGCGGTAGAAACGATGGCCGCAGAAAAGCATCACACACAGGCAGAGCATCATCAGCAGCCATTCAATGCCGGGCAGATGAAAGCCGGCCATGCAAATTATGCACAGAGGCACAGTCAGTACCCAGGCAAGAATCACGTCCTGCTTCATTCTCCGATAGATACGGGCTTCGGCTTTGTCGTGATCCTCCGTAGCTTTGCGAATGTCATGCTCCACAATCATGCCGTATCCCGCGGCTTTTACAGCCTCGGCCACAGCCTCGGGCGAAGTGGAGTCGGGATCCCAGGTGAAAGAGACCGTGGAGGTGGCGAAATTCACCTCCGCTTTCTCCACACCGGGCACGGCTGCCACGGTCTTCTGCACGGTGCCGGCGCAGACGGCACACATCATCCCTTCCACGGGAAACGATCCTGATTGAAGTTTCATGCCAGATAGATTCGTATTTTTTTAGTAAGCGCTGCAGTAATTTCCAATTTTAAATTGAAGTTGTCTAAACTTATTTACGAAAGTTAAAAAAAAGTTGTAAATTCTTTCTTGTCATTAATCTTTGGCAATCTTTCGGGTGAATTTCCATCATCTCATCAGTCACGATGCAGGCATCGCTCCCTCTTCGATGAAGGAAATTCTCTCCGAAATCTTACCAAATCTTAATAACAAAATAAGTTTAGACAACTTCATTTTAAATTTTTAATTTTAAAATAACTTACAGCGTGCGGATTTTCCAGTTTTTCGGATAAAGATTATTGGCTCTGTTTCCAAGATTCTTCATCACCCCCACCGGATGGTTTTGATAAGTGAGCACCACGAAGCCGCGAGGGGTGTCGGCAGGAAGAACGATAGCCTCGCGCCGCAGGTAATCAAGGATTTTGTCTTTTGGCAGATCCACTTCCGGCAGACTTCCGCGGCGGAATGCGTCAGAGAGCGCGAGCTCAGTAGTGGGTACGGCATCGCGTCCTTTGATTTCAGCCACTTCCACCCCGGCGCGGCTGTGAAAGTGTTTGTCGGCGAGGAGAGCGGCTGTGTCGGCCGTGCGTCGCGACATGGCAAGGATGCGGTCGGCATCGGCAGTCAGAGTCCAGTCGCCCGGTTTAAGCCAGCCGGCCACTGCGGGGTCTGGCTTGGGTGTGGATTTGTGATTTCGTGCGCTTTTGGCCTTGGGGGTAAGTGTGCGCGATGAAGAAGAGGAAAGGGGCTTTCTGAAACTGCTGAAAAACAGGCCTTCGCCGCGGGTGATATGAGGCATGAACCGCAACGATCCGTTGATTGGGTCAGCGTCGGTGGCTCGTCGGCATTCGTCGGGCACACCCGCAAGGTGTAGATCCACGGGTTCGAGCCCGAGCTCTGATTGGATATAGCGGGCGTTGTCTTCGTTTTCTTCAGAATTGTAGGTGCAGGTGGAATAAAGCAGTATTCCGCCGGGCTTGAGAGCCTTCACGGCATTTGTCAGGATGTAGCGCTGAAGGGATGCGCATTGATTCACAAGCCCAACGCTCCATTGGCGTATGGCCTCTTCGTCCTTGCGCATCATTCCCTCTCCTGAGCAGGGGGCGTCTACCGCCACCACGTCGAAAATTTCTCCCACGCGGGTATAATCCGCACTGTCGCAGCATGTGGTGATAACGTTGGGGAAGCCCCACTTGGCAAGATTCTCCCTGAGGATGTTGTGGCGTTTGCCCACAAACTCGTTGGCCACCATCACTGCATTGTCCGGGAGGGCATCGATCATGGCGGTGGTCTTCCCGCCGGGCGCCGCGCACATGTCGAGCACCAGAGGAGATTCGGTGTCGGGCAGCCCGGTCACTTTTTGCATCGCCTGCCCGTAGATGCACGAAGAGGCATCCTGCACGTAATATACACCTGCGTGCAGAAGGGGATCAAGGGTGAATTGAGGCCTTTGGGGCAGATACAGGCACTTCTCATGCCAGAGACATGTCTCAGCGCCTTCAAAAATCTCTATGGATCCGTCGGCGCGAACCTTTCTGGAATTCGTGCGGACCGACACCGCGGGATCTTCCTGCATGGCCTGCAGAAAGCGTGGCATATCGCCTCCGAGCAAAAGTGCTGTTCGGTTGATAAATTCCTTGGGAAATATACGCATAATGATGCAAAATTAGCAAATTTTTATTAATTTTGAAATCTTGAATGCCATCCGTTGAATATCAATTGAAATGTTACAGAGCGCTCTTTACCTTATACCCGTGGGAATAAGCGAAGCACCGTTGGATTCGGTGATCCCCGCAGCCAATATCGAAGTGATCAACGATATCCGGTATTTTATTGTGGAAAACGTGCGGACCGCACGGCGCTTTCTGCGAAAAGTAAATCCTAAATTCGATATAGACGGATCCACCTTCTACGAACTCAACGGCCACACGGATCTGAGTCAGGTGTCATCGTATCTGGAGCCATTGAGGCAGGGAAAGCCAATGGGGGTGATGAGCGAGGCGGGATGTCCGGCCGTAGCCGATCCGGGAGCTCTGCCGGTGAGCATAGCCCAGCGGGAGGGGTTGAAAGTGGCGCCTCTTGTGGGACCCTCAAGTATCCTTCTCTCCTTGATGGCCAGTGGATTCAACGGACAGGGCTTCTCCTTCCACGGATATCTCCCCATTGACGAAGGCTCACGCACAAAGAGAATACGGGAACTCGAGGCTCAGTCGGCCCGGAATGATATGACGCAGATTTTTATCGAGACGCCATACCGAAACAATAAGATGATAGCCTTTCTGGCCCGCACGTTGCGTGCCGACACCAAACTCTGTGTGGCTTGCGACATTACTGATCCTCAGCGGGAGACGGTAATCACCCGTCCGGCCGCGAAATGGCGCGACTGTAAGGAAAACTATGATAAACGCCCTGCCATATTTTTGATTTACTGCAGATGAAACGACCAAAAATCAATTTTTCAGAGCCGGATGCCTTTCAGCTCAGCATCCCTTTCGACGAGGTAGCCGAGGAGCCGACGAAGGTTGCTCCGGCCACCGACACCGCCGCCGATGGCAAGGACCGTAGGCTTTTTTATCTGTCGCTGGCCTCAGGCTCCAGCGGCAATTCGTGCTATGTAGGCACTTCTCTTGGCGGAGTGATTATAGACGCCGGAATTCGCACCGACAATATTGAATTGAAACTTAAATCCAACGGTATCGACATCCGTAAGGTGCGTGGTCTGCTCCTGACCCATGATCACACGGATCACGTGAAATATGCATATAATCTGCTGCGTAATCACAAGCACATCAAGCTGTTTTGCACGCCCCGCGTGCTCAACGGGCTGCTCCGCCGCCATTCAATATCCAAACGCATCAAGGAATACCACGTGCCTATCTTCAAGGAAATACCGTTTAAGGTAGGTGATTTTGAGATCACTGCCTTCGACGTGCCTCACGATGCTTCGGATTCTATGGGTTTTTCCATAGAATTTGATTCGCGACGCTTTGTACTGGCCACCGATTTAGGTTCCGTGCAGGATCGTGCGCATTTCTATATGAGCCGGGCCAATTATCTCGTGATAGAGGCCAATTATGATCTTATGATGCTGCTCAACGGCCCTTATCCTGAATACCTGAAGGCCCGCATACGTACCGACAACGGTCATCTGGATAATTCAGACACTGCCGAATTCCTGAAAAAGATAGCTTCCGAGGAGTTGAAATACGTGTTTCTCTGCCATCTGTCGAAGGAAAACAATCTGCCCAATGAGGCCGTGAAGATGGTGAGGGAAGCGCTGGAGAGTGTAGGAAAGAAGGTAGGCGACTGCAGCGGCAGTCTGGCCACGCGCGACGCCGACATACAATTGATGGCTCTGCCGCGGGAGCAATGTTCGCCTCTGTTCGTATTCCGATAGAATTTTATAAGATTTATGAGTCTTATAAGATCTATGAGTCTTATAGGATTTATAAGTATTATAGGATTTATGAGTCTTATAAGGGTGCGGTCCGGCTTCTGGAGATCTCGATGCTCATGCGCGACAGGGAGTCGGAATGGAAGGAGATCCGGGCGTCGTGCGCTTGGTAGAGGGTGGAGTCCGGAGAAGGAAGGGCGTGCACTGATTCCACTATGTAGGATGTGAGTTCGAGAGGGAGAAGGTCGCCGGGATAGAGACTGGTGATGACGGCGCTGTCGGCACCAACCACCTTTATGGTCCATGCGCCCGGGTTGCCGATGGTGTCGGTATAGATGGGACGGCCGCTTCCATCGGTGAGGATTCCCCGGAAATTGTAGGATGCGGAGTCAAGACGCTCACCCACGTTGAGTGCGTCGGTGATGCTTCTCACGGTCATGGCTATGTCGTAGTCGGCATGCAGGTCTGTCACGGTCTCCGCAGAGTCTGAAGGAGAGTGGTGGCTACGGCCCGAACATGATGTCAGCATCATGACAATACAGCAGCAAACCGCTGCAAAAATATGAGACTTCATTTTGGTTATAGTTGTAGAAACGCGTTGGCGTACACATGGTCCTCTCAACGGTATCGCAAAAGTAATACAAATCCTCTTAATAAGACCCCTAAGTCATAAAAAAAATAATGAGATGGCGCCTAAAGCAAGCCGCAGCCATAAAAAATGACTGCGGCCGTGTGTAGATGTGATATGGGGATTATTTTGTGACTCTTTCAAGCCAGTTGACCATGCCGAACATCACGCCCATGGAGATGAGACATACTGAGAGGAATACGGTCCAGGCTACCCAGATGGGGCAGGCGTTGTAGATCAGTGGACCGATCCAAAGCAGCAGGTTGCCGACGGCGGTGGCCCCGAGCCATAGACCCTGGCAGAGACCCTGAAGATGTTTGGGAGCTACTTTTGATACGAACGAGAGACCGAGCGGGGAAATAAACAGTTCGGCTACTGTAAGGAAGAAGTAGAGCACGAAGAGCACCCAGGGGCCGGTCTTCATCGGGTCGGATTCCGCTGTGGGCATCGATTTGAAGGCGTCGGCGGAGGGATATCCTTTCACGGCGGAGAAAATCATCAGGAACAGATAGGCGATTCCGGCCAATCCCATACCGATGGCGATCTTGCGGGGAGTGGAGATCTCTTTGCCACGCTTTGAGAGGGCTGAGAAGATCATCATCACAAAAGGAGTAAGGATGATCACGTAGAAGGGGTTGAGAGCCTGCCAGATTTCGGGCTGGATGGTGTCGGACTTCACGAAGTCGCGGGCGAAGAGTGAAAGTGAGGTGCCGTTCTGGTGGAATGAGAACCAGAAGAAAATAGCTATACCGAGCACTGCGAAGAGAGCGGCCATACGCTGTTTGATTTCAGCGGCGTTGCGTTTGATTTCTTCGGCACGGGCTGCTTTCTCGGCAGGAGTGAGTTCCTTGGCGGGAGCTTTCACTTCCTTCACGGGGCTGGGCAGACCTTTCTTGGTGCAGATAAATATAGTAAGGGATATGAGCATGGCGGCCACGGAAGCGATGAAGCTATAGTGAATGCCTGTGTTGAACACGTTGAGGTAAGTGCTGCAGAAGGCGCTTACGTTTCCGGCGGCGTCGCCACCCACCTGAGTGATCAGAGCATAGAGGTTATCGATGTTCTGTTGGTTCATGTTGTCGCCCAGGCTGAGGTATTCGTGGCAGAGGGCGGGCAGAGAAGAGTTGTAAACCAGCCCGTTTTCACCGAGCCACCAGGAGCGGAGCAGAGGAGCGATGAAAGGAGCTACCACACCGCCTACGTTGATGAATACGTAGAAGATCTGGAAGCCGGCGTCGCGCTGGGAGGCATAGCGGGGATTATCGTAGAGCTGGCCTACAATGGCCTGAAGATTACCCTTAAACAGGCCGTTGCCGAAGGCGATCAGGAACAGAGCCGAGCAGGTGAGAGTAAGCAGCCAGGTAGTGTTTTCGGCTGTGGCAAAAATAGGAATGGCCAGAATTACATAGCCTAATGTCATGATGATCAGACCATTGATGATTGTACCTTTGTAATTCTGGGTTTTGTCGGCGATAAGACCGCCCACGAGCGACAACACGTAGATGCCGGCATAGAAAAACGAGTATATCAGGGCACTCGTTTCCTCTTTAAGGCCGAATTTTGAGCAGAGGAAGAGCACGAGCACGGCGTTCATGATATAGTATCCGAAACGCTCGCCCATGTTGCTCAACGCAGCGGGAATCAGCCCTTTGGGTTGGTTTTTGAACATTGTTTAGATTTATTTAGGTTAGTATTTTTTTAGGGTAAGAGGGGAGAGGGGAGAGGTAAGAGGTAAGAGGTAAGAGGGGAGAGGGGGGTAAAAAGTGAGAGGTAAGAGGTAAGAGGTAAGTGGGGAGAGGGGAGAGGTAAGAGAGAATGGGATGAATGGGAGGTAAATTCCTCAATCTTCAATCCTCAATCCTCAATCCTCAATCTTCAATCCTCAATCTTCAATCCTCAATCCTCAATCTTCAATCCTCAATCGTCAATCCTCATTCCTCATTCCTCATTCCTAATTCCCGAAAGGCAATGGCGTAGTTGCGCATTTGGCGCACCATGGCTACAAGGCCGTTGCTGCGCGTGGGGCTCAGGTGGTCGCTCAGTCCTATTTTGTCGATGAAATAGAGTTTGGTGTCGAGTATTTCGTCGGGAGTGTGGCCGGAGAGCACTCTGAGCAGCAGGCTCACAATGCCTTTCACGATCAAGGCATCGGAGTCGGCCTGAAATATGATGGTGCCGTCGGGTTTCTGCTCCGCAGTGATCCAAACACGGCTCTGACAGCCTTCTATCAGATTTTGAGGGATTTTCTTATCTTCCGGGAAGGGAGGAAGCTGCTCGCCGAGTTCGATTATATAGGCATAGCGGTCCATCCAGTCGGTGAGGTCGGAGAATTCCTCTATGATTTCGTCTTGTGTTTCGTTGATACTCATTCTGGCATTTATCGTTGATACGTTAAAAAGAGTGTGCAATCCATGAATTGTGACAAAATTAAGTAAAAGTTATCTAATATGCAAAAACAAAAGAGGCGTCCGCAAAGACGCCCCTTTTTATTTAAGGTAATGGCTTGAATTATTTCACGAGGACTTTCTTGCCGTTTACAATGTAGAGACCCGGATTGAGAGCCTTGAGGGCGTCGGCGTCGGCGTTGTTGAGCACGCGGATACCGGTGAGGGTGTATACAGTGTAAAGAGTGTTGTCGGCTTCAATACCGTCAACTCCGGAAACTACAGACTTCATGGTCAGTGTGTAGGTAGTCTTTGGGAAGTTGGCGCGGGTAGTGCCGTCCATCCAGTAAACTATACCTGAAGGAACTTCGAGTTCGTATTGACCGCCGGGTACAATCTGATCAATGTGAGTATTGGCGTGTTTCTCATTGAGCGTAAGAGTGATAGTAGTGTTATCGGCATTCTTGGCAACTTTGTATTGACCTACCTGAGTGCGGGCACGGGTTTCGTCTACGCGATAAAGTTTCGGGTAAGACAAAGTGTTGGCACCCTTGAATGCTTCGCCGAATACGAGGGTGATGACTTTGATGTCGTCTACGCTTTCGAATTCACCGTCGGGGGTGATTGTGGGAACGCGGGGATTCTCGGGGTTTTCACCTACCTTGATGTCGGTGATCTCAATGGGATAGTTGGAGTATTCCTTGCCGCTGTATACGAGAGTGTAGGAATCGGCGGGGATGTCCAGGATCACGGGGAGGTAGTCAGTTGTCTGACGATCGGTGATGGGAGCGTCGGGAGTGAGAGTCACTACATTGCCTGTGGCTGTTATTGTGAATGTGCCCTTCACGTTGGTCTTGGCGGAGTTGTAGTAAAGGGTAGCCTTGGCGCCTTCGTTTACAACGATGTTGTTGCATCCGTCGGTGTAAGTGATCTGAACGGCGGGGAAGGGATAGTATTCACCGGCTTCGGGTGAATAGGTATAGGTCTGCTCGGGAGCGTCGGCGTCACGACCGCCTGTTACGGAGAATGTCATGTTGTAGCCTACGTTGCCGCTTTCAAGTTCTTCGGTAGTGAAGCCTTCCCACTGGAAGTTGCTCCATCCGTCGTTGCTTTCAGCGGTCTGGATACGGAAGTAGTTGTAGGGGAAGAAGAGTTTGTAGTCACCGTTGGTGAGGATGGGGGAGTTGCCGTTCTGGTTGAGAGCCAGTGTGATTCGGCCCTGAGTCATGGCGGCGGCGGGAGTGCCGAGGGGGAATTCGGCCACTTTCACTTCTTCTTTGCCTTTTACGCGGTAGAGCACTGCGGAAGCCTCGACGCCGGGGATGTTGTAGGCGGGACGGCCGTATTCTGGATCACCTTCAGACTCTTCATGAGCGTTGAGCACGATAGTGTCGTAGTAGGTGGTGAGGTAGATACGACGGAGTTCGCCGTCGAATACTGCTGTGGATTCGTTGGTGTTGGGGTTCTTCAGGTCAACGGTGCTTCCGTTGGCGGGGATAAATGTGCCAAGGCCGATGCTGTAGTAGAATGTGCATGCCTGAAGGAGTTCGTCACCGTTCTGGAAGAATCCGGCGGGGATGGAAACCACATACTTGCCGTCTTCAAACGGATTGGAGAGGTTGAAGGTAAGCTTCACCTGCTGGCCTGCGGAGAAACCGGCGCCGCCGTTGAATACTTCGGCGAACGTTTCGTTTCTCCAAGAGTTTGTGGCAGCGATTTCACCTACGAGGATGTTGTTCTGCTTAATGGTGATCTTGGAAGTGCAGCTCTTGTTGATGGAGAGGTTGGCCTCGGAAGAGGTGTTGTAGATGATCTCGTTCATGCCCATGTCGGAGTTGGCGAGATACAGGGGCTGGTACTCAACGGGCATGCAGGTGGTGATGTAGCTCTTGAGAGTTGCACCCTGCACGAGGTTGGAGTTGACCGTGAAGTTGGAGATGATGGCAGTGCTCTTGGTGGAGCCGTTGAGCAGGAATGAACCTTCGTCGATGCTTACGGTATATTTGCCGTCGGCCAGAGTGGTCTGACCTTCCGCATTGTAGATGAAGGTTGCGGTGTTGCCGCTTATGCCCTTCAGGGTGAATCCGGTGAGGGGATCATCGTTGCCTTCCTGAGTGAGGGTGGCGCCGGCACCGGATGTGAGGGATACTGTGTTGGCCTCGGGGAAGGTGACGGTATATGAGGTGAAAGACTTGATTTCACCACCGTTTGCGGGATCGGTCTCGTAGAAAGTGACGGGACGGTCGCTCTTGATGCGGAGGTTGAGTGTCATTTCTGTGGAGGGCTGTACGGATCCGTCTTCCATAGTCAGGTTGAATAGACCGGCCTTCCAGGTGAAGGTATACAGACCGGGAGTGGTCATGGCTGTGCGATAACTGAAAGCCATCGGGTTGGTCAGCGTGTAGTTGGGGCTGTCTACCTTTACGCCGTCGCGTGATACAAGGAAGTCGGTGTCTACGGCGTCGGGGTTAAGGGCGATGGATTTCACGCCTTCGAATGTGAGGGTGAATGTATCGATGTTGTCAACGATAGCGTTGTTGTCAAGGTTGAAGCTGTAGGCAGCATCCTTTACGGGGATACGGAAAGTAGTGGTCAGCTGAGGATTGGTGATCTTTGTGCCGTTGTTGAGGGTGATATCGAATACACCGGGCTCAATTGTAAGAACGTACTCACCGGCTTCGGTCAGGGCAGGTCTCCAAATGAGAGTATTGCTTCTGCCAAATTGGGGAGCAGTGGCTTGCACACCGTTTCTTGTCAGTTTGATCATGGTGTCGTCTGCATCGTCGCTTAAGTCGAAGCTCTTCACGTTGGCGATGTTGTAAGTCATAGACGACATTTCCTCAACTACGCCGCCGTTTACGGAGAATGTGTATAGTGGAAGATCAGTGCCGGTCTGACCCATTTTTTTGAAGAGGGCCACGGGCTGGTCGTTCTGCTCGAGGAACTGGAAAGTGAAGGTAGCCACACCGTCCACGGGGTTTTTAAACATACCGAAGAGGTTGTGGGTGGCCTGAGTGGGGCATTCCATCACGAGGTCGCCTTCAGAGAAGATACTGGCCGCGCCGGAATCGTCAACCTTGCTAGAAGCCTGGCTTGCAGTCATGAAATTGAGAGTGAGAGGCACGGGAGTTTGGGAGAGAGTGAGAGAGCGTGCGCCGGCCTTGACGGGGCTGAGGTAGCCTGTCTGGCCTGCGTTGGTTTGCTTTAGGGCATAGTTGTTGCCGCAATGCTCGATTGTGAAAATCGCAGTGTTGGAGGGAGTGCCTTCGATCTTGCCATCGTTGAAAGTGGCGGGAGTGCCGAGTCTGTAAGCGTCGTCGGTGTTGTTGTCGTTGGTGGTCATCACCCATTTAAGATGGGGAGCCACGAGGATATAGTCCACACCGGCTTTCAACTCAGAAGTACTCATTACCTTTTCCCACTGGGCATCGGCGGAAAGGGTGCCGAAACATGCCACGGTGGCAAGTGTCAGTAAGAATTTCTTCATAAGAAAAAGTTGTTGGTTAAAAGATATTTAAAATAATATTGTGATATATAAGGCTAAATAGAAATGACACAACATGTCCCTTGCCTTGTGGCAAAGATAAACAAAAAGGGATTAAAAAGCAAAAAAATGATATCTGGGGGAATTAATAAAAGTTTATTTTTCCATGGGCTCACAGATATAAAGAGGATTTTCCTAAAATATGCATAACGGATAGTTTTGGCTATATTTTCATTGTGGAAATGAGTGGGCGGGGATGTAGTCCGATAGCAGGCGCTTGGCATTGGTCTCGCTTGTCACCGAGATGTTGTCGAAGTGGTAAAGCACGGTGGATTCTCCTTCTATTTTCAGCGGTATGTCAACATCGCGAAAGTGGACTACGTCTTTGGGCACATCGTGGATCACCATCGATACAAGTCTTGAATCGTGAGCGTTGACGTGGAATGCTTTGGGATGATCGGTATCTTTTGAGGTAGCGATTTTTTCGTGGCCGATAAAGCAGTCTACGTCGGTAAACACCCGGCCATTGTCGCCCACCACCATAAGCGAAGGGATGTCGATCGGGCCCATCAGGCAGTCGAGATTGCTGCCTCCGGGGTTTTCCACAGAGAAAATGAGCACTACGTCGGCACCGTCGTGAACGCAACCACGCAGGCTGCATTCAAGAGTGGCGTCTGCTGATGCTTTGGCTTTTTTTACTTGACCGGTTTTATTGCCGGAAACGGTTTTGGAGGTCTTGGCAGTGGTCTTGGAAGTTTTGGAAGCGGTTTTGGAAGTCTTGCCTACAGGGGATTGGGCGGAATATGCCGATACGGGACAAAAACCGGCCATGAGCAGAGCGCAAGAAGTATATAATATGGTAAAAATGTTTTTCATAGGGAAAAAGGATTGATATTGAATCGATCAAAAGAGCATAAAAGGGTACAATATCAACACATGAAGATAGATTAATGTTCGCAATCTCATCTTGGAGAGATCCGAGATGATCCGGTATTGATTAAGGCCCCGGTTAAGAAGATTATAATTGAATCTGGGAGTAAATTAATACAATAAAACGCTTGAAATCGAATGATTGCCGGATTTCAAGCGAAAGAATGGAGCGGTAAACGGGGCTCGAACCCGCGACCCTGAGCTTGGGAAGCTCATGCTCTACCAACTGAGCTACTACCGCAAACGTGGTGCAAAGATAAGAAAAAAAATCGGGGAGGCCAAATTTTTTTGCAGAAAGCCGTAAATCTCAAAAAACTATACGCATTATGGAATTTATAAGTCTTATAAGATTAATAAGTCTTATAGGATTTATGAGTCTTATAAGATTTATGAGTCTTATAAAATTTATGAGTCTTATAGGATTTATGAGTCTTATAAGATTTATGAGTCTTATAAGATTTATGAGTCTTATAGGATTCGTCGGCTTGTTGCAGATGGGATTCTTTCCCGGATTTTATTCGGGTTTCATTTCGGCCCAGACCGGGGTGTGGTCGGTGGCCGGAAGATATTTGTCGATGAGATCGGAGGTGGCGATGTCGAGGTAGCATGTGGAAGTGCCGTCGGGGATGAGCATACGCCGGCGGTGGCGCAGGTCCTCATCGAGTACGAGCATGATGCCGTCGCCGCCGGCAGTGGGGTCGGTGCCTTTATCGGCGGCTATGGCGAGCGGTGTGGCCGAACCTACCTCCAGACCGAGTTTTTCCATCAGCACCTCAGGCTTCACAAACGACACCCGGCTTACGCCCAAAGCACCGGTGAAATGCCGGGTGATAAAGGGTTTGTGGCCGGGCATCACCACCAGATAAAACTTTGTGAGCTGACGGTTGGCCACAAACAGGGTCTTGACTGTGGGTGCGTCAAGCCGACGGGAAATCTCCTCGCAATCGTCTACGCTGATTGCCGGATCGTTGTCCACACGGCGAAAAGATACACCGGTCTGGTCCATCTTCTCATAAATTAATTTCTGAGTGGGAGTGCTGAAATGCTCGGGAACGGATGTAAGGATATCACTAATAAACATATCGGGTAAGATATCGTAGGTTAAGACCCCGTTTAATAAAATTTTTATGCAACGGGGGTTAAAGCTGCACTTTGATGGAATCTGATCTGCCTTGGCGGTCGATGGCCACCACTACGAGCGACATTCCTTTCCACGGAGAAAGATCAATGGATGAAGAGGGATTGTTTTTGCCGAAGAGCAGAGCTCCGTCAAGAGCGTAAACGTTAAGTTCAAGCAGTGGATCGGCGGATGTGAAAGATAGGGTCTGGCCATTGATAGTCCACTGAATGCAGGCTTTGTCGGCAGCGATGGCATCAACGGCGGCTTCGGGCAGGGAGCCTTCGGTGAGCCCCTGCAAGTAGAGGGAAGGACGGAAGTCGCCTTGATTGTCGACAAACTGAGCGTCGGGCACGCTGATTTTCACCTTGTGTTCGCCTGCGGAAAGGGCACCGAGATGAATGCGGCGGATCGGCACGGGGCCGCCGGGGCACCAGTTGGAGAATTCTTCCCATTCCTCATCTGTAGTGTAAGTGCCGTTCCAGCTGGCACCGTAGATGCCGTTGGGCTGGGTGTTGTATTCGCGGTATACGTTGCAGTTTTCACCGCCGGGAGTGTAGGTAAGCTGCAACTCATCGTCGACATATACGAAATGAACGCGGCGGATGTACTCCTCGCCGCCGGCGTTGGCACCGTGGTTGGTCATGATAAGCACGAGTTGTGAATCGGTGGCGTCGGCGGGCACGTTGAAGCAGAAGGTACGTTCGGCCTTTCCCACTTCATCGCAAGCCAAAGGGTTGTAGCTGTTGAAGTTGATATCGCCCATTTCTTCGGTTTGTTTGGTGTAGATGGGCACCACGAATGAAGCGTCGGCAAGAGTTTGGGCGGTGAAGGGAGCGGAAGTAAATGAGAGGGTGCCGGAGAAAACGTCGTTTCTGTCGGCGCAGCCGAGAATCTGGGTATTGGCGGCGTATGGCACACCGAAGAGTTCGAGTTCCACCCAGAAGTCATATTTCCCGCGCAGCGAGGAATTGCGCAGAATCAGCGGGAGATCGGCCACATCGTAGGAATAAGGCACGCTGTCCGGCATGCGGTTTTTATTCATGAAGGGAGTGATGAAGCGGGCCACCTGCAGACGTTCCACCTCCTTATATATATAAGAGTCGGATCCTTTGGGCACGAGAGCGATGTTGATGTCGCCGATACGGTCGTAATTGTCGCAAAGGGCGCCCACGATGAGGTCAATGCGCAGGTTGTCGCCGATGTGGTCCAGTTCGTTGTCGGTAAGCCTACGGGCGTAGATGGAATTTGAATGACGGAGCACGCCGTCGGAAAGATCTTTATCCACAATTTCGGACCGGTATCCGTCGTAGAATACTACCTTGTCGAAAATCGGGATCATGACGTTGTCGGAAACGATGTCTGTCGATTCCACGTCGGCGACCGCCGGCAATACGGCAGAGACGGCCAAAAGCAAAGAGAGTGATTTATGATTCATGTATGTATGGTTTGTTATATGCATGTTCTCAGTACATGTCGAAGTCGATCGATGTCACCTGAAATTCCGTGCGGCGGTTGATCTGATCGGCAGCCTCTGCGTCTTCAGGGCTCAACGTGGAGATGAATTCTTCGTTGAGCACGGTGCCTTCGGCAAACTGGGGATAAAGTTTGTTGATACGTTTGGTGACGGTCTTGGGCACTGATTCGCCGTATCCCTTCCAAGACAGGCGGGAGGGGGCGATACCTTGGGCTATAAGGTATTCTACCACGCTTTTGGCGCGTCGTTCGGAGAGAGCGATATTGTATTCGTCGCTGCCCATGCGGTCGGTGTGGGAGGCCATTTCGATGGTTACGTTGGGATTGTCGCGAAGGATCTGTGCCATTTCATCGAGGGCTTTCTTCGATTCGTCGCGGAGTACGGCCTTGTCAAAATCATAGAAGATATTTTCCACCACCTGAGGCTTGTCGATGGCTGCAAGGATGAAGTCGATGCCATAGTCGGCATCCTCTTCGGCGGAGTCGCTTTCAAATTCCTGCTTCTGATTGAGGTATCCTTTGGCACCGGCCATCATCACGTATTTCACGCCTCTTTCAAGTTTGAAGGAGAACGAACCGTCATCGCGGGCCACTTCCTTCTGGTTGGATCCGTCGTCGCCAACGATGCGAATCACGGCTTTGGCTACGGGTTCGTCGTCTTTGTCTACCACCCAACCGGAGATCGTCACTTTGATTTCCGGGAGTTCGAACGAATAGATGTGGTCATAGCCGCGACCGTCGCCGCGGTTAGAGCTGAAAAATCCGGACTCACCTTCGCCGAAAGTGATGCCGAAGTCGTCGCCGGCGCTGTTCATGGGAGTGCCCATATTGTCGATGCTCCATCGGCTTCCGGTCTTGTCGAGAGTAGCCTTGAAGATGTCAAGGCCACCGAAGCCCGGATGACCGTCGCTTGAGAAATACATCACCGAGTCGGTGCGCATATAGGGAAACATCTCATCGCCTGCGGTGTTGATCTGAGCGCCCATGTTTTCAAGGCTACCCCCTTTGTCCTGCAGGTTGATGCGCCAAATGTCTTTGCCGCCGTAACCACCCGGCATGTCGGAGGAGAAATAAAGGTATTTGCCGTCTGGCGACACGGCAGGATGACCTACGGCAGAGAGGGTGTCGGCGGTGATTTCAAATTTTTGGGGCGCGCTCCAGGTGGCGTCGGAGCGGCGCGAGGTGAAGATCTCCACGGAAGTGTTGGCCGTCTCCGAGCGGCGGGCCTTGGTGAGATACATTGTCTGGCCGTCGGGAGAGAATGAGATGATCCCCTCGTCCATATCTGAATTGAGTTCGCCTTCCACCGGTTCGGGGCGTTGCCATTCTCCGCGTTCGTTTTTCTTGGAAAACCAGATGTCGCTTTTCTTCATGCCGGTGATTTCCGACTTGTTGGTGCCTGTCACCTTCTCGTTGGTGGTGGTGAAGTAGATCTGCTCAAGGCTTTTGTCGAGATACATAGGTGAGAAATCCGCTCTTCTGGAATTGAAGAGTTTGGCGTTTTTCACCACATAGCGAGACGTTTTGGAGTTTTTGGCATTAACGGCGGCGTTGCATCCGGCTATGCCTTCTTTGGCGAGTTGGTTTGAGGGGCGCCATTCAAGGAAGGTGCGGTAGGCATCGATGGCCGGGGCATATTTCCCGTCGGCCTGGAGCGAACGTCCCAGATAGTAGAAAGCCATCGAATCGGGATACTGATAGCGGATGGCATTCTGATATGCGGCGGCCGCACGGGCCGACATATTCAGACGACGGTAGCAGGTGGCCATCTTGTAGGCCACCTCTCCGCGGAGCGGACGGTCTTCTTTCTTGCTGAGTTTGTTGTAGATCTTCCGATAGGTCTTTGATGCTTCGAAATATTCTCCGCGCTGCATCTGAGCATCGGCCTCCGAAAGCTTGGCGGTTTTGCATCCCGACGTAGAAAGTATAATAAACAACAACACTGCCCCCATTCCTAAAAATCGGAGGAAACGCTTGCTGTCGGTTGTCAGACATCTCATGCTTGTCTAACGTCTTTTACCTTATTATTATTGTCTGATTCAGCATTGTAAGTTGCAATTTTTATGACGCGGACTCCCGATGGCTTTGGAAGTCCTTGATCAGACGATCGGTCTCTTCGCGGAATCTGCGGTCGGCTTCGGTGTCGGGAAAGAGCGGGCGGTGCTGGCTGCGCAGGTATAGTTCGTGGCCGCGGCGCACGGTAGCCATCCCGTCGGCATCAAGAAAAGTCTCAAGGAATTTATCCCAGATATAGTCGATGGCTTCTTGCGAAGGGTGAGCGAGGTCCGGACCGTAGAAGCGATAGTCGCGGAGGTCATCGTTCACAATTTCGTAGGCGGGAAAGTATTCCATCTTGAAGCGGGACTTCTCCATATTGTCGGCAGCGATACGCAATACGGCTTTCGACAGACTGTTTTGCACGAATCCGTCGGCCAGATGGCGCACCGGGCTTACGGTCTGGATGAGACGGAGGTCGGCAAGACGGTTGGAGATGCCTTCGTTGACATGTACGGACCAATCGGATATTTCGTGCACGTTGAGCATGGATCGCTCGAATCGGTCTTTGGGCTGCTTATGGCAGTTGCAGACCACTTCTCCGTTTGACACGAGCCGATATACGAAGGCAGTGCCGAGAGTCACGATCATGGCTTGGGCCGAATGAGCGGCGCGGTTGAATATGTCGTAGGCCAGAAGGGCTTTTTCCACATATTCAGATGCCGTGTGGGCCCATATGGAGGAATCGAATAGCCAGGAGAGCCAGATGCCGTCTCTCTGAAACATGTTCTTCTCAATAATGGCCCGTTGCATATCTTTAGGCATAAGGGCGTTGATGATGGTCCTGCCTATTGAAAGGGGATTGTAGAGTACTCCGCAGGGATTGATGATTGCAGGCCAGAGACACTCCTGCATTTTTCTGCCGATGTTGTCGGAGAAGCACGATCCGATCAGTAATATCGGCTTATGCGGATCAAGGGATTGAGGTGAGGGAGTCACCTTGTATTCTGTTCGGAATTTCATAGTAAAAAAAGCATTAGGAGGTCACTACTCTTTTCGGTATGAGTAGAAATTATATCAAAAATCTAAACGATAAACGCTCGATGCACTATGATTGTTGAGAAAAAATTACTTGGGGTCTTGGTGATTCGGGCTTATGGGCCTGATGGGCCTGATGGGCCTGATGGGCCTGATGGGGCTTATGGGGCTTATGGGGCTGATGGGGCTTATGGGGCTGATGGGGCTGATGGGGCTAATGGGGCTGATGGG
>JAMPGE010000030.1 GCA_023664085.1 Muribaculum sp. | reverse complement strand
CGAATCCCGCCTCTCCGAGGCGAACCCCGACAGTTCTTAATTTAGTGACATTACAGTTAATTCCTTCTTGTCATTAATCTTTGGCAATCTTTCGGGTGAATTTCCATCATCTCATCAGTCACGATGCAGGCATCGCTCCCTCTTCGATGAAGGAAATTCCCTCCGAAATCTTACCAAATCTTAATAACAAAATAAGTTTAGACAACTTCATTAATCCATTAAGTATTTTCGAAATATATATTTTCTGATTCTATTGTATTTTCAAGTTGAAGCGACTGGTCACATCCGGTTAGACAACTCCAAACAATATGACGGTTATTTCGTATATACTTTTAGATTTTTCATTGATTTATGATACATGATCTTTCTTCCTATTCGAGATTAGATACACTTCACGATATTATCGATTCAGACAATCAAGCCTTGGTTGTGATCAATAGGTTTGACATTTCTCTTGGCTTTGGTGATGGCTCCGTAGAGAAAGTATGCCTTGAAAACGACATTCATACTGATACCTTTTTAGCGGTTTTAAATTATCTGAGCGGAAAGAAATGGAAGCAATATGAGATAGATCTGATGACGCTAATAGGCTATCTACGAAGATCTCACACAAGCTTTCTCGATTATGCTTTACCTGGTATAAAGAAATCGTTGATAGAAGGTATTCACGACAATGATGCGACTGAAATTTCATTGGTAATACTAAAATTTTTCGATTCCTATATGAATGAAGTTGCCGACCATATGAATTATGAAGACTCGGTAATATTTTCTTATGTAGAGAATCTTGTGAAAGGAAATATCACAAACCGTTTCCAGATTTCGGAATTTTCGTCAAGCCATAATCACATGGCCGGAAAGCTGACTGACCTTACAAATCTTTTTATCTACAAGTTTAAGCAGAAGAACAATGAAATGATCAATAATGCACTGATGCAGCTGCTCAACTGTGGTAAAGATCTGATACAACACTGTGATATAGAAAACAGTATGTTGTTTCCGCAGATATCAAAACTTGAACGTCAGGTCAGGATGAGCAATGAAATTGAGGAATCGAAAGAAGAGGAGAATGATACAGAAGATGCTGATGCTTTATCCAACAGAGAGAAGGAAGTGTTGCGCTATATAGCCATGGGATTATCGACGAAGGAGATAGCCGATAAGATGTTTTTGTCGCATCACACGGTAAACACCCATCGCAAAAATATAGGAACGAAGCTGAATATCCATAGTGTGACCGGCATGGCAGTCTACGCCATACTGCATCATATCATAGATATCTCGGAAATAGACTTACCCGAGTAGTAAGGTAGTCTCTGTCTTTTATTGGGAATACAGCCCCAATTCCCTGGCGAGCCGGGAGGCTCGCATTCCTTGGGCCTTCTCTACTAAAACTAAAAGGCGACTCCATAGATTGGAGTCGCCTTTTAGTTTAAGGTAATGAGTATTGAGAGAGAAAAAATTACAGTCTTAGTTATTTGTCGGGAAGGTTGAGAGTGAATATTACACTCCAACACTTATTTCACAACGACTTTCTTACCGTTTACGATATAGAGACCGGCGGGAGCGTTCTGAAGGCCGTTGGCCACTTTCACACCGTTGAGGTTGTAAACGGGAGCGTTTGCAGCGTCTACGCTGATGGCGTTGATACCGGAAATAGTACCGGTTGCACCGATTCCCGCAGCGTCATTATAGATGCAGAGATTTGTTCCCCAAGAAGTAGCGCAGTGGAAATACACAGTTTGGTCCTTATCAAGTTTGATAGTCCACCATTGTCCACCTTTTCCATCAGGCATGGTTCCCCAATAGCCTCCAAAACCCAGTTCAATTTCATTGGTCATGGCTGCATCTGTGTAATAAGTGGTTTCGGATCCCCATACATTGTATGTGCCGGCAACGGGAGCAATGAAATAGCCGTCTGTAGGAGATGAGAGAGCGTAAACTTCACCGTTTTTGGCAAATAGTTCCTCAGCCTTGGCGGAGAAAGAGCAGCAGGCTACTGCCATTACTACGGATACGAAAAGTAAAAGTTTTTTCATAAATAGTTAGTATTTATTGGTTATTAAAAAGTTAGTTGTTCAGATTGATAAAGTCTTTCGATAATGATGAGATCTTAGAGAAGATGGAGAATGCCAATAAAGGCATGTTGCACGTCTTTACAATGCAAAAGTATGCTTAATGGTTTAAATATGCAAATATTTTTGTCAAAAAATATAAATTTTTCTAAATTTAATCAATTAGGTAGAATATATACATTTCAATCAACTTTGGTAAACTTCCATATTTTCAAGTATTTATGAATGATTAGGTTTTGTGGATTTACAACCCCTTTTAAGCATTTAGACTTTTATGACATTGCGAGCCGGGAGGCTCGCCTTCCTTGAGCATACTTCGGCGGAAATATTTGAATCGGAAAGTTAATTCAAATAATAAGACCCCATTTCAAATTAATGAAATGGGGTCTAGGCACTGGAGAATTAATTTATTCGGGGAGCATTGTGAGGATCAGACGGTCGGCGGGAGTCACGTATTTCTTCATGAATTTTGACATTTTGGCGGGTGTGAGTTTTGCCACAGCCTTTTCGTATCCCGAATCCAGATCGAGGCCGAATTTGTCGAAAGCTCTCATAGCCACAAGCCAATAACCGTTGTCTTCGCGGTTGTCTACAATGCTTTTCATGAAATATTCTCTGATAGGAGCAAGATCAGCTTCAGTGATTTTTCCCTCTGCCATTTGCGCCACGGTATTTTCTATGGCATTGCTGACGTTTGAGGCGTGTTCCGGAGAAGTTTTGACATAAGTAGGCATCATAAATTGTGAAGGATCCTGACCGTTGATGCCTTTGGTGACCGCACCATGTCCGGTGATTGAATAAGTCCAGCCTTTGTCTTCGCGAATGTCGGCAAGGAGTTTTGACTTAAGCACTCTACCTACAGCAGAGGCCATCAGGATATTTTCCAAAGTGTAAGGACATTCCATGTGTCGGAATTGATATACCACGGATTGCGGAGTCTCCATGGGGCAGGTAAAGGTGATCTTATTGTCTTTGCCTTCCACGAAACGCAACCCGATTTCTTTGGGAGTTTCCACGCGACCGTTGACCGGAAGTGAGGCTACATATCTTTCAAGGAGATCGATCATGCGGTCGCGGTCATAGTCGCCGGCCACAAAGAACGAGAAGTCTGAGAAATCGGCATATCTATCGCGATAAATCTCCATCATATCATCAAGATTCACGTGATCAAGCCATTCTGCCCTCAACTTGCCTTCGAGAGGTTGGTGAGAATATACTACGGAAGTAATAGAGTCGCCCATCACCTGAATCGGGTTGAGAAATTGCTTTGGGAGAACGGCTCTTTTCTGAGCCATCCAAGAGTCGAAAGCTTTCTTGTCCGGACGAATATCGGATACTTTCAGATACATAAGGCGAAAAGCATCTTCGAGATCCTCTCGATTTGAAGAAAGCTCCATACTCTCCTCCATATTGGCCACTTTAGTGGATACCTTAAGCGATCTGCCATGCTGCCATCTGCGAAGATCGGAAGCTGAGAACTCGCCGAAACCGCAAAGGGGAAGGATATCTTCAAGCACCTTCATATTGGCGGCTTGATCGGGATGATACTTCTGGGAGAAACCACCGTAGCCGATACCGCGTACAAAAATCTCGTCTTCATGAAACTTTGTGGGCTTCATATATACCTTGATACCGTTGGAAAGGGTGAGAACTTCAGCGTCAAACTTACCGAGTCTTTTTGACTTCACCACTTTTCCGCGCACCGGTTCGGCTGCGAGAAGTCGAGCCTGCAGTTTTACGGGGACAAAAGGCTCGAGGGCCAGATTATTTACATTCCTGAAGACAGAAGCAAGTTCTTCTTCCGACACCACAGATTCGCCTTCGGAAGGAGCCGGGGCATAGAGCACGGTGGTAAAGTTGCGCCCCGAAGGCTGCAAGAGCTCCATAAGACGTCCTTGGATATCATTCAAAGTAATCGATTTGATCTGCTTCTGCGCTTCGGCCAGACGAACGGAAGGAGCGTCGAAGCGGTCACCATCAAGGAAGACCCTTACCAGACGGTTGGCGAGATCGGTAGTGGACCGCAGGGAAGCCTTGGCCTCGGCATGGCGCAGACCGGATATTATCCCTTCGGAGGCTTCCGAGAGTTCATCTTCGGTGAAACCGAGTTCACGGGCACGCCTCAATTCGGTGTAGATATCAGCGAAAGCCTCGGCTGATCTGCCTGGAGTGACGCGTGCTCTGACGGTGAGCGCTTCAAGAGGAGAGGCCAAAAGAAACTTCTGATTGCCCACACCGATGCTGGAAGCGGCGGCATTGTCCTTAAGTTCCGCGTTATCCATACGGTTCACGAGCATATGAGCTACCAGATCATCGATAAGAGAAGCCCTCACATCCTCTTCCAGCGAAAGACCGGTGCGTGCCGGATACTTGAAATATAGCGAAAGCATCTCCACGGATTGCTCGGGGTCAGTTTCCACCACAGCCTGCATCTGCTCATTAGGCACAAGGTTAGGCGCCGGATACTCCAGAAGGGGAGAAGCCGGGAGGTCGGAGAAAAGATCTTTGATCATCTGCTCTGTATGTAGGGCATCGATATCACCCACCACAATCACAGCTGAAGAGGCCGGGCGATACCAGTCGGCATAGAAATCGCGAATCACCTGAGGTTTGAACGATTCCACTATCTCCATCTTTCCGATAGGCAAGCGGCAGCCGTAGGGACTGTTGGGGAAAATCCGACCTACGGCGCGTTGAAGCATGCGGTTGGATGCGGAATTACGGGAACGCCATTCTTCTTTGATCACACCGCGCTCGGCATCAATGTCTTCATCGCGCATGGTGACGTCGCCGCTCCAGTCGCGCAATATGAGCAGACATGAATCAAGGGTAGACTGTCTGGCGGTAGGCACTTTGGAGATGTTGAAAATAGTGCGGTCGGTATTGGTGGAGGCGTTGAGGTTTTTACCGAACTTCACACCTACGCTCTCCAGATAAGAGATAAGGGAATTGCCGGGGAAATGTTTGGTGCCGTTGAAGCAAAGATGCTCCATAAAGTGGGCGAGCCCTTGCTGATTGTCAGCTTCATTGATTGAGCCGACATTCCTTGCGAGGAAGAAATCGGCACGTTGACCGGAGTTTTTGGTCGGGAGGATATAATATGTGAGACCATTGTCGAGATGGCCTACCGTCACCCCCGGTTCGGTGATCTGTGCCGCTACGGGGATTGCAGCCGCACAGAGCAGAGAAGCAAAAAGATGTTTTAAATTCATATATTTTACAGTAATTGATTATAATTCAAAAAAAGAAAGAGAGAGAAGTAGTGAAATTATTGGCAATGATGCCGATGCCGTAGTTTTCATGAACATATTCACAATCCACACCTAACGCATAAGCATTTGAAACAGGATATACAAAGCGAACGGACAAAGAAACGGAAGAGAGAGAAGAAGCCCTGCCGCGGAATGCGGCCCGGGTAGCCCTTTCAAGGCTTTGGGTCTCCTCATCCTCGTTGGGCAGAGGAGGAAGGAAAAGAGAAGAGAGGGAATTAAGCCTGCGGGAGAAGCCGAGATCCAAATTGATAAGAGCGCCGGAAGAAAAGGAATAATCACCACCCGCCGACAGTGCAAACCAATAATTGTCGATAGCAGCGGAGCGAGGGGGCTCAAGATACTCCTCACGACAATGTGAAAAGCCGACGGAAGGTGAAAACCGCAGATCGAACTTCCCTAAATATTTTCCGATCCTGCCGGATATGGTTCCATCGTAGCTACTGAAAGCATATGTAGGCATTTTCCCGATCAGAGGATAACTGCCGGAAAGAGGATCACCGAAGATACCTTCATTTCCACGGCGGGTGTGTCGTGAGAAATCAGCGGTAACGGCCCATCGGCAAGAGGCGTTGTCAACGAGATATCCGGCCTGAGCCTGCCAGACGTTGACCGACATATCGGCCATAGGCAGACGGTTGAGATCTACGATAACGTGGTCCAGAGAGGAATGCACGTATTTGCCGGTGACAAAGAACCCGTTGCGTGACCGTGGAAACAAATTGAGGACGGCTCCGATGGAATACTCATCGTTGTAAACGGTCTTGCCTACTCCGGCGAAGCGGGAATAGAAAGTACCAAGACCTGTAAGATGGTATATCTTTGATTCCCCCATCTCGCTTATGAAATCAATGTCGGTAGACTGTCGGAACTTCTCGAAAACGGCGGAAGCACCCACGAGATAACGATTGAATATTTTTACGGCCACTCCACCCTTGAGGTGAAGAAGGCCCGTGAGGGTCTTGGGGCGGGGATCGACTTTACGGTAATACAAATCCGCAGTATATCCGCCATCGATACCCCAAAGGATTCTACTGTACTCATGGGAGTAGCATCCGGAGAAGGCATACCGCTCTCTTCTCATATTTCCCCCCACGGCATCAGCGATGACATAGGGAAAGACACGGTCCAGGTCGGCCGACTCATTCCACTGCATGTCGAAGACCACACCGTTGAGATAGCCGGCATAACCGGTGAAGGAAGAATTGCCGGATTTGATGTAGGCATCAGCGGAAATCGATCCGAAAGCGTAACCGATACCATCTTGAGGGTTAACGGCTTGAGACTGATGGATACGGCTGTAACCTGCGGATGCATCCCCAAGAGAGAATTCACGGATTGTAGGTGTCAATGCCGGATTTTCAAAAGATAGAGAAGCCGCGGTGAGAGCCAACTCATTTACAGAGACACGAATACGTTGCGCAATATTCGTTGCGTTTGAAAGCGACGGAATCGAATCGGCATGAGCCGCCAAGGCAAAAGCCGGAAAAAAAGCAATTGTGAAGAAACGTCGGAGCATCATTATCGGCGGTAGCGGTTGGCAATATCGGCAGGCATGGGAGTCACGCCGTCATAGGTGATGGAAGAGCAAGGAGTGCCGAATATATCCATTGCTGTGCCCTGAAGTTCAATCTCTGAGGGAATGCAGAAGGGGTTAAAGTCTACCGAAGAATTGTTAGTGTCGAGAAGAATCGGGCTTCCGTCGGGATTAAGACCCGACATTTTGCGTCGCACGCTATGGAAATAACGGGTCTTGTCGTGGTCAATATTTCCGCAATAAGTCCAGCCCATATCAAGCGAAGGATCAGAAACGTTCCACTGATACTCAGCCTGCACGGAGCAGTTTACGGCATCGAGAATCCATTTGTTGGGCATCTTGTAGGCAGTCTGCGACATAGGGAAAGTGCCTGCTTCAACTATGATGGTGTAATCATAGGAATATCGGTAGTTTTTCAGATACTCTTCCTTCTCAAGAGGAATACGGGCAATGCCGTAAGCACGAAATCCGCGGTTGTGAAGCAGGAAGAAGGAGAGTGTGTAGCAATACCATTTGTCGAGATTATCTACGGTAGGAGAATCAATGTCGAGGTGGGCGGGTTGGGTGGAAACATCATACCATTCAAAATCCGCACGGCTCAAATCGAAGGAATTGGGATTAATTACGCGGTGGTCAATGCCTGTGTCGGCAAGCAGGAAATATTCGCCGGGTTGTACGGGATGGTCATGTCCGGACCCGGGCACGGTGTAGACGGCCTGCACAGTCATGGCCTCGTGGCGAATATCGGGTGAATATTCAAATTTTTGAGTAGTGAGAAACTTCGATTCGAAGAAGGTGATGCCATCGGCATAGAGCACGTGGTCTGTATTATTGTAGAGTTTCACATAGTCGTCGCCGTAATACTGGTTGCCCGAAGACTGGAGCGTGCCGGCAAAAAAGATTTCAGCGATCACGAAGTCGTCGTTGGCAGCCACGTTGAAAGCATCGAGCACCACGGAAGAAGATGCCTCGTCTATTCTTACGGACTGAGAGGAAGCCTTAACGACAGATTTGGCACCTCCCTCAAGATGGCAGTCGGCCTGATAAGTGACGTTGTAGAGGCCGGGAGCGAGTTCAAATGAATCGGACTGATTGTTGATTTTAAACTCCTTCACGATACCGGTATTTACATTTTCGAAAGATACAACGGGATTCGATATCTTATCGGAATTGACGCCGTCGGGGAAATTGACCATAACCGAAACGTTGCAGTAGGTCCGTCCAAGCATATTGTCATCGTCGCAGGCAGCGAACGACAGAGCGGCTAAGGATGCCGCAGAAATAACAAATATATTGGTAATTTTCATTTTATAGGTGGATTACAGGGTGATATTTAGTTCCATACCGAAATAAGGGTTGGTGGAACGGCGCACGAGTAGCCCGTTGCTGTAATATTTCGGCAGGAAATCGATAATACGGTTTACAAACAGAGCGATTCGGAAATGCCGACCGAGAGTTTTGGTAGCCTTGATGTTAAGATATCCGGCGAAAGGAATTCTCACGGTTCGGAAAGAATCCTCGTTATATGTCTGGATAAGGGTGCCGAGAGTAGGGTCGGAATGCATCCAGGGTTCATAATCGTGGAGCAGGCCGTCGACCGCGGCGAGATACTGCAAAGGAATGCCGTTGATGGGCAGACGTGTGGATTTCACTTGCCACATGCATTGCAACGTGGTGGTAAATACCAAGCCCCACCGGGGAATTTGTGTATCAAACATGAAATTTGTGTTGACCTGCTCATTCACACGTCCGTCTCGGTAATCGTAGAGGCCCACATATCTGTCAGACACGGGGACACCGTCGACAACATCGCTGACGGTGCGGTACAACATCTGAGAATTGGAATAGGTGGAGCGGAACCAGGCACCGGAAACGATAAGGGAAGTGCGCAGGGCTTTCCAACGGGCCGTATTGAGTTGCCATTCGATACCGTGCTTGCGAATGCTTGTGCCGTTGGTGGCTCTACGGAAACCGTCGAGGATTTTAGCATCCTCGTAAGGGAGCGAATTGATATCCGGCTTGTCGGTAAGGTCGCCGGACACTATACCGGATGCGTCATACTTACGATAAGAGAAGGAATCGTAGATTGTGGAATAGCGGAACCCATCGTTGAGATTTTCCTGAAAATAGGTTACGCTGAGTCGGTTGCCCAACCAACTGAGACCGAGCCTAACCTCCCATTTATGGTTTCTGGCCGGTCTGAGATCATAATTCACAGCGTCGTCTACATAGGTAAGTATGTTGATCAGGGAATGCTCGGCAGGGTGGTTTACGTCGTAATAGTTAAGTTGGATGATGTCGTTGTAATGCTCCTGAGGAAAAAGATAATCAATGGTGGGCATTTTTGTGGTAAGACCGTAGCCGCCGGCAACGGTAATCACGGGAGAATTGACAGAGGAAGATCCAAGCCGAAAGTCCCACGCGGCATTTACACGGGGATCGATATACGGACGTCCGGCAAGATAATACTTTGCAGACAGAGAAGGGAGCATGATTGATCTCAAGCCGATTTGCAGCGAGAGAATGCTGCGGTTGAGATTCAGCGTAAGTCGATCTTCGGCAAAAATCGAAAGCACCTGAAGGGCCGGGATATCGCGGAAAGCGCGCGGACGAGAAGTCCAGGCTGCGGCCAAAGGTTTGGTAAGGTCATAGACCTGTCCTTTGCCGTAATTTTTGGAGAGAGTCCACTCAAGGCCCACTTTATAGTCATTGGTCATGACGTTGAGGGAGCGTGTGCCCGATGCGCGGGCTTTAAGGAAGATGTTAAACGGACGGCCATCGCTTGTGTAGTCGGCGATATACTCGCTCAGCAGATACTGGCCGTTGTGTACGCCGGGAGCCATAGTGGTAGGTGCCACGGAAGCCCTTTGCGGGGCTACCTGTTTGCGTCTGTGAAGGCGATCAATCTGATAACTCAAAGAGGCGTTGATGTTAAAATCGTTGAACACCACATTTTTGTTGAGATCAAGATTCCAGTCGGTGGTGAGAGCCATACGGTTGAAAGTAGACTTGTATTCATCCACTTTAAGGTAAGAGAGATCCGGGTCGACTTTGGCATTGTCGAAAGAACCGGTATAGTCCAAACCGATATTGAAAGCAAGATTATACTTCTCGGTCTGATTCCGGTAATTCAGACGGAGAGAACCGGTGAGACGTTTGTAGTTTTCAAGGTTATTTCTTGGATCGGACTTGGAATCGAGGTATCCGAGATCTGCATTTAGAATGAAGGGAGACACGCCGAGCGCCACACCTTTTCCAACAGAAAAAAGCTTGCTGTATTCATCCGCTTTGAATCTTGCGGAAAGAGGAGTCGACTTGTTGATTCTGCGAATCTTAACGATGCCGCTTGTAAGGTTGCCGTATTCAGCCGAGGGGATACCGCGCACAATTTCCACGCTCTGGATATTATCGGTGGAGATTGAACGCATATCCACACCGCGGTTGGTGATGTTTCTGGCATCGGAAGGGGAGTCGGAAGCAGTGCCTATCCCCTGCAGATTTGCATCGCCGTTGATTGGTGCTCCATCCACCATGAAGACAGTGCCGAGAGAAGAAATGGCGTAATCGGCATTGTCGGACTTTTCGCCGGTGGCGCTCAGATTGCCCGTCTCGCGCAGATTTATCGTGTTGGCCTTACCCATTTCGGGGTTGTGGGAGATGTTGCCGGGAAGAAGTTCGAGCAAATCGGTGAAAGAAGTAGGCTGAAGATGGTCCATGGCATCCCGGTCAATACGGGAAGAACTCGTGAGTCCGTCGCTTTCTTTGGCGGTGACGGTAATTTCCTTGAGTGTATTCTCCTTGGGAGTCAATTTTATGGGAAGCACAGTATTCTTGGAGATAACAAGTTTTCGTGAAAACTTGTCGTATCCGAGATAAGACACTGAAAGGGTATAGGAACCGGAAGGCACTTTCATGGAAAAATGCCCTTCTTCATCGGAAATGGCAGCATGGTTGCCGGGCATGAGAAGCACGCTGGCAAAAGGGAGCGGTTCGGAAGAAGACGCATCCGTCAGAGTACCCGAGAAAGTCACGTATGCCGCATAGGATCGTAGGAAAGAAACGGAGAAGATTGCTATGAATAGGATTAATTTGTTCATATATAGTGTATTGTTCGATATGAGAAGAAGCCTTTAAGAGTAAACGTCTCCTAATTTAGAACGGTACAAAATTACAACCTCAGATTCCACTCGGCAATACCGACAAATAGTCATTATTGGAGCGAAAGCTTAAATTGACGTACACCGGGGCCCCAAAAAAATACCTAAAACAGTCTATTTTTTGAGAAAATCCGAGTGGGTAATTTTGCAACCGGAAAAACAAAATTTAACGAATACTAACAAAAATATGAACAAAATCCTTACAGCTACAGTAGCCTTATTCGTTGGTACATTGGTAGGAACGGCCCAGACTACTACCCCCGGTTTTTTATGGGGCAACATGTTTGACGGTGCAACCTCGGCCGGTGACCAATCCGAAGGAGTGGCAACCGACAGCAAAGGCAATGCCTATTGGCACCTGATCGGAGGCACAACGACCGACATGCCCGACGTAAACTACGGAGGAAGTGTACTCTTTCAGGGCGCGCCATATGAAGGCACCTCCCAAAACAATAATCTTTGCATATTGAAGACAGACAGCGACGGCAAACCGGTTTGGAAACTATATAGCAACTACGGAGACTTCTCCAACAACTCCGGAAGCATCCAGACCACAACCGCAGGAGACATAGTATTCTCTGCCAAGGTGCGGGCCACGGAAGGCTTTGAAAGCGAAGGTATCCGTCTTGTGGACGGCACCGGCTCCATATACACATACTCCTTCGACAGCAATGCCGACCGCAGATATTACAACGTGATGCTTGGCAGCATTTCCTCAGACGGCAAGCTGCAATGGGTGAAATTCGTAAACGCCGACTATAAGAAAATTACCGATTCCGCATTCTGTGCGGATGCCATTGAATGCCAGGGGCTTGCCCTTGATTCCAACGACAATATCTATCTAGGTGGTCTGTATTGCACACCCCTGAGTATCGAGGGAAGCAACACAGTGCTCACCCCTCATAACTCCACAGACTGGGACGGCAATGCCCAGCGCAAGATCGGCGATGTGTTTGTTATCAAATACAATTCCAAAGGAGACTATCTCAGCAACGCTACCCTTGCTGGAACCGTTACTTCGGAAAAGATGATCAGCATGGATATCGTCAACGATAAGCTTTATCTGCAGCTCTATCTCGAAGGCAATGGAAAGCAGACAAGCTTCGGCGGCAAAACCTTTACTCTTGAAGGAGCTGCCACTTTGACGATAGTAAAGGCCGATACAGACTTCACAGCTTCATGGATCACTCCCATCAAGGCAGAGAAAGCATCCAATCAATTGGCTTACCAGAACGGATCTACCAACTCTTTCGATGGAAACGTATGGGTGGCCGCACAGGTGACCGGAAAATTCACCGATCAGGCCGATGCAACCCACACGGTAAGCAACTCGGCAGCCTTGCGCGAAGGCATGTTAATTAAACTCAACGATGCCACAGGAGCTTGGGAAGCCGCCACAATGAGCAAAACCGACTATAGCGTATCTGCACTCACCGGCTACTTCAAGGTTTATCCCAATCCCGAAGATAGTGAAAACGTGTTTGTTTACGGATATGGAATGAATGCGAACGTGGGTGTATTCCTGCGCAAATACCATGCAGAGACACTTGTTTCCAACCCCGAAGACGCCGTGATGCTGGTTAGCTCCGGTATGATGGCATCATGTCAGGCCTCAGCCTACGATATGAAAAACGGCCGACTCTTCATCACCGCGCGAAGCAACGCCGCCATGACAGTGCTCGGAGGCACGGTATTTGCCAAACCTGCGGGTTGGGGCATACTCACTGCAGCCTACAGCATGCCCAAAGAGAAGGAGATATCGAGCGGCGTGGACTTTACAAAGACAGCAAACGACCTGAAGGTATATGGAGGCAACGGTACCCTCACTATCGAAAACAACGGTATAGCCATCCCCGTGGAAGTATTTGACATGACAGGTCGCATAGTCGCTGCAGTGAATGCAGAAGGAAAGACAGAACTTAATCTGAACAGCGGTATATATATAGTTGCCGGTAAAAAAACACTTGTAAAATAATTTAGATTTATGATATGAAAAACAAAGTGACACTTACGCTTATGGCCGGAGCTTTGACGGCCTTCGCGTCGATGGGAGCCGTGGATAAGCCCACAGCCATGTGGGGCAAACTCCTTGACGGAGCTTCCGCCTACAATAATGCCACTGGCAACGCCTCTGCCGGCGATATCGGTGAGAACGTAGTGCTCGGTTCTGACGGTAACCTTTACTGGCACATGATGGCCGGTACATACAATGACAGCCGGGAAGTGCTCTTCGGAGGTGAAAAACTCTTTGAAGGATCTGATTATGATCCCAACGGCACATCGCATAATAATAATCTCTGCGTACTCAAGACCGACCAAAACGGCAACGTGATATGGAATCTTCACAGCACAACCGGAGATTACTCAACCAATGAGGGTCTGGTTGCAGCCACTACCGACGGCGGTGTAGTGTTCAGTGCCAAGGTACGCTGCACCGATATGGGAGGTGACTGCCAGTGGGAAGATCTGACACTGGTGGACGGCACCGGAAAAGAATGGAAATACGCATGGACCAAGGATAAGAAGCGTTATCAGAAGATGATCGTTGGCCGTATGGACGCCAACGGCTCACTGCTGTGGCTCAGCTTCCTGGAATGCGACCGCACTCCGGCGGCAGCCGCCTCCGGCAGTTATGCCGATTTCCAGAGTGAAGCCATCAAGTCTTCCGCGCTTACCTGCGACTCACAAAACAACGTGTATATCGGTGGCAACTACCGCAATCCGATGCACATCAGCGGCAGCGACGTCGTACTCACCCCTCACAACGTATCCACTTGGAACGGTGACCCCCAACAGACAGTAGGCGACCTTTTCATTGTAAAATTCGATGGAGACGGCAAATATGTGTCGCACGTTGTGACCACTGGCACGGCTACATCTGAAAACGTATTGAGCCTCAGTTATGCCGAAAACAAAGTATTCGTGGAAGGGCTCGTTTATGGCACAGACGGAGATGTGATCACACTCGCTGGCAAAAATATGACAATAGCCGGTGCATTCACACCTGTCATTGTGGCTTTGGATACGGATCTGAACGCAACTTGGATCAAGGTGCTTAAAGGTGAGAAGTATCAAAATAAATATGGATTCCAAAACACGGGTCTGACTGTATGCGGCGACTATCTGTGGTTCACGGGTATGTTCAACGGAGTGATCTCCGATCCTGACAATGCCGACAATAGTATCACCTCCTCCACACCGAGTGTGAGGGAAGGCTTTATCCTAAAACTCAAATCCGAAGACGGCAGCTGGGTGAAAGGAGTGACCAGTCTTGATTCTTACCCGAAGAGCCTTGGGAGCCAATACGGCGGTATCACAGGATATTTCAAGGCAATAGCCAATCCTGAACATCCCGAGAAGGTGTACGTTTACGGCTATGTGATGAACGCTAAACTCGGTATCTTCCTGCGCAGTTATGATGCTGAATCGCTGGTTTCGGATCCCGCTACAGGCGAATGGAGTCTGGTGCTTGGAGGATCCATGCCAACCTGCCATAGCATCGCCTATGACAAGAGCAACGGACGAATCTTTATCATGGGCCGCGGACGCAATCAGGATTTCACTCTTCTGGGCGGTCTTACCGTAAAGGCGGGCCAAAGCTGGGGCGAACTTTGCGCCGGATTTGAGATGCCCAACGAATTTATCTCCACAGAATCAAAAGTGATTTCAATTGATGCCGATAATAAAGTGAACGTGATCGGCACCAATGGAGGAATTGTGGTTGAGAATTCCGGAGAAGAAACAGTCAACGTTGCGGTATATGACTTCACTGGCCGACTCGTGATGAGCATCATCGCACCCCAAGGGAAGAGCGAAGCAAGTATGCCTGCGGGGCTTTACATAGCCGGCGGACATAAGATAATGGTAAAATAACCCGACATTTGGATATATGGAAAGAAGCCGGTGAAAGGCAATGGCTTTTCACCGGGCTTTTATTGTATGATTTTGGGATTGCTCAGTTGATTGCGGTTTTGATTTTCGATGTATAGAAGTTTCTTACATCGTTCCAATGGTAGAATGGATAGATATCCGTGGCCACGGGAATAGATGTCTCCCTCTCGTTGAGCATGAATTTAACGATCACGTCGTCCGGCTTCTTCTTGTTGCGGAAAAATACCAGCTGAATGTTGCCGGCCATCGGAGCGATCTTCCAGTCGGAGAAAGCCTTGTAGAAATCATCTGGATCAGCCACTGCAATGTCGCAGTCCTTGAGCTGGAGGGCGGCGGCAAGAGGAATCAGATTGCCGTCGTGACCGAATCGCAGGGTAGCTGTGGGTTTGCCGTCAGCAATCACCTCATCCGCCGTGTCGATTATGTTTTGAATTAGAGGGAAGGCGTTTTCCACCACCTTTGAGCCATTTCCGGCAAAGGCACCATCGTTGACGTAGAACACGTAGTTGAAGCACTGCCAGAGATCGAACAGTTCATCGGGAGTGAAAATATCGTAAAAACTCACAGGAGTCTCCATGTTTTGCATGTCTGATGCAATCCAGTAAAGCCCCCACATGAGATCATCCGGATTCACCTTCATTTCTACAAAATCCGGGTCTGAAAAAAGTGAATTTACAAGGCGCTGTGAATTAGTGTTGGCCTGCTTGAATTTCCTGTATCGCTCTTTCCACAGGGGGCCGTCGATGGTATATTTGCCATGATCTTTAGAATGATAGCAAAGGTAAGGCATGTACCTGCCGGACGATTCACGGATAATGTTGAGATCAGGGTTAAGTTCCTTAAGGCGTTCGGTGAAAGCGGCCATACTGAGCACGCACCTCACCACGAGAGTAGAGCGAGCTGAGATGTCGGCACCTCCGGATTTAAATACTTGAGGATACGCCTTATACATTCTTTCAGCGATGCCGCGATGCTGACGCACACCCAAAGGCGAGAGATCGCCACCGCGGCCCGCAGCCTCCGGCATTATGGAATCAAGCCTTTCAGCCACGCTCTTTCCCAGAGGGGTAAGAGCGTTGGCTTCGCGGGCTTCATTCAAAAGATTGCTTACCCATTCATAGTCGCGGTCGCTGATGAGATAGCGGGATCCGTGACGTCCGTAATGGGAAATGTAGAAAGGATCGTACCCTTTGGGAGCGGGCGTGTTTTGCGAATCGGTGATGGGATATGCGTAGTATACGCCGCCCGTACGGTTCAGATCCGCTTTCACTTCCTCAGGGGTGGTCTGTGCGGCAATGGGAAGAGATGCCAGCCACAGGGTAGGGAAAATCAATAATTTGGCTTTCATCGATCACTTCTTGGACTTTCCGGCTTTGGGCTTGGAAGCAGACTTTTTCGCAGTGGACATCTTGGCAGGTGCTTTCATATCGTCTACTTTCGGGGTCTCCTCCTCGAGAACCATTTCTCCGAGGTGGGCAGTGCCGTTGGCTTCATCATCGCCCACAATAATATTGCGCAGACTCTTGATTTTCTTGTTGAGGTCGTTGATCTCGGCGGCTTGGTTGCTGATGGTAAGCAATAAAGAATTGAGCTCTTCATCACCGATTTCCTCGGGATATTGCTCCTGCACCCTTACAGTGAAGTCGGCCAGAACGTTCATATAGTTGGTAAAGGCTGAGAATGGAGAGTCATAAGGGCTAAAAGCTGAGTGGGACACACCGTCATCAAGATTCTTGGTGCTCATATAGTAGAAATGGTCGGAACTCTGGAGATATTCCCAGTCGAGTTTCAGACGGCGGTCATTGCATAGGTTCACACGATCACCCAAGGCATAGAGTTTGCGCAGGGCTTCATTTTGCAGATCGTTGCCTTTCCATGCCGACACGTCTCTTGCCTCATCGATGTCGGAAATAGGGAAGGGAATATTGAGCTCTCCCACGGATTTCAGTTTTCGTGCAATGGCGGAAGGGTTGGTAAACTGCACGCCTTTCTGCGCCCCGAATCTGGGGAGAGCTTTCATGAAATCGAATATGCCGGTGGAGGCCGGGAGGAACGTGCCGAAAGTATCCATGGAGAAGTATAGATTCACTATTTGCTCTTCTTCCGGCAGAGAGGCTATCCAGTCTACGTATTTGTCGGCGGTGAGAGGATATTCATCCCAGGATGGATCGTTGAATCTCAACGCGATATCTTCTGTAAGCTTATTGTTGGTGAGAAGGAGTTTAAGATCCGGAGCCATACATGAGGAATACACATAATTGGGGGATTTCCATCCGAGCACGTGCTTGGCACCCTCGGTGAGACAATAGTTGAATCCCATGGATTTGATTAGCAGCGAGATATCGTCATCGTAGATGAGTTCGGTATTGGCAAATACCTTGGGATGCTGAGAGAAGAGGGAATTAATGAGTTTGTCGTGCATCTTAACCTCTCGGAAAAACTCCTGAGGATCTTCAAGCGCAGCGAGGGAATGGGCGTATGTGCCGCTGAGAAATTCCACACAACCGGTGTCTGCCAGTTTCTTAAGCAGATCAATCATCTCGGGCACGTAAAGCTGCAGCTGTTCGATGGCAGTGCCGGAAATGCTGATGGCGCATTTGAAATTACCTTGCGACTCCTTAATCATTTCGAGCAGAGTATTGGCCATGGGAATATAGCTTTGCTCGGCCAGACGGGATATGATGTCGTCGTCGGCAAAGTCATCGTAATAGTAGTGGTCGTTGCCTATATCGAAGAAGCGGTAGCGTTTCAGGCGGAAAGGCTGATGTATTTTGAAATAAAAGCAAACTGATTTCATATCTGGAAAATTTATAAAACACCCCCGGAATTCTGCATGGTCTGAATGATCAGACAGCGTAGGGATGAGAATTTTAACTTAGATTCTTACTTGGTTAGAAATGCAACAATATGAATAATAGACTCAGCTGTTGCGATCGGCGATGACCTTTTTATAAATTGTGATCACTTTTTGGCCGGCTTTGTCCCAGGTGATACCGTGGATTTCCTCTATGCCTCGATCGCGCAGAGTGGTGTGCAGGTCCGGATTGGTCACGATTGAATGCATCGCGTCGGCCATAGCGTCGATATCCCAATAGTCAGTCTTTATCACATTATTGAGGATTTCGGCGCAACCGCTTTGCTTTGAAATTATCGAAGGCACCCCCATTTCCATAGCCTCAAGGGGAGAAATACCGAAGGGCTCGGAAACAGACGGCATCACATATACGTCGCTGTCGTTAAGCATTTCATATACCTGCTTACCTTTGAGGAATCCTGTGAAGTGAAACCTATCGGCGATATCGCGTTTTGCCACGAGTTTGATCATAGCGTCCATCATGTCACCGTTTCCGGCCATGACAAACCTCACGTTTTTGTTTTTTTGAAGCACCTTGGCGGCGGCTTCAACGAAATACTCGGGCCCTTTCTGCATAGTGATACGACCAAGGAAAGTGATCACCTTATCCTTCTTCTCACGCTTCGGGAGATGAAGAAGTTCGTCGGAGAGGGGTATCACGGCATTGTGTACGGTAGTGACCTTGTCTGGGTTGATGCCGTATTTCTCAATTACGGTGCGTCGGGTAAGGTTGGAAACGGTGATGATATGGTCGGCATGCTCCATACCGTCTTTTTCAATGGCAAACACACGTGGATTCACGTTGCCGCGGCTGCGGTCGAAGTCGGTGGCGTGCACGTGGATCACGAGAGGCTTGCCGGTGACGTTTTTGGCATGGATTCCTGCAGGATAGGTAAGCCAGTCGTGGGAGTGGATAATATCGCATGGCACGGTGCGGGCAATCACTCCGGCCACAATAGAGTAATTGTTGATCTCCTCCAAAAGATTGTCGGGATATCTGCCGGAAAACTCTATGCATCCCAAGTCGTTGAGACGCATGTAGTTGAAGTCGGCGTAAATATTGTTGCGCAGGTCGAAATACGTCTGGGGATCCATCAGATTGCCGATGCGCGACTGTACATAGTCCCAAGATACATCTCTCCATGCTACGGGAGTGCAGTTGGCCCCGATGATGCGGGCAAACCCTTTTTCTTCGTCGCCCCAAGGCTTGGGGATTACGAAAGTGATATCCATATCTCCACAGGCGTGCATGCCTTTGGTGAGACCATAGGAGGCAGTGCCCAGTCCACCGAGGATATGGGGAGGAAACTCCCAGCCGAACATTAATGCTTTCATATATTGTCTTGAGCGGTTTGCAGTTTGTTAAGTTCTCTTACATTTTTGATGGTACGCAGGATTTCACCTACGTTTTTGGCAGTGGAGACGGCTCCGCGGCCCGTGTATGGAGGATTGGCATCGTACATTTCGGAGAGCGATCCGATGCATCCTTCCGTCATCTCGTCTTCATATCCGATAAGCATACGTTCTATGAAGGAAAGGCCCGAGAGCCCGAATACCTTGAAATAAGCATCGGCATAGAATCCGAAGAGCCATGGACGTGCCGGACCTTGGTGCACGGTGAGTTCGCGTTCGGTAGGGTTGCCTACATACACAGGGCGGTAGGCAAAGCTTTTGGGGCTTAAGGAGCGCAGACCTTTGGGAGTGAGCAATTCGCGGGTGGCAAGGTCGAGAATGGCCTTGCGTTGTCTTCTGTCGAGAGGGGAGTATTCCAGACCTATGGCGATGACCATGTTGGGACGCACCTCAAGGTCGGTGTACGAACCGTTTACGTAATCATACAGATACCCGTATTCATTGAGGAATATCTTGATGAAACTTTGTTTCACTTTTTCGGCGAGATCTGTAAGTCCGGCTATATAGTCGGCCTTTTCGGGGATACCTTCGTAGAGGGCGATGGCAAAGCGCAGCGCATTGTACCAAAGCGCGTTGAATTCCACGATATATCCGGTGCGCGGAATGATCGGCACACCGTTGAGCGAAGCTGAAAGCCAAGTGACTGGGGAATTGGAGCCGAGCGTGGAGAGCAGACCGTTGTCGTTAAGCTTGAGATTGATTATTCTAGAATGGCGGATGTCTTCTATGAGGTTGATCACCGTTTCGCCGTATTTTTCACGACACTCGCGTGTGGAGGACGCCCGACGGTATTGCTGAAGGGCCCAGATAGTCCACAAAGGAATATCCGGCAGGTCTATTTCATGGATTGTATCGTCGAGTTTGCCGTTGTCGATAAAGTTGCGCAGAGCCTTTACGAAGGTATCTGCAATCTGAATGAATTCATCGTGGCGGTTGATGGCGAGAGTACAACCGGGCAGCGCGATAAGTTCGTCGCGGCTGCGAACGTTGTACCATGGATATCCGGCCATGATATATGTGCCCGACGGACGTTTATAATAGAATTGCTCGGCGGAATTCTTAAGGCAGTTGTAGAAACTTGTGCGGCACGTACGGGTTTTGAGTTCCTCATCGTAAGTAGATATGAAGGAAGAGGGTTCGCACTCAAATGTAGAAGCGGAGAAAATGATTGATTCTCCTTTCCGGATGTCGAGTTCGAAATAACCGGGCACCCAGAGGTCTTCCTGATAAGGAATGCCTCGGTCTCTGTCTTTGTAATAAACGATATCTTTGTACCAGTGGCCGTCGTCGACCCAACGCACTTCCTTGTTGAATTGCATAAACAGTTCGGGATAACCATGATATAGACATGTGGCTATACCATTTGGGATATGGCGGATATCCTTGTTTATAGCGGTGTTTTCCATGCATAGATCGTTGGCGTTTCTGAAGGCCAGAAACGGCCGGAACTGCAGTTTTGTGGGAGAATGGGCGTCTCTGAGAGTATATTTAATAAGAATCCGGTTTTCATGGGATATGAAAACTTTCTCTTTAGTGAGGATTACCCCACCCACGCGGTAAGTGACAGTGGGCACGGACTCGCAGGAGAATTCCCGGATATACTTATGTCCGTTGGGACTAAAGACGTTGTCGCCATACTGATGGAGACCCATATTGAATGGAGCGCCATGCTGGATCACGGTCTCATCGAGAGATGAAAGCAGGATGTGTGCCTTGTCGTCCATTTCGGGAATGGGGATCACGAGCAGTCCGTGCTGCTTGCGTGTGTTGCATCCCACGATGGTGGTGCAGTGATACGCGCCCGATTTATTGGTGCGGAGCATTTCTTTGGGAAGACTCTGCTCTAAGTTTATCATCAGGCTTTTATCAAAATTAAGGTAACTCATAATATATTGTACTCTAACTTTGGGTTTGTAGTATTCGATCAATTTGACAAAATTACTGAAAAAACTCTATAATGACAACAATTTTTTATCAAAAAATCACTGTTGCTAATAATTGAATTGATATTTGCCTACTGGAGGATTTCTATGAATTTTTTAGACTCCCTAATCATAAAGAATTATGAACCGTGGTCTAAATCTGCGTCAGGTCTGGGATTGTACGGTGAGTTTTTCTCTGGGGATATATCGTTGAGGTGCTTTATTCTGTCGTGGACGGAGCACTCACATAGATTTATATCTTTTAAAAGCACGTGGGCGGCATCGCCCCAGGCATTGACGTTCCAGGCATTTACCATTTTGACCACATCGGAGTAAAGCTCATTGAATCGAGGTATGAAATCATCATTGCCGGTACGGTCGAGCGCATCAAATAAATTTGCCGCGGAGTATGTCCAGCAATTGAAGGTGGGAGAGAGTCCGATTCTTTGGTTCGAAAGCTGCACATGATAGATGAGACCTGCCTTGAAGAGTCTGTCTTCAATTCTGCTTACGAGTCTGATGGGAAGGTCGTAAAGCTTGGAGATGTCGTTGCGGGTAAGAGGCTCCTTCTTTTCCACAAACCGACATGTAATTGCCGAGGCCGCAACGAGTGCTACCTTGCGCATGTAATCATGGCTTACTTCCTTGATGTCGCCGAGATAATTGTAAGCCATCACGTTTTGCATGGAGTATGTGAGTACGCATCCAAACAGAAGAATCATCCATGATAACTGCAGCCAAACGAGCATCAACGGGAGGAAAGCGAAAGAACCGTAGATGGCATTGAATTTTGTGACGTAGATCTGGCCGTTGAGAAACAGCAGTTGCACCACTTGATATCCCAATGCGCATAGAGCGCCGGATACAGCGCAATATTTGAATTTGATTTTTGTGTTGGGAATCAGATAGAAGGAGAGAGCAAAAGCAAACCATACAAGCACGAGGGGCACGAGTTCGAGGATGAGATTTACCAGTGGAGAGAGAAAAGCGAAATAAATGTTGTCTTCCACCACGGTCGACATGAAAATGGCCAGACCCGAGGAGCATACCATAAGTATCGGGATAATCAGACAGATCGCGATATAGTCTGTGACTTTCTGATAAAGCGATCGCGACACTTTAATGTCCCAAATCATGTTGAATGTGTCTTCGATTGTGGAGAGAAGGGAGATAAGAGTCCAGAGCAGCATGATCAATCCCACACCTACAAACACACCTTGGCCGGATTGTTTCAGGTAAGAGTCAACGAAGCTGAGAGCAGTGGCTACAGCCTTGTGTTGTGCCGGAAAATAATTGTAGATTTGAGTCTCTATCAGATTTTGAAAACCGAAGCCGCGGCTGATCGCAAAAAGGAGGGCGAGCGCGGGGACAATGGCGAGCACGGTATAATAGGTGAGGGCGGCAGCCTTCATTTGCAGGTCACGGTCGAGAAAAGAGCGTATCGAGAGGTTGGCAGTCTTGATCATAGACACTGTAAAGGTGTGTTTTTGCGACTGCCAGACGCCGTTGAGACAATAATTGACAACAGCTTTTAACTTGTCAGAGATTCGTACAATAGTGTTTTTCAGACTCATCGTAGGGTATAATAGACGGGCGTTGAAAATAATATAATCCCGGACAGGTCAATGTCCGGGATATGTAAAAAAGGGGAGAGACCCTGTAAGCCGGGTTATGTATCCGCCCGTGGACGGACGTCTGTCATTTATCTACTCCTTATGGAGCTTGAGCAACCTACCCCCCGGCAATGGACGAGCCGTCCTTGGCTGCCGGTGTATTTGGTCTTGCAACTCACAGGCTGTGCGGCCTTCGGCGTCACCGCCGAAGCCGGTGGGCTCTTACCCCACCTTCTCACCCTTGCTACGGATTGCAAAAAGCACACCGAGCGGTTATTTTCTTCCACAGCTTCCGCGACGTCACCGCCGCCTTTCCTTTCGAAAGTGTGACGCTCTGCGTTGCCCGGACTTTCCTCTTTACGCTCCCGGCGTAAAGCGACAGACCGTGTCTCTCCCCGATTTCATGGTTCTATTTCAGTGTTCTCATTCGGCAGACTTATCTGTATTTGCCTTGTGATGCTTTTCTTCTTTTTTGTCTTCTTTTCCTTTTTCTTTTTTGTCTGAAGCGGACTCAGCAGAGTCGGTTTCCAATTTGGATTCCGTATCTGTAGCCTCATTTTCCAATTCATCTATTTTCTCACGCTCACGGCCAATGGCTGAGAAACCGTTTACGGCGTAGACCACGAGGAGCACACCGGCAGCGATATTGGCGATAGAGCCTATCACCGACGGCCCGAGTATAATCAGGATAATGCCGCCGATAGCCACGAGAGTGGGGGTCACGAACCAGCCTGTGCCGAGGTGGTGCCCACGGCGCGCCTGCACGGTAAATCCGAAACCGGAGATACCGCTGAGGATAAGAATGGCTCCCAATACGTAAACTGTCCAGTTGCGGAAAGAATCGGGAGTGAATACCATCCATGCTCCGAAAACAATACCGGCCAAAGCCACGATCAGCACATACCACAGGGGTTTTGGCCGAACACCGTTGGCGTCTTTGGGCTGGAGGAAACTGCGGATGAAGACCACGATGGCGGGAATCAGAATCAGGACTCCGATGGCTATTATAATGGCTCTGAGCAAAGTGCCCTCCTGATGGAATATGAGCAGAAGGATGCCCACCACCAGAGCTGCCAGATAGATAAATATATTGGATATATTTTTCATAGGGCGTAAGGTTTTAGTTGTATTTCTAACGCCATGGCTTTGCAAAGAGTTCATTTGAATCTTTGAGATATGAAGCTGATTATTATATCGACGATTTGAGAATCGGTAAGTGCGGCCGAATTGAGGGTGATGTCGTAGTTGTCGGCTCTTCCCCAATGTCTGCCTGTGAAATAGTTGTAGTAGCTTTCGCGGCGCTTGTCGGCCTTGACAGCCATTTCTCTGGCCTGCTTTGAGTTGGAGGCTTCGCCGCGGGAAATAATATTTTGGGCTCTCTGCTCAAGAGGGGAGTGCATAAAGATGCTTACGAGCCTCGGATGATCGCGCAGGATATAATCGGAAGTGCGGCCCACAAGCACGCAGCTTTCGTGCATTCCGATGTTGCGAATGACAGTGCTCTGCATCTTATAAAGACTTTCCGAACTCAAGGCATCCGGTCCGAACGACTCGGAAAGACCAAAAAAGGTTGAAAGCAGAGATCCCGGCATGATAGACTTCTTTTCATCGGCTTCGGTCAGGATATGGGGGGCAATGCCTGTGCGTACAC
>JAMPGE010000002.1 GCA_023664085.1 Muribaculum sp. | reverse complement strand
TAAATAAGAGGATAAGGGGACTATATCTTCCTCGACAACTGTCAAAGATGAGATAATCCAATTACGGAAAATTTGCGCTAATTAATTTTCTTTAAAGGAACATTCTTCTACCTCCAATCTACGAAATAAAGGAGAAAAATCACGCTTGGATTAGTAAAAAACTCCGAAAGTGCACACGCCTACAAAAGGTGTGCAAAGTGTGAATTTTTGTTAATTAAATTGTAAATAAGTGATTTTGACTTGTTTTACAAAAATATTTGTTGTAATTTTGTAAGCGTAAAATCAAAAGGGATTCTTCCCGATAGCCGTAAAGGCATTCAAACTAACCAAGTAATGAAATTTCTTAAAACAGCACTTACAGCAATAATAATAGCGTCTTGCAGCCTTATGGGTGCAGCGCAGACCACTCAAAAACACAATTCCTTCAGAGAAGCACACAAGGCAGCTCACAAGGCACAACTCGCCGACAACAAAAGCCGTCTCGACAAATCAGTAATTAACGATCTCATCAAAAAAGACGTCAAGAGTCGTGAAAATAGCCTCCCCGGTGTATCCGCCCAAGGCTCGATTCTTATCAACGACCTCCTCAAGGAAGCCAACCGTCACATCGGCAAACCATACGTCCACGGTGCCAAAGGGCCCAGCCAGTTTGACTGCTCCGGATTTACAAGCTACGTCTACAAACAACTCGGCTACACCATTTCTCCGGGATCTCGTATTCAATACACTCAAGGAAAACAAGTGGACCGTCGCGACCTTCGCAAAGGTGACCTCGTCTTCTTCACATCCCCCAGAAGCGGCAAAGCCGTTGGCCACGTGGGAATCGTAGTTAACGCCGATAATGAGAAAGGCACGTTCAGCTTTATTCACGCTAGCTTGCGCGGTGTGAAAATCAGCAACTTTGAAGGCTACTACCTCAATCGGTACGTTGGCGCCCGCAGAATAATCGAATAATTTCCGTCCTTATTTCATAAAGGCATCCGGCCCGCAAGTCTTTTCCCAGACTTGCGGGCCGGATGCCTTTATCTAACTTTCTTCCCGGAGATTCCTCAGGTTCGGCCCTTGCCGGGGAGAGTAAAAAAAATGAACAAAATCAGGCTCTCACTCTTTATATATACATACTTTGATTTCCTTTCTCACCGCATATCTCAGAGATTAAATGTGGGAAGTTGGAGATGATTAATTAAACCTAAATTCGCCTTTATGAGTGAGATTTCTTTAAAAGCCAAACAATTGGGCTACAACTATGGATTTCTTGTGACATATCTGGTTGGTCTGAGCGCTTTCGGATCTTTTGTCAACGATATGTATATGCCATCACTGCCTTCCATGGTAAAATTCTTCCATTGTTCGGTGCCTTCTGTGGAACTCGGCGTGGCCTTCGGCATGGCCGGTCTCGGTCTTGGTGAAATCTTTATGGGTCCGGCCAGCGACAAATACGGACGCAAACCCGTTCTGTTTGCCTCCCTGCTTTTGTTTATGATTTCCGCCTTTGTAAGTATCTTTTCCCCCAATATCCATTTCTTTATTGCCTGTCGGTTTTTCCAAGGCTGCGGTGCAGCCGGCGGCTATTTCCTCGCACGCACCATACCCACGGATATTTTCGGAGGGAGGATGTTGGCAAAGATCATGGCCGTGGTAGGGGCAATAAACGGTTTCGCGCCTGCCAGCGCCCCGGTGTTGGGCGGATTGATTTCCCAGAAGTTTGGCTGGCAAGGTGTCTTTATCGTCCTCATTGCGTTGGCTCTGATCCTGATGATATCTATGTTCAGACTCAAAGAGTCTCTTCCCGCCCCAAACCGCTTCAAGGGTTCGTTGTGGAGTTCATTCAGTTCATACCCCAAACTTCTTCGCAACACTCCCTTCATGGTGCATACCATTCTGAAGGGGGCCGCTTTAGGTATTCTTTTCGCATATATATCTTCGGCGCCTTTCATAATGCAGACTCATTTTGGTTTCAGTCAGTTGCAATTCGGTCTTATTGTCGGTGCCAATTCCATTATGGCAGCCATTGGTGCCATGATGGCCCTTAAATTCAATACCCTTAAGAAAGCACTCCTTGCAGCTGCAATTATTTTGTTGGTATCGGTGTCGGCAGAATCCCTTTATCTTCTCCTTGGCGATCACTTCTTACCATACGAACTGCTGTTGCTCCCGATAATTTTCAGCCTGGGCATGATCTTTACTGCCAGCAACACTCTGGCAATGAACGAGGGCAGATCCGATGCCGGGGGTGCTTCGGCCGTACTCGGAGTGGCAGGATATATTTTCGGAGCCATCTGCTCTTCGATTGTAGGCATCGGCAACGTTATGCATACCACTGCCTGGGTACTCATAATCCTCACAGTCATCGTAGCGGTCTACGCTTTCTTTTCCCAAAAGCTCCCGGTTTTCCGCATGGAAGAGAATCAATCCGCACAAAACGATAAATCCCAAGATTCCGTTTCATAATCCTCATCTTATACTATAGACTATGAAAACACTATTTGCCATAATAGCTATCCTTGTAGCCACGGCGGGTGTCTATGCAGACTCGCCCGACTCCACAGCAAGATCATCAAAATGGCTCAATCAGTCATTGCCCGATCAATGGCAGACCGACACACTACCGGTTATGGCTATGCCAAGCACAGAAATGTGGTGGAAAGCCTTCAATGATCCCACCCTCGAGACTCTCATCAAGATGGCCGAGGACAATAATATGCAACTCAGCGCGGCCCTCAGTAGAATTGAGAGCGCCCGTCAAACTCTCCGAAAGGTTCGTTCTGCCTACTATCCAACCGTAGGTGTGTCTGCAGGGTGGACTAAAGAACAGCAAAGCGGCAGGATCTCATCCTCTTCAGGCCGAGCAATACGGGATGATTATTTCTCAATGGGATTCAATGCTTCCTGGCAAATCGACGTATTCGGACGGGTAAAGGCGAATGCCGACGCTTCGAAGGCTTCTCTTGATGCTTCCCGTGCCGACCGCGCTGCCATTAACGTGACCGTAATCACAAATCTTGCCAAGACCTATCTGTCGCTCCGTTGCTCTCAAGAGCAACTCGAAGTAGCCCTCGACCATATTGACCGTCAGGAAAAAATCCTTAAATTGACCGAAGAGCGTTTTGAAGTCGGTCTCGCTTCAGCACTCGACGTGGCTCAGGCAAAGTCTGTGGTGCTCACCACCAAAGCCACCGTTCCGGCTCTGAAAGCTTCCATCGACGCCGACATTGATGCCATTGGCCTTCTGTGTGGTGTATATCGCAAAGGTCTTCCCAAGGAAGTGGAGTATGCATCTTTCCTTCCAAATCCCGAACTTGCACTCCCTCAGGGAGTACCTGCGGATTTGCTGCGCAGACGTCCGGACATCGTGGAAAGCGAATATCAACTCATGGCTCTCGCGGCCAAAGTCGGTATTGCCAAAAAGGAATTTCTTCCGGAGCTTAGTATTCAGGGCACTTTCGGCACCAGCGCCTCCAATCTCAAGAATATATGGAGCGGGCAGTCGCTGACGTGGAGCGTAGCCCCACAACTCAGCTGGACCATTTTTGAGGGTTTTGCACGCAAAGCCGACGTAGCCATGGCCAAAGCCGACCTGCAGGCTGCCGTGGATTCGTATAATTACGACGTGATGCAGGCTGTCTTTGAAGTAAACGACAATCTCCATCTTTATGCTTCGGACATGGAGGAAATAAATCTTTACTCCCAGCTTCTTGAGCAAAGCGAAAAGACTCTCGACTATGCAGTGGAGCGTTACAAACTCGGCCTGACCGATTTCACTACAGTGGCCAATGCTCAGATGACTTTCCTTGAAAGCCGAAATTCCCTCATCTCATCCAAAGGCAACGCTCTGGCAGATCTCATCGCACTCTACGAATCGCTCGGTGGCGGATGGGACATTTCAGCGCTTCAGAAATAAACGTGTACCGGCGGCTCAAACAATACTTTAATTTTGATGTTAAGATTGTATAGGCCTTACCGTTTTTAAGATTCCCTTATATTATGAAAATTCACGCTAAACCAATACTTATTATAACCTTGATGTCTGCCTTGTCGGCATCAATATTCACTTGCTGCAAGCATAATGACAAGGATCGTCAGCAGACCGCTCCTGAGATTGACGTGGCTTATCCCACGATAGATTCCATAGTGCTTCACCATACGTATCCCGGACAAGTATACACGCAGGATGAGGCCCAGGTTGTGGCCCGCGTCAACGGTCTGATCCTTAGGCAACATTACACCGACGGACAAAGAGTGAACGCCGGACAGGTTCTCTTCACCATAGAATCCGCCAAATACGCCGATCTTGTACGCACCGCCGAGTCGAATCTCGCCACGGCACGCAGCGAATATGAATACGCCAGCCGTAACTATGAGGCGATGAAAAAGGCTGTGAAGACGGATGCCGTATCGCAGATGGACGTAGCCCAGTCCAAGAGCAACTTCGATCAGGCAGCCCAAGCCATCAAAAGCGCGGAGGCTGCTCTGCAGACTGCCCGCACAAATCTCGGCTACTGCCAGGTAAAGGCGCCGATATCAGGCATCGCTTCTGCGGCCGTGCTCGACGAGGGTGCCTATGTAGGCGGCGAAGGATCTCCCGTAGTGCTGACCACAATCTATGATGACCGCAACATGGGAGTGCAGTTTCACGTCTCCGACAGAGAATATCAGCAAATCATGGACAATAGCGGCGGCATAAAGAATCCAATGTTTCGCAAGGTTCCGATCACGTTTAATCCCCCCGTGGGACGTGACTATACCATTGACCTCAGCTACGAATCTCCATCCGTGGATTCCAGTACGGGCACCCTCCTTGTGCAGAGCCGTATTTCGGACAATAACGGAAGCATTCTTAAAGACGGTATGTACTGCACCGTAAACCTGCCTTACGGCACAAGTCCGCACGCCCTGCTCATAAAAGACGCCTCCATCGCCACCGATCAGCGCGGAAAATATGTGTATGTGGTAAATGATTCCAACAAAGTGGTATATACCCCCATTGAAGTGGGAGAACTCTATCAGGACTCCCTGAGGGTAGTCACCAAAGGTCTCACATCCAAACAACGTTACGTGACAAAGGCTCTCCTTCAGGTCCGCGACGGGGAGAAAGTGAAACCTCGTCTCTCCAAATGACACCGCCCCGGAGTTCGTGAAACAATATTTACCGACAATCACCATCTTTATTTGATTTGCCGCAATTGTGTACATCTCAATCTCGAAACTATGTTCTCAAAATTCTTTATAGACAGGCCTATTTTCGCCACTGTATTGGCTATTTTGATGGTTCTGGCAGGTGCAATGACCGTCTTTACCCTTCCGGTGGCACAATATCCGGACATCACGCCACCCACAGTGATGGTGTCGGCAAGCTATCCCGGTGCCGATGCCAAAACGGTGGCTGAAGCCGTAGGTGTACCTATCGAACAGGCAATCAACGGTGTGGAAGGCATGCTTTATATGAACTCCAGTTCTTCAAGCGACGGCAGCTATATGCTGACCGTGACTTTCGAAAACGGCACAAATATCGACGATGCCGCCGTGGAAGTGCAAAACCGCGTGCAGCGCGCCAACTCACAATTGCCTTCTTCAGTGGTGGAACAGGGATTGAGTGTTGATAAACGCTCGTCAAACCAAGTGTTGTTCTGCACCCTCGAAGCCGATGAAGGCAGCGGGTATGACGCTCTTTATCTCACCAATTACGCCAACCTTAATATCGTGGACCCTCTCACCCGTGTGGACGGTGTGGGAGAGGCCGAGGCTTTCGGTTCGGGCAGCTACAGTATGCGTATCTGGCTTGATCCGGAGGCCATGAGAATGCGTAATCTTTCTCCTTCGGAGGTGGAGGCTGCCATCAGGGCCCAAAATGTGGAAGTTTCCGCGGGCAGCGTCGGCGCCGAGCCTTCCAATGAAAATGCCCAGTTTGAATATACTCTGGTGAGTCAAGGACGACTTGTGACGCCCGATCAATTCGGTGATATTATTCTGCGGTCAAACGATGAAGGCGGCATTCTTCGCCTTAAAGATGTGGCCAAGATTGATCTTGGCAGCGAAAGCTACAGCGTGGTCACAAACGTCAACGGCAAACAGACGGCCCTTATCGGCGTGAGTCAGCGTCCCGGCGCCAATGCCATCGATGTGGCCAACGGTGCCCTTAAGGAACTTGACCGGCTCAGTGCTTATTTCCCTCCCGGTGTGCATTACAACGTTGTGATGAATTCCACTGATTATGTGAAGGAATCACTCACCGATCTTCTCAGCACTTTCCTTCTCACCAGTCTGATCGTGATGGTGGTGATTCTGATTTTCCTTCAGAACTGGCGGGCCGTGGTGATCCCTATGCTCACAATTCCAGTGTCGCTTATCGCCACTTTCGCCATAATGAAAATCATGGGATTCACCCTCAATACCCTCACTCTGTTTGGCCTTGTGCTGGCCATCGCCATTGTGGTGGATGATGCAATCGTTGTTGTGGAGGATTGCCAGAGAATTGTGGACAAAGGTGAGATGACCTCAAGGCAGGCCGCCGAAAAAGCAATGAGCGAACTTACAGGTCCTGTGGTTGGCGAAGTACTAGTGCTTCTCTCTGTTTTTATTCCCACCGCTTTTGTGAGCGGTATCACCGGATCCCTTTATAAACAGTTCGCTCTCACAATCGCCGTCTCCACAGCTTTCTCCGGATTCAATGCTCTCACTCTCACCCCGGCTCTCTGCGCTCTTTTCCTTAAACCTCATATCGACAGCAAATTCTTCATCTACAGATGGTTCAACACCGGCTATCAAAAAGTGGAGAATTTTTATGGCAAAATTGTCAATAAAATGCTGGCCAAACCCCTTGTCACCATGTTGGCTTTCATCGCAATCGCTTTTCTGGGTATTTGGGGATTTACAAGCATCCCGACAAGCTATATTCCCAGCGAAGACATGGGATATTTCATGACCAACATTCAATTGCCCACCGGTGCTTCGCTCGAACGCACTGAAAAAGTGGTCAACAGTCTGTCGGAACGTGTGCGTAAGGAAGTGCCCGGCATCAAATATGTGATGGCCATTTCCGGAATGTCGTTTATGGGTGGTGGCAACGCATCCAACGGCGGTTCGCTGATGGTGATTCTCGAGCCTTGGAAAGACCGCGGTCGCAAAGAAAGCATCGATAAACTGATGGCAATGGTTGATGAAATAGGAACTGAATATCAAGAAGCTTCGATATTCTCCCTTAATCCGCCTTCCATTCCCGGACTTGGCGAAACTTCCGGCCTCCAGATGCAATTGCTGGATATCAACAATCTGGGAGGGGCCGAACTCATGAAGGCCATACAAAGTCTTGAAGACGCCGCGCGGAAGGATCCCCGTCTGGCCTCTGTCACCACTATGTATCAAGGTGCAGTGCCTCAATACCGGATAAATATCGACCGGGATAAAATTGAAATGACCGGCGTTAACCTCGACGACGTCTATAGCACTCTTTCTGCCTACATGGGAGGAAATTACGTCAATGACTTCAACGAATTCGGCCGCATCTATCAAGTCACCGTCAAGGGCAACGGTCAGAGCCGTGCCTTCGTGGATGATATAAACCGACTGAGTGTCAACAATTCAAAAGGCGAGATGGTGCCGTTTTCCACTTTCGCCACCATGGAGCCGGTGATGGGTGATCCAAGTGTGAGTCGTTACAACCTCTATACCACAGCATCCGTCACGGCCACCCCTTCCAAAGGCACCAGTTCATCCGAGGCTATCAAGGCTATGGAGGAACTCGTGGAAGAAACTTTAGGCACCAACTATTCCTACGCATGGACAGGCGAGGCTTATCAGGAGACGCAGGCCAACACCACCATTACGTTCGTGCTCGTGTTTGCCATCATCATGACCATCCTCGTGCTCTCCGCTCAATACGAAAGCTGGACGAGTCCGATAGCGGTAGTGCTCAGTATGCCGATCGCCGCTCTCGGCACTGCCTTAGGCTGCTTCGTCATGGGACAAAGTGTGAGTATCTACACACAAATCGGTCTGATCCTGTTGCTTGGCATGTCGGCCAAGAATGCGATTCTTATTGTGGAATATGCCATGGACTTCCGAAAAGCCGGAATTGATATTCGCAAGGCTGCCCAGGATGCCGGAGTAATTCGTTTCCGTCCCATCATGATGACGGCCTGCGCTTTTGTCTTCGGAGTAATGCCGATGATGTTTGCCACCGGCGCCGGAGCCAACAGCCGCATCGAGCTCGGCACTGCCGTAGTCTTCGGCATGGCTCTCAACGCCATTATCGGCACTCTCTTCGTGCCGAGCTTCTGGGACGTGCTCCAACACTTTCAGGAGAAATATCTCTCCAAAATCTTCGGAAGCAAGAATCCTCCCTCTACTCCTCCCGAATCCATATCGGCTTCCGATATATAGAGCCCCGTGTCTTTATAAGATGGAATCCAACCCCCTTTTGTTACGTCCTCCTGCGCTATGCGTCGGGAGGACTTATTATTATTTCAGGGCCGCCACCTGCACCTCGTCTACGTCCGGGATCTCGTGAATATGGCCCTGAATCATGCGCAGCTCTTCGTAGGAATGCACCCCCAGACGCAGTTTGATGTTCACTATATGGTCGTTGGACTCGGTATTGATACTGTGTATGGAGAGATTCAGTTTATTGGATATGCACTCCACGAGGTCAATAATCATATGGGCCCGATCTATGCAAAGGATGGTGAATTCCACAGGATAGAGTGTATGGTCAGCCTTGAAGTCTACCGGCACGATATTGTCGCCGTATTTCGATGCCAATTTGATGGCCACCTGACAATCCCTCCGATGTACGGTCACGCTCCCGTCCTGCTCCGTGAATCCTATCACTTCCTCACCCGGAAGCGGCGTGCATACGGGGCATCGGTTATATTCAGGCTTTTTTCGGCTGCCAAGATAATTCTGTATGAATTTACGGGCCTTGAAACTCACGGCATGGTCAAGCCAGTCGGCCTTGGGATGGCATTCGGAATCTGTATATATCTCCACAATATCGCCTCTGCGCAGGGTTGACTTGATGGAGGCAAGTCGACCGTTGATGCGTGCATACTTTGCATTGTTGCCCAGCTGGGTGTGTATCTCATACGCAAAGTCTATGGCCGTGGCCTTCTGGGGAAGCACCACCGGACGCCCCTTCGGAGAGAAGGTCATGATGTCATCGTTGTAGAAGGATGCCACCACATTTTCTATAAAGTTGTGCACGTCATCCTCTTTTTGGCCGCTCTTGGAAATCGCCTTGAGGTTACTTCGGAACTTCGATATCCATCGCTTGATATTCTCGGCCGGCTGCTCGCTGAAACTGCCGTATTTTGAATTACGAATCATTCGCGAACTGCTGATATGCACCTCTTCCCAACGTCCGTAATCCGCCAGCAGCTTAAGGTGGAAACTCTGATAACCGTTCTCCTTGGGAGCATCCACATAATTGGTGATTCCCCCCGGTTTCTCTCTGAAACGATCCGTAAGTATGGAATATATGGCAAGTACCGTATCTTTTTCCGGCACTCCGTATTTGTCCGCGTCGAATTCTATCTCAACAAAATGACGATATTTCAGATGGTCGAAATCATCTCCATATTTCTTCATCTTGCGCCATAAGCTATAGGGCTGTCGATACGAACTCTTGACTTTAACCTCTATCCCCTTGGATGCCAGCAAGGAGAGTATCTGATACTTAAAAGAATCCAGTCGAGGCCGATTTGCTATCTCATCAGCTTCTATTTTCGACACAAGGCTCTCATACTCATATGGCACACGAAACCTCAGACTCAGATTTTCAAGTTCTGTCTTCACATTATATAGTCCAAGGCGAGTAGCCAACGGTGCATAAAAATAATCGGTCTCTCCGGCAATCTTCATCTGCTTGTCGGGCTTCATTGAAGAGAGCGTGCGCATATTATGCAGGCGGTCCGCAAGCTTCACCAAAATCGGTCGGATATCCGTCTGGATGGAATTCAGCATCTGCTTGAAATTATCAAGCTGCTTCGACATCTCATAATGCTTTTTCTTGACTTTGGTCACCACCTTCACCAAAAAACTCACGTCAGATCCGAATCTTCTTTGGATCTCCTCGAGCTTGATATCCGTATCTTCCACCACGTCATGCAGAAACGCGGCTATCACGGAGTTCACGTCAAGATGAAGTTCTTCGGCCGCTATCAGCGCCACCGAGATCGGGTGGAGTATGTAGGGCTCACCCGTCTTACGCTTCTGGGATGCATGGGCCTCCCTAGCCAACTCATAAGCTTTGTGCAGACGATCCATATCTTCTTCACTTACCCGTGGTCGCATCGAATCAAACACCTTTTGGGCGGCGGCATCTATTATCTGACTGTAGTCTATTTGTGTATAGGTTTCTTCCATATTGAAGGCGCAAATCGTGAGAAAAACCAAAATTACAAAAAAAATATTATTACAAAGCATAAAGCTTGAAAAAATCACTAAAATCCTTTTTGTCTATGGATTTTTTCAGATGAATCTTGTGGTTATGCATTTTAAACCCTACTTTTGCATATGATCATCCCTCAGATATCCTCCAGACGCTCCGGCGGCCTTTACGTCCACATACCGTATTGCCGCAGCAAATGCATATACTGCGATTTTTTCAACGCCGGAGCCCGCATCGCTGATTGGAATGGCCTGTCTCGGGCTTTCGCCAGAGAATTGCGACTGAGATTTACAGAACTCCCCTCTCCTCTCCATACCATATATATAGGGGGAGGCACCCCTTCTCTTATGCCCTTAGAGTATCTGGCCCAAATTCCTTTGATGACCCGCTCGCTTCTTGGCGACGATAATTACCGGGTAAAAGAGTTCACTCTCGAAGTCAACCCAGAAGACGTCTCCGATGAGAACGCCTCCCGCTGGGCCGAAATGGGTGTGAACAGAATCAGCATGGGCGTCCAGTCTCTCGTGGATTCCGAGCTCTCCGCAATCCGAAGGAACCACACCGCTTCCCGCGCCTTGAATGCGATTCGGATCCTGCAAAAACATTTCTCCAACATAAGCCTCGACATTATGTTTGGAATACCGGGCCAGACCCTACATAGCCTGCAATATACCTTACAGTGTATCCTTAATCTCAGGCCGCAACACATCTCCGCATATTCTCTGATGTATGAAGAAGGCACTCCCCTTACCGTTCTTGCCAACAAAAACCGCATAAAAGTCTGCGAAGAAAAACTGTCATTGGAGATGTTCACCCTTATCCGCAACGAACTGACAAAGTCTGGCTACGAACAATACGAAATTTCCAATTACGCACTTCCGTCGTACAGATCCATCCATAATTCCTCCTACTGGACAGGAGATCCTTATCTCGGAATCGGGCCCTCCGCCCATAGCTATGACGGATACCGCACCAGAAGAGCCAATCCCGCCGATATCAAAAGATACCTAAGCCATTACGGAGGAGATTGTCCTCCACCCGACACTGCATTCCACGCCGAAGAGAATCTCTCCGACACCGAATTGATGGAGGAAAGAATTATGCTCTCTCTGCGCACCGCCGAAGGTCTCGACCTTGACAGATTCTCAAAAGATTTTGGCAAAGGCAATGCCCGCATCCTAAGGGATGCCGCATCGAGATTGTCCTCGGTAGATATAAGATCTACGGATACCGGACTTATTCTCACTCCACAGTCAATAATGCATTCTGACCGAATAATCATTGACCTAATCAGCAGCCTCCCCGAAAAACTATAGCTCAGCTATCCGTCAGCTTATCATAAGACATAGGCATTCATTATTTTTATGGAAAGACAACTCACCGAATCTCAACGTAGGGTCGCCACTTATGGAGGCAGATTTCCCGCAGAAACATGAATTCGGGAAGCAGCAGCCATTGCGATAACATTTTTTGGAATGGAGTCTATAAGAGTTTTGGATTTTGTAGAATCAAAAAAAAAGACTATTTTTGTAAAAAATTTTGAACAACCTAAAATTTCACTGAGCAATCATGAAAAAACACAATTTTTACGCTGGCCCCTGCATTCTGAGCCAGTACACCATCAAGAACACAGCTGATGCTATCATCAACTTTGCTGACATGGACCTCTCCATCCTCGAGATCTCCCACCGCAGCAAGCAATTTCAGGCCGTAGTAGACGAAGCCGTAGCCCTCGTGAAGGAACTCCTCGAGATTCCCGAAGGATACTCCGTACTGTTCCTCGGCGGCGGCGCTTCCCTGCAGTTTGCAATGGCCCCGATGAACTTCCTCAACACCAAGGCCGCTTATCTCGACACCGGTGTTTGGGCTTCCAAAGCCATCAAAGAGGCTAAACTCTTCGGTGAAGTTGACGTAGTAGCTTCCTCCAAAGACAAAAACTACAACTATATCCCCAAAGATTTCGAAGCCAAAGTGCCCGCTGACGTGGACTACTTCCACTTCACCTCCAACAACACAATCTACGGCACCGAAATCCGTCGTGATCCCGACGTGCCCTGCCGCATGATCGCCGACATGAGCTCCGATATCTTCTCACGCCCCGTTGACGTAGCCAAATACGACCTTATCTATGCCGGCGCACAGAAGAACCTCGCCCCCTCCGGCGTGACTATCTGCATCGTTAAGGACGCTGCTCTCGACAAGGTAAAACGTGTGATCCCCACAATGCTCAAATACAAAACTCACGTTGACAAGGGTTCCATGTTCAACACTCCTCCGGTGCTCCCCATCTTCGCCGCTCTCCAGACTCTCAAATACTACAAGAGCCTCGGCGGTCTCAAAGAAATCGAAAAGATGGACATCGCCAAAGCTGAAAAACTTTACGACGCTATCGACAATTCCAAGATGTTCGTAGCTACAATCCCCAACAAGGAAGACCGCTCCATCATGAACGTCTGCTTCGTAATGAAACCCGAATACAAAGACCTTGAGCAGGAATTCTTCGATTTCGCTACTTCCAAGGGCATGGTCGGCATTAAGGGCCACCGCGACGTAGGCGGTTTCCGCGCAAGCCTCTACAACGCTCTTCCCATGGAAAGCGTTGAAGCTCTCGTAGAGTGCATGAAAGAATTCGAAGCCAAACACTAATCTTTGACCAAATCTAAAGATGAAAGTTCTCGTTTTCACTGAAAAGCCTTTCGCTCCCGCTGCTGTAAAGGCTATCGAAGATACAATCAACGCTTCCGGCAACGAACTCGAAGTTGTGGAACGCGGCAACCGCGAAGACCTGCTCAACGCCGTTAAAGACGCAGACGCCCTTATCGTGCGCAGCGACAAAATCGACGGCGCTGTCATGGACGCCGCTCCCAAATTGAAAGTTATCGTTCGCGCCGGCGCCGGCTACGACAACATCGATCTCGAAGCCGCTACCGCCCACAAGATCTGTGTGATGAACACTCCCGGCCAGAACTCCAACGCTGTAGCCGAACTCGTTTTCGGTATGGTTGTGATGATGTGTCGTAACCAATACAACGGCACCTCCGGCTCCGAACTCAAAGGCAAAAACCTCGGTATCTACGCTTTCGGTCAGGTTGGCCGCAACGTGGCCCGCATTGCCAAGGGATTCGGTATGAACGTTGAAGCTCTCGACGTTTTCGTTCCCGACGAGGTGATCGAAGCTGAAGGCGTTACCCCCCTTCACGATGTAAACGAACTCTTCTCCCGCAACAATTTCGTATCCCTCCATATCCCCGCTACTCCCCAGACCAAGAAGAGCATCGGATATGAGCTGGTAATGAAAATGCCCAAAAACGGTGTGCTTATCAACACTGCCCGCAAGGAAGTTATCGACGAAGAAGGTCTGATCAAGGCTCTTGAAGAGCGTCCCGACCTCCGCTATGTCTCCGACATCAAGCCCGACGCTGCTGAAGAATTTGAGAAAAAATTCGCTGCCCGCGTGTTCTTCACTCCTAAGAAGATGGGTGCCCAGACTGCCGAAGCCAACTTCAACGCCGGTGTTGCCGCCGCAGAGCAGAGCATCGCTTATCTCAAAGACGGTTGGAACAAATTTCAGGTAAATAAATAATCCGATTCTTACCCACATACTCTTATAGCAGGGAATGTCGTCTCCGACATTCCCTGCGCTTTTTTTCTGCACTGCCGCCATATTATTCTATCCATACTCAACCTCAATCTCCGTGTAGCCGCCAAATTTGCTTTCTTTTTAGAAATTTAATAACTTTGTGGAGTATTGAGATATGGATTATTACAAGAATGGACAATAATTTTAAAAATCAACCGAAATCCAATATTAATTCCCAGCGGCCTGATAAGGGTGCAGTACCCACTGATGCAAACGGCAACCCTACTCCCAAATACGTATATACACGACCTGAGGATTATAAAGCAAGATACCAGACTCCTTTTGACTCCGATAAACAAGATCCCACACCTGCTTCAAGCAGCCGACAGGAAAAAGGTAAATTTAAGCACATTCTCATTATTTGCTCCGCCATAATTCTGATCGGGTGCCTGACGGGTATCGCCATTTGGATTGCAAACAGGGAGCCGAAACCTCGCCCGGGAGTTGAATTCAATGCCGACGGGATGACGTTTACCACCGACGACGGAGTCGCCTATTCATTCCCCTCCGACAAAGCCAGACTCGGACTGAAAGGAAATGTAAAAAGCGTAAACGAAATCTCCGAATTCTCACCCTCCGAAAAATTCCTTACTTCCTACAACTTTGACACCAACGGCTTCTTCACTTCCACAGTAGGCGAAGGAATCAGTTACCCCAACGCCTGGGAAGACGATATCGAAAAATGCTCCGCCACATATCAAAACGGTTTCATACGGTCATCTCAAGCCAAGGATAGCCACGGCAAGCAAATATCCTGCACCTATGAATATCGCCCGGTAGACGCATCTACAATCAACGTATATCGCAAGCTCGACAACGTGGCAACAGAACTTGCCATGAAACTAACGTTTAACACCGACGGCCGCCTCGCCACCCGTGTGGAGCAACCTCATGGCGATGTATTTATAGTGGGTACCGACGGAAGCGAAAGCTTCTCTTCCACGGTGATCTACAACGAAAAGATTCTTCAGTCCGATTCTCATGGAAACTGGACCAAAAAGCAAATGATAGACTATACCATTACACGAGAAATACAATATTACTAATGCACACACTTTCCAAAGCGACACTTCTTGCTTCCATGCTTTTCGCAACCTTTGCCAACTCATTCGCCGCATATACTCCTTCGGCCGACGGCATAATCTACAATGTGCCGTTCGGTAATCTTTACTATAATCTCGACACAACCACCAAACGGGCCGAAGTAACCCATCATAATGAGATTTTCGAAATCACTTCCCTTGAATTCGATGAATCCCAAATCTCCGACTCCGACAGGGCGTATTCATCGCTCACCGCAGTAAATATCCCGGAGATGGTGGAATTTGAAGGCACCTACTATGCCGTGACAGGTATTGACGACTATGCCTTCTTTAATTGCAATAAAATCACAAGCATCAATCTGGCGAGCACCATTATGTATGTCGGTGACTACGCCTTCTGGGGTTGCACCGGTCTGACCGGTAAAATCATAATTCCCCCAAGCTGCATTATCCTCGGTGACGGTGCCTTCGGCCACTGCCGAGGATTCTCCGGAGAGCTCCGCATCCCCGCCACTGTAAAAGAAATCTCCCCCTATGCCTTTCTCAATTGTACAGGTCTTGACGGCAACCTAAAGCTGCCCATTCGTCTTCGAATCATTGATCAAGGTGCATTCATGGGATGCTCCGGTCTTAAAGGAGAACTTCTTCTGCCCGACATGCTCCATACCATCGGAGCCCAGGCATTCCGGGGATGCAGCGGCTTTACAGGCATTATCGACGTATCGCCCGACGTAAAGACAATAGGAGATGGCGCGTTCTACGGTTGCTCAGGTTTCTCCGGAGATCTCGTGCTCCCGGATGACCTTGAAATTATCGGAAACGAAGCGTTTGCCGAATGCCCCGGACTCAGCGGAGTTCTGATTCTCCCAACTGCTCTGCGCAGCATCGGCCAAGGCGCTTTCTACAATTGCTCCGGATTTTCAGGCCCGCTTAAATTCACGCCCAACGTAGAATCAATAGGGTCCATGGCCTTTGCCAACTGCACGGGCCTGAACGGACGTCTGAAGCTTTCTGCGTCACTTAAACAGATCGGAGACTATGCATTTGCCGGTTGCTCTTCTCTCACCGGTGGAATTTCATTACCCTCCTCCGCCATATCCGTTGGTGTCGGTGCGTTTGAAGACTGCAGTTCTCTCAACGGACAGATTTTCCTCGGCAACTCTATAAGGTCTATCGGCAACGAGGCTTTCAAAGGTTGCTACCGTCTTACCAAGCCCAAGAATGTACCCGCAGGCTGCTCCGTCGGTACGATGGCTTTCTCCGACTGTCTGGAACATGTGGTGATTCAACGAGTGGAGTCCTCTGAAATATCCGAAACACCTAAAATCATTAAAAGAACCACAAAAAAGCAGAAATCCACCACGGGCCGTCTTGCCGCCCCGCGCGTAAAGAGATCAGAAACCGCAGTGGCTACTCCCAACGTTAAATCACACCAATCCGGCATGTCGGCGGCAAAGTCCGCGGAATCAGGTCGCACCCAACACCGCCGAGGGCTGCGTATAAAGACAACCGCCAACTAATATTACCTACCATAAGATCCTAATTTACTAAAACATACCAAATCCTCTCAAATCTCCATTCATGATGATTCCTAACGACATTCACAAAAAAAGATTATGGCAAGCTCATATTGCCATGTTTTTAGCCAATATGGGATGGGGCATCATGTCGCCTGTATCCAAAGATATTCTCCTGAAAGACGCACTTACACCTTTAGGACTTTCCGCCGTAAGAATTGCCGGAGGTGCATTGCTGTTTCTATTGTTTTCGTTTCTTCTCCCCGCCTCCGTGGCACCACGCGAAAAAATCGATCGCGGCGACTGGTGGAAAATTCTGCTCTGCTCGATATTGATGGTAAGCGCCAACCAAGGCCTGTTTATCCTCGGCATCGGGTTTACAAGTCCGGTGGATTCTTCCGTGATGAGCTCGATGACTCCCATTCTGACAATGATCCTCTCCGCTATTTTGCTCGGATTTCCCATGACGGCCGGAAAGGTATTCGGTGTCATTCTTGGATTTGTCGGTGTAGTCGCTCTTGTAATAGGCAGCGGAGACTCCGCAAAGGCTTCAAATCCTCTTCTTGGCAACGGCCTGTGTCTCACCGCTCAACTTTGCGCGGCAATTTACTACGTGGTGTTTCGCAATGTCATCATGAAATACTCTGCCTTCACCATGATGAAATGGATGTTTGTTATTGCGGCCCTTACATACGTGCCCTGCTGCATTCCCGCTCTACTACACGTGGACTTCCTCTCATTTGGATCCGATATCTGGTTTGAGCTCCTGTATATTATAGTATGCGGCACTTTCCTTAGCTATCTTGCCATACCGTTTTCCCAAAAATATTTGAAACCCACCATGGTGAGCATGTACAATTATTTTCAACCCGTGTTCGCCGCCATTATCGCCGTGGCCCTCGGAGTTGGCGATTTCGGCATTATAAAGGCTCTTGCCACTCTACTTATCTTCATAGGAATATTCTTCGTAAACCGAAGTCCTGCTCAAAAGTCCTAAGGTATAAGCTGAAACCTAAGGAATACAAGGAGGCTTCTACTCCTTGTATTCCTTAGGTTTTCCACTTATTCCTTAGGTTTTTCAGCTATTTCTTATGTCGGTTTATATCAATTTTCGGCAAGACAGGAATCGAGTTCGGAGGCCAGCTTCTCTCGATCAAGTTCACGGCCGATAAACACAAGTTTTATCATCCGGTCACCATACTCCGGATCCCAGTCGTGCCGCAATTGTGCATCAGCAGCCAGAAACTGCTCCAGCTCCTTCTTCGGGGCGGTGGCATACCAAAGGCCGGCCTGCTGAAGAGTCTTCTGAACTCCGGCCTGTTCGAACAGCAAAGACATGTCTCTGTTATTACTGAAATACATCACGCCCTTGGTCCGGATTATATTTTTGGGCCAATGGAGATTAACCCAACGGTCAAATTTGTTCAAATCAAAAGGTCTGCGGCGAAAGTATACGTAAGTGCCGATACCATACTCTTCAGCCTCTCCCTCTCCATCATGATGATGGTGATCATTATGGTGGTGGTGATGTCCTTCATTATCATGGTGGCCATGTTCATCATGATGATGGTCATGATGGTCATGATGATCCTCATGATTTTCGCTCTCGTGGTGATGATGTTTCTTATCCTCTTCTTCCGGATCCACATCACGCTCTATTTCACGCACCCAGGTGGCACCTGTAGCCACTCTCCCAAAATTGAAATCTCCCGTATTTATAAGATCTTCAAGCGGCACTTTGGCATAATCACATTCTATTATACGCACAGATGGATTCAAGGCCTTGATCACATCCCTGATCCTGTTTGCCTCTTTACGGGTCACTTCCGATATCTTGTTCAGCAGTACGATATTGCAGAATTCCAGTTGCTGCACGATCAGGTTTTCTATGGCCTCCTCATCAAGATGAGCGGCGGTGAGTGAATCTCCGCATCCGAATTCACTCTTTAATCTGAGAGCATCGGCTACTGTGACGATGCAGTCAAGCCGCGGACGTCCGGCATTAGCCTGAGTCGGATTCACCATCTGCTCCATCTGACAAATAGTCTGAGCGATAGGTTCAGGTTCGCAGACACCACTCGCTTCTATCACTATATAGTCAAATTTCCCGGCATCTATGATGTCTGCTATCTGCTTCATCAAGTCTGTGCGAAGTGTGCAGCATATACAACCGTTCTGAAGCGCCACAAGATCATCGGAATTTGAATCCTGACCTACCACGCCCCCTTTCTGTATCAGAGAAGCATCTATGTTTACTTCTCCTATATCGTTTACTATTACAGCGAATTTTATTCCTTTCTCATTTTTAAGGATATAATTGAGGAGAGTGGTTTTTCCGCTGCCGAGATATCCGGTCAGCAATAAAACGGGAGTATCTGTCATAGTTTCAAAAAAATTTTTTATGTCACTGTTCAAATAATTAATAACTGAGTCTACTCAGATATCAGACCTAATGTCACGAAATTAAGAATTGCAGGAGCCCGCCTCGGATGGGCGATGCTGTAAAAAGTCTTATTTCAGTGAAATTAACGTAAGACCCCATTTACCTAAACAATATTGAGAAGAGCATTGTTGCCGTCATTGTATATTTTTCTCTTCGGCACAGTCAATGCATACAGATCAGTCATTTCCCGATTCTGACTCTCTATTCGGCGACGCACCTCAGCTTTGTTTCTTTCATTCATAGCCAAGCCGCTTCTGGCAAGGGCTCTCTCTATACGTAGAGCCTCAGGGGCATCCACTATCCATATTTCATCGCAACGAACTGCCAGACCGCTCTCATACAAGATTGCAGATTCCACATACACACGATCTTTTTCGTGATGATGTATATATCTATCAAGATCATCATGCACCATGGCATGGACCAGCGAATTGAGCCATAAACGCTCCCGATCGCTGCCAAAAACTATAGAAGCAAGTGCCCTTCGGTTTATAATACCTCCATTCACTACATCCTCACCATATCTTTGGAGAAGGGCAGTAAGGAGTTCGACAGAATTGTCCATCAGAGTCTTTGCCCGGGAATCGCAATCATAGACGAATTCACCCCGCAACCGTAAAATCCTACTCACCACACTTTTGCCAGCCCCGATACCTCCTGTAATTCCAATCAATCTCATTATAATCTGAATTAGTTGGCTCCTATCGGTTTACAATTGTATATTCCGCAGTGGCATCCGCAAGTTCCGGCTTTACTATATATGAAGCCACTCCTTCTATATGAAGCGGGAGTTTCTCATGATATCCTTTGGCGATATCTTGATAATCAGCATATACCGAAATTCTTATATCATTATCGCTGAAGCGACTCATCGGTACATAATAAATCACCTTTGCCTTCTGGGGAAACAAAAGCAAATCCTTGTCATCCGGCACGTTGACAACCCGGATTTCCACCTGCGAAGTCTTTTTTACCAACGGCTCTATCGGCACCGTCACCGTCACCTCATCCGGTATCACCCTTACATTGGCTATTGGCTTTATCTTCACTTTTACCTTGGTGGGTTCTTCAAGATTTTTCAGTACGATGCGTTCTGTTCTCACATAAGTCACACTATCGAGAACATCTCCATAAGAATAAACAGTGACCAGCGACGGATCGCATACAAGATTGCCCGCTATGGTCTTGCCATTGGCACACGATATCTTGTAATTTGCCTTTACCGGCAGCCGCTTGCCCGGTTCCACCGTATATAGAAGTCGCAATGAATCAATCGATGAAGAGGTGATCTGCGCATTCGGGCCAAACAAATTTTTAAGGGCCAACTGAAAATCTCCTCTCGACACTCTGAATATTCCATCTTCGGCATAGTCCCGAAAATTGAAATTAACCACCGGCTTGCGAAACGCTGCCACCTGAAATATATTGGTGCCCTTATCTCGAACCGTAATATGGATGGTCTGTGGAGGAACTGATATAAACGTCACCGTATCCGGAGAATTGGATATATTGATGCGTACGGTAAGATTTTCCTGCACATTATCGTTCATGGCAAGAACAAACCAAAAAAGCAGGGATATAAGCACAAATCCCAAGAAGGGGAGCAGGTTATGAAACCAGCGCCTCCTCTTGAGGTTATGATATATCGTTTTCAGTCCTTCCTTATTGAATTTCAATATACAGCCAATTTAAAGATCCGGATCTTTGTCGGTTTGACAAAATATCATTTTGTCAATTTGTCAATTTGTCAAAATGACTGTTTGTCTGATTATGGGATCGGATATTGGAAAGAAGCGTCCGGCTCCAAAGTCGTCGAGAAGCCTCTCCACGGCATTTCTACTTTTTATTTTTCGGACTTTTCCTCTACCATTTCAGTTTCCTTGGCTTCTTTCTTGGATGCCTTGGATTCTTCCTTCTGGGGCTTGTCGGATGTAGCCGCGTCAGGATATACAGATGCCTTGTCTACGGTGATGGTGACATTGGGCGCAATCTCAACAAGTACAGTATTCTCGCGCATTTCCCGAACGCGGCCATGTATACCCCCTGCAGTGACTACCTTATCATTCTTCTTCATGGCTTCGCGAGCCTTCTTAATCTCTTTTTGCTTCTTCGACTGCGGCCGAATCATAAAGAAATAGAAAATCACAACCATGGCGATAATCATTATCAGACTCGACATGCCTCCCCCGGCGGGGGCTGCTTCCTGAAGCAAAATTGTGGCCAAAATTTGGTTCATTGTTTATCGTATTATAAAATTTGTTGATTCTTTTATGGATAATATAACCCGGATATTCTTCAGTTATTTCGCTGATTATTTAAACAGCTTGCCTTCCTGCTGAAGATCTCCTATGATTGTAGAAAGCACTCCGTTTACAAACGAGCCACTCTTGCCGGTGCTGTAGCATTTGGCGATCTCTACATATTCGTTGCAACTCACATTAAGAGGTATCTTGGGGAAATTCAGAATTTCGGCCATGGCGGTCATCACTATCACCACATCCATAAACGCGAGTCGCTCTGTTTCCCATGATCCAACCTTCGATACGGCATCGCGTATCATGTTTCGATATATATCTTTTTTTGTGATCACATAGCTGAAAAGTTCCTTTCCAAAGGCGGCATCCTCTTCATCCTTATACATGGGTAGAATCGGACGTGTGGCTCCTTCCTGAAATCGTCTTACAGTCTTAAGCACAAAAGTGCCGATTATATCAAGATCATCATTCCAATATACCGATTTATCCTCCATAAATTCAAGGAAATCCGTATTACGCAGGATTATATTCTTGTATATTTGGCGCCAAAACTCGCAGTCTTCGTTGAAATCTGTGGCCGGAAAGTTCATATACCGCTCGTATATCTCACTCTCCATGATGTTCCTGAGCAACGACCTCATCAGTTGATCTTCTTCATTAAGCCATGAAAACTTGAATGTCTCAAGATTCGTATGAAGTTCGGGATCCGCTGCCAATGCTTTCACAAATTCATTATCCACAAAGCGCATATTGGGATTTATATCTTCCTGCGTCTTGATATATTTATGGCGGGCGTCGTCTATTTGCCGTGCGCGCAACTCCGTCAATTCTATTGGCAACTGAAGAAGGCGGATATACAGTTCTCTGGCTTTCAGAAGACTTACCTGCAGTGTCTTGAGCGCATCGGGCAGGTGATCGGCCGAAGCAAAAAATTTCTTAAAAGTTTCATCCACCATCCCGCGCATTCGTTCCATTCCCCGAAGAGAATAGTTCTCACGGCGTGCGCATACGGCATTGTATTCCGGATTATTTATGATAAGGGTATCAAAGATATCTTTCCACACCTTATCTTCCTCCGGATTCCAGTCCTGACCGTTTTTCACATATTTCTTATAGATTCCACTTTCCTTCACTACTTCTGTCAGTACCGGCACAAGACTTTCCAACGGGAAATCCTTGGAAAGATACTGTTGGCGAAGCGTACGCATTCTGTCGTCGCCCACTACGCGGCTTATGAAGCGGGTGTCGTAAAGGGGCTTCTCGCCCCCGCGTTTTGTTATATTCTCGGCTATTCTTACCATCAGAAGCATGGTGTCGAGATACAACGCATAGGCAAAACGCTTCTCCTTAGTGGGTGCCGTTGGCTGGCTCTCAAGGTTAAATGGATTTGCTACAAGCAGGTAGGAATAAAGCAGTTGCACTACTTTGACTCGAATCAGAACTCGATTTATCATAACTCTTTATGAAATCACTTCTATTTTTTACGTAAGACGGATCGTTTGCCGGAGAAGACTCTGCTTTATATGCTTATGCAGCGTTCATCTGCATTTATTCGCTCGCTTTTTCTCCGATTTCAACGTCTGTTTTCGATACAAAATTAGAAAATTCTTTTGTCACTCGCAAATCTGCATACCGTCGGCCAGACGTTGTCTCACCGCTTCATACATCATCACGCCGGCGGCTACGCTCACATTGAGCGATCCAATGTTGCCCATAATCGGTATTGCGGCAAGTTTGTCGCATTGCCGAAGCACCTCGGGCGATATCCCTGTATCCTCAGCTCCCATCACTATCGCTACGGGCACTGTGTAGTCCACTTCCGTATAACTTCCGCTTCCTTTTTCCGATGCTCCCACCACGGTATAGCCCGATTCCTTAAGAAATTTTACAGCCTCCGAAATCGTTCGGGTACGACATACCGGGATGTGAAACAGAGCTCCGGCAGAAGCTTTCACAGCTTCGGGCGTCACTGTGGCCGAGCCATGCTCCGGAATCACAATGGCGTCAACCCCGGCGCATTCCGCCGTGCGGGCCATGGCTCCGAAATTGCGTGTGTCTGTCACTCCGTCAAGAAGAAGCAACAACGGTGTCATCCCCTCCTCAAAAAGAGCGGGCACTATATTCTCTAACCGATCATATTCCACGGGCGACATCAAGGCTATGGCACCCTGATGATTCTTCATCGTGATGCGGTTGAGTTTCTCCACCGGCACTTTCTGCACCACAATTCCGTATTGATGAATCTTAGAGGTAAGCTCCTTTGCAAGGTCTCCGCTCAAATCTTTTCTCATCAGCACCTTATCAATACTCTTGCCAGCCTCTATTGCTTCTGTCACGGCTCGAATACCGAACACGAAGTCCTGCCTTTCTCTCTTGTCTCTATATTCTCTTTTCCCTTTGTTAGGTATCATATTCCATTTGTTTTTTCGAATCAACTCAGCAGCGTGCGGGCGGCATTCAGTGCCGCTTCATTCAGTTTCTCTCCACTTATCATTCCGGCTATCTCACGCACTCTCTCTTCGTCATCAAGCATTCGGATGGAAGATACGGTGCGTAGATCATTATCTTCTTTATATACCTTGAAATGACGGGCCCCTTTGGCTGCCACCTGCGGCAAATGGGTAATTGTGATAACCTGAGTGGTGCTTCCCATCTGCTGCATCATCGCTCCCATCTTATCCGCGATTTCTCCACTCACCCCCGTGTCGATTTCATCAAAGACTACAGTGGGAAGCTTCATCCTGCCGGCCACTATGGATTTTATGCTCAGCATCAACCTGCTCATTTCTCCACCACTTGCCACTTTAATCATATCCTGCATCGGCATGTTCTTATTAAAGGAACACATAAATCTCACCACGTCTGCACCGTCGCGGGTAAACTTACCGTTGTCCATTTCTACCTCAAACTGCAGATTGGTCAAGCCCAAGGGCCGGGCCGTACGGTTCAATAATTCACTGAATTCCTCCGCTCCTTTTTTGCGGCTTTCCGTCAACAGATTGGCTTTTTGCCGTATATTTTTGGCCGAAGTCCTCGCCTTTTGCTCGAGAGCTTGCAGATTTTCATCCTTTCCACTGATTTTTCCCAACTTCTCGCGCAGACTCTCACGCATCTTTACCAGACCGTCCGGCTCCGAAATCCTGAATTGTCGATTGGCCGCATAGAGCGAGTTCATTCTATTCGTGACACGCTCCAACTCGTTTGGGTCAGCATCCACCTCCGAGGCATATTTCCCGAGAGTTTCAGCTATATCCTTCAGTTCTATATTCACCTGCCGGAGCCGTTCGGATATAGTAAAATCCTTTAGCGTCGCTACCACTTCCGAAGCGGAAGCGGTATCAGGTTCGAACAGAGCCATATCCACACGATCGGTCATTTCAATAGCCCGTGCCACCTGTGAGAGTGCCGAAAAATTCTCCCCGGAAAGGGCATCCAGAGCCGACGTGAGATTCTCCCTGATTTCTTCCGAATCACTCAATATATCGAATCTTCTTTCCACACTTTCAAGTTCTCCGGGCTTTGCATCAAGTTTATCGAGCTGTTCGAGCTGGTACTCATACATTTCTCGATTCACACGATTCCGCTCGTTTTCTTCCTTGATATCTCTGATTCTTTTGAGAAGACGTATATATTCACTGAATTCATGACGATAGTCGGCCAGCAATTGCGCGTTTCCTGCAAATAAATCGATGAGTGAAAGTTGCTGATCATGTCGAGACAACAACATATTATTATGCTGACTATGAATGTCAATAAGACCACAGGTCACAGCGGTCAATTCCGGCAGTTTCACGGGTGTATCGCATACGAAAGCCCTGCTGCGCCCATTGGGAGATATTTCGCGTCGCACGGTGAGAGTGCCCCCGTCATATTCATCGTCGATAGCCTTCACCAATGCCTTCACGCCATCGGGTAGTGAAGAGAATTCCGCCTCTACCACCGTCTTGCGGCTTTTGTCTGTTATCACGCCTGAATCGGCTCTTTCCCCAAGCAGAAGCCCGAGGGCACCCAACATTATGGACTTGCCGGCACCCGTCTCTCCCGTGATGATGGAAAGCCCGCGATCGGGCTCCAGCCGGAGGGTGTCGATAAGTGCGTAATTTTCTATCGTTAAGCGTTCAAGCATCTTTTATCAATTCTGTTCGTCGCCTTTGCGTATTTTGTCAAGACGTTCGTTTTCCGTAGGGTACAAGGGTTGCAAAATATCGTAGGCTTCTTTGCGCTCCGTATCAGATCCCTTTGAATATACGTTTACAAGTTCGTCAAGCTTTGAATCCCGGAAGATTGATAGTCCCACCGACATCGGTGCGGCATCGTATACTTTCTTTAGCAGCGGTAATGAAGCTGATATCGCCGCCCGGCCTTTGTCCGGACTGGTCACCATCTCGTCGAGTCCTTTTCGATGATAATCATAGAGGAGCTGACGCAGGGCTCCTCCGGCGGTTTCTGTATAAGCCTGCAACACCGCACTGCGGTTTTTGGTATCTTCAAAGGCTCTCCAGCCCACCTCGCCGCTGCTCTGTGCCATCTGTACTATCGATGCCAGCCGGTCCCAATACGGTTGCCCGCCCAACGGTGCAAAGCTGTCGGAGTCCAGAGCCAGAAAAAGGTATGCATAATAATTAAGAATCGCCGTAAGATTACTCTCCATTGTAGATTCATTGAATATCAATGGGTCTCCTTCTTTATATTCGAAATCTATCTTACTGTCTTTGAAGTTAAAAAGAGTAGTGGTATAAGTGGAATTATACACCGGGCGCGACAACTGCACCTGTAGCTCTCCCTTAATGCGGTCATCGTTATACTCATCCACGGTAAGAAAAAATCTGCATTCTATGCGCTCCACTGGGGCATATGTGGCATTCGTAAATCTTGTCTCATTAAAATAGTCCGACACTGCGGCCTGCAATGTCTCAAACACACTCTTGTTGGTGCCCTCAAGCTTGGATGTATTGATCTCTACCGTGCAGTGCAATTCCTGTGCTTGCAGCGTTACCGCCGTCAATGATAAAGCGATAAAAAGCAATACCTTTAATATATTATTTGTCTTGTAAGTTTTCATATTCTTTGGTATGTCTTTTTATAAAACGCTGAATTGCACTCTTTATTTCAATCGGACCTAATCGCAAATCTTCCGATGAGACTCACTGTGAGAAAACCTTCCGCCTTTATTTATCGATCTTCGGAAGATTTTGATATAAGATCTACCAGATCCCGGGCTACTTCATGCTTGCTCTTTACGGGATATTTCCTGCTTGTACCGTCTGCACTGAATACCGTCACCTTATTGTTGTCCGTGCCAAAACACGTGCCGACGTTTCTAAGCGAGTTCAGCACTATAAAGTCCAGATTTTTTTCTCTTAATTTCTTAAGCGCGTTTTCCTGTTCATGGTCCGTCTCCAGAGCAAATCCCACGAGCATAAGGGGGCGACCGCTGTTATTCCTTTCCAGTTTGAATACTCCCAAAGAAGCGGCGATATCCGGATTTCTTACAAGATTGATGGAAAGTTGCTCTATGCCTCCACGCTTAATTTTATGATCGGCACATGTCTGCGGCGCGTAATCGGCGACAGCCGCTGCAAGGACCGCTATATCTGCACCCCTCGCGGCCTCGGTCATGGCTTGAAGCATCTCCCGCGCCGACACCACGTTTATCCTTTTCACTCCCTGCGGAAGTTCCAAAGAATCTGATACAGGGCCAGCCACTACCGTTACTTCCGCTCCTCTCCGAGCACATTCCGACGCAATGGCAAAGCCCATTTTTCCGCTTGAATAGTTTCCTATGAAGCGTACCGGGTCTATATTCTCATAAGTTGGTCCGGCCGACACCACCACCTTTTTTCCTGTCAGATCCTGAAGGCTGGCAAAATACCTTTCCGCCGCTTCCGCTATCTCCTCGGGCTCTGCCATCCTTCCCTTACCGGTAAGCCCGCTGGCAAGTTCTCCGCTTGCCGGCTCCACGATTATCACTCCGTCTTGCTTCAACACAGCGACGTTTCGTTGAGTGCTCGGATGGCGCCACATGTCAAGATCCATGGCTGGAGCAACCATAACCTGCTCTTTTGCCGACAGGTATGTCGTGATCAACATATTGTCGGCTATTCCGTTGGCCATCTTGCCTATGCTTGAGGCTGTAGCGGGAGCTATAATCATCAGATCGGCCCAGAGGCCGAGGTCCACATGTGAATGCCATTCTCCCGTGTTGGCCGCAAAAAACTCGCTTACCACAGGTTTGCCACTTAATGCCGCCAACGTGGCCGGTGTGATGAATTCTTTCCCGTTGGGAGTGATCACAACCTGCACTTCGGCTCCTTTCTTTATCAGAAGCCGAAGCAGATAAGCGCTTTTATAGGCCGCGATGCCTCCCGTGATGCCGAGCACTATGTGTTTGCCCTTAAGTGTGGATACCATATGAAATCATTTGGTTACTTGGAATTCATCATCTTGAAGCGAAATTTCATTATTTCGTCCTTGGTGTTTTTTGCAAAAGTACCCTGCAGCATCCAATCGAAAAAGCTTCTGTCATGCTTCCATACATTCCTCAGCTTTTCCCCCTTGTGCTTGCCAAAATTAAATACGGGCTCATTATCATCGTCAAGAATTATCCTTCCGGCTAAATCTACGTTGCGGTTCATCCGCGAGAAGTCGGCGAGCCAGTCTATATCGTTTTGCAAATCATCATATTTGTCGAGTTGACCCATCAACACCTCGAGAGTGGCTTCCGTATCGGCAAGCGCCGAATGTGCGTTGTCGAGTTCTTTGCCGCAATAAAAGCGCAACGCTCCGGTCAGTGTGCGGGGCTCTTTCTTGTAGAATATATTCTGCACATCAATCAAGCGTCTGCCTGCCAAATCAAACGGCATTCCCACCCGGCTGAATTCTTCTATGAGCAGCGGCAGGTCAAATTTGTTGCTGTTGTAGCCCGCTATGTCACATCCGTCAAAAATCGAAAGAAGGGATTTGGCTATCTGACGGAATGTGGGTTCGTCCCTCACATCTTCATCCGTGATATGATGCACTGCAGTAGCAGCTGCCGGTATTGGCATCTCCGGATTGAGCCGACGCGTTTTCTTTTCAGGCTCTTCTTTTCCGGGAATCAACTTTACGTAGGATATCTCTACAATTCTGTCCTTGGCGATATCGGTACCGGTGGTCTCAAGATCGAAAAATATCAGAGGTCTGGTTATATTCAGCTTCATTTCTATCAGAAACTATTATTCAAATACTTGCATTGGCATTTGGAGCATTACGATCTCCTCGTTCTCCATTTTGTCTTCGGGCATAAACAGTCCGGGACGCGCCGGATCGCTGAGTTCGATACGCACCTCGTCTCCGCGAAGATTGGAGAGCACTTCCTTCATGTATTCCGCCTTGAAGCCAATAGTCATCGGATTGCCTTCGTACTGACACGGCACATTCTCATTTGCCTCGGTAGAATAATCTATATCCTGCGACGATACCTTTATATTATCTTCCGAAATAGCCATTCTCACAAGGTTGCTCGCCTGGCTGGCGAAGAGTGACACACGACGCGTGGCCGTGAGCAGACTTTCGCGGCTTACCGTCATATGAAACGGATTTTCCTTTGGTATTACACGGTCATAGGGAGGATAGTTGCCCTTGATCAATCGGCTCGACAACTCTACGTTGCCGAATTTGATGGTGGCCGATTTGTCATCCACTTCAATGTCTATATCTGTATCATCCGGCTTGATTATTGTCCGAAGGATAGAGGCCGGTTTGTTGGGGAAGATAAAGCTATGTTCTATGCCCGGCTCCTTTTGGGAATTGGTATACTTCACAAGTTTATGAGTATCCGAGCTTACAAAGATAACTCTATCGGGCTTAACGTCCCACAGTATACCTGTCATGATAGGGCGGATCGTGTCCAGACTTACAGCAAAAAGTGTACTCTCTATGCCTTTTCTCACTACTTCCGCCGGCAACGTGAAATGAATCTTTTCATTTTCTTCCGCAGCTTTCTTTCTTGGATATTCCTTGCCATCTATACCCGGAAACTGAAACACACCGCTGGAAAATCTTAGATTCACCACAAAAGTATCGTCGTCCACTTCTATTTCAAGCGGTTGGGCCGACACTTCCTTTGTGATTTCAAGCAGACGGCGCGAGCCTACCGCAACTTCTCCGTCGCCTGAAGCATCCATTACGTCTACTGCCACCGTGAGATAATTCTCCTGATCAGATCCCGTGATATAGAGTTTATCACCCTCCAGACGCAAAAGGAAATTATCATATGCCTGTATGGCGTTTTTTGTGTTTATCACTTTGCTTACAGCCTGCAATTGCTGGGCAAATTCCTTACCCTGAACGTGAAATATCATAATTATTTTGTTTAATTTCCAACAATCAGCGAACACCTGTCACGAAATATCCATCATATCCCTCTTTTGGAGTATATATAATTTCAAATCCTTCAGAATGCTCATAAGTAGTTGATAAAAATTAACCGATATAAATAGTAAAAAATCTTGAAATATAAAACTTTTTCTTATTGGCCATTTTGACTCTGTCTCTCAGCCTAATAATTAGGCTTCGCTCCAAAGCCAAACTGTCTCAATAATAAATAAGTTTTATATGTTCATTAATTTTAATCATCTACTTATATGTTTCATGGTTCAATCTACAAATTTAATAAAATTTCAGCAAATCAAAAAAACATCCACAAGCAAAAATCGTACAATGAATCTGTCAAATCTTATTTTATTAAGTATCTTCGAAGTTTTCACAAAAAAAGAATAAACACACGGTGCTGTATCATTATGGACTTTTTGCTATCACTGCGGGTATGTACCGTGAGACATCCGGTGGTTAATCATCAGCAGCGATTCGGACATATCAGGACAAAAGCCCTACATTGTGAATATTTAATACCCCTTCGCGACCGCTCCAAACCATATAATTTATGATCAGGGGGGATAAGCAAAGAGATGCGGTGCCAAAGCATCGCATCTCTTTGTATTGATATGGGATTCCTTTTGTATTTTGTAAACCGGGAATTATTCGCTTACCACTTCGAATTCTACTTCAGCCACAACGTCTTTGTGGAATTTTACCGTGGCGGTGTATACGCCCACTTCTTTCACAGGGTTCTTAATGGAGATAATCTTGCGATCGATCTCATGACCGAGTTTCTGAAGGGCCTCAGCAATCTGAATGGCGTTTACGCTTCCGAATACTGTGCCTGTGGCACTGGTCTTTGCACCGATTGTGAGTTTCACACCTTCCAAAGCTTTGGCAGCAGCCTCAGCTTCTTCGCGAATCTTAGCGAGCTTGTGTGCGCGCTGCTTTTGATCTTCTTCCAACTGACGGAGAGAAGCCTTGGTGGCGATTACAGCCTTTCCCTGAGGGATAAGGTAGTTACGTCCGTAACCATCCTTTACTTCCACCACGTCGTCCTTGTAGCCAAGGTCTTGTACATTTTCCTTAAGTATCAGTTTCATGTCGTAGTCGGTTTAAGGGTGATTATTTCATCAAGTCTGTTACGTAGGGCAGCAATGCCAGATGACGGGCACGCTTAACAGCCTGTGCCACTCTTCTCTGGAACTTCAAAGAAGTGCCGGTGATACGACGGGGAAGGATCTTACCCTGCTCGTTGAGAAACTTTTTGAGGAATTCAGGATCCTTGTAGTCGATATACTTGATACCGCTGCGTTTGAAGCGGCAATATTTTTTCTTTTTGGTGTCTACCGACAGCGGAGTCAGATAACGAATTTCGCTTTTTGGTGCCATGATTAGTCCTCCTTAACTTCTTCCACTACCTCCACTGCCACTTCAGCTTCGGCGGGTGTTTCACTTGCTTTTTTGTTTCTCAGATTGCGACGTTTCTCTGCATATTCCTGTGCATACTTGTCCAGACGGAATGTGAGGAATCGAAGCACTCTCTCATCGCGACGATAGGCGATGTCGAGTTTTTTGATCACGCTGGGATCTGCCTTAAATTCAAGAAGACAGTAGAAGCCGGTGGATTTTTTCTGGATGGGATAGGCAAGCTTGCGTAGGCCCCACTCTTCTTCATTGACGATTTCTGCACCATTCTCGGTGAGAACGCCTTTGAATTTTCCCACCGCTTCCTTCATCTGTTCGTCAGATAAAACGGGAGTTAAAATGAAAACGGTCTCGTAAGAATTCATACGTTTCTTATTTGTTAATTATTTGATATTCGGAGTCTTCTTTATGATCATTGGGCCATAAAGGCGATTTCCGAGCGCAAAATTAATACTTTCCTTTGATTATACCAAACTTTTTCTTTCTTATTTTTGATTTTATGCAATATCGGCCTGCGATTTCTTTCGCAGGCCGATTCTTGCATTTCCACGTATTTGTCGATTTCTATATTTGAGTAATCCGGTAAGCTATCGGGGAGGAATGCTTTGACCACTCCCCTTTATATCAACGGGATGTGGACTTAGTCGTAAAGATATTCCTTTATATCCTGAGCTATGAAGTTGCCGATAAAGTCCGCGTGCTTAGCCACTTCTGCCTGTCCGTAGTTAACGTATACGTGCATGCTCTTGCGGAATTCATCGCCATGACGCTGGGTCTCGTCGAGCAGAAGATATCCCATCACGATGTGGCCGGCCATTTCTACCAGACGGCGTGCCATGAAGTCCTGATAATTCTTATCGTCGATTCCAAGCACTTTCTCCACAGCGGCGGCATATTGCTGAGTCATAAACACCAGTGTGTTTTTAATCTTCTGGTCTTCAGGCACCACTTCGATGGCTTCCTGCTCCTTGATCCAATTCAGATATGTGCCGGTGGTGACGTGGCGGATGGCTGCCACTACCTGAAGTTGAGTGGTGCCTTCATAGATACTGGTGATTCTTGCATCGCGATACAGGCGTTCACACGTATAGTCTTTCATGAATCCGCTGCCGCCGTGCACCTGTATGCAGTCGTAGGTGTTCTGGTTGGCGAATTCGCTGGTCATACCTTTGGCCATGGGTGTGAAGGCATCGGCAAGCTTGCTGTATTTCTTGGCTTCGAGTTTTTCCTCCTTAGTCAAGGAGCGCTCTTTTGCGATATCGTCATATATCTTGTAGATATCCACAAAGCGTGAGCATGCATAAAGCAGACAGCGGCCGGCATCGAGTTTGGCCTTCATCACGCTGAGAATTTCAGCCACAGCGGGAAATTCTATGATGGGTTTGCCAAACTGCTGACGTTCGCGGGCATAGACCAGCGCTTCACGGGAAGCCGCCTCACATAGGCCAACGCTCTGGGCTGCGATGCCAAGGCGGGCGCCGTTCATAAGAGCCATCACATATTTGATCAGACCGAGTTTGCGGCTGCCGCAGAGTTCGGCGGGGGCATCCTTGTAGACCAATTCGCATGTAGGACTCCCCTTGATACCCATTTTGTTTTCGATGCGACGCACCGTCACGCCGCCGTTGCGCTTGTCGTAGATAAACATTGACAGGCCACGGCCGTCACGACTGCCTTCCTCCGAACGGGCAAGCACAAGGTGAATGTCGCTGTCGCCATTTGTAATGAAGCGCTTCACGCCGTTGAGCACCCAAGTGCCGTCTTCCTTTTGAGTGGCCTTGAGCATCACCGACTGAAGGTCGCTGCCGGCATCCGGCTCTGTGAGGTCCATACTCATGGTTTCTCCGGCGCATACGCGGGGGATGAACCGTTTCTTCTGATCCTCGTCGGCAAATTCATAAATTGTCTCGGCACAGTCCTGAAGACCCCAAAGGTTTTCGAATCCGGCGTCGGCACGGCTCACCATGTCGGCTGCCATGATATAGGGAGTGATCGGGAAATTGAGGCCACCGAGTCTACGCGGCATCGACATGCCCATCAATCCTGCTTTGCGACATGCATCGAGATTTTTCCTTGTGCCGTCGGCATAAACCACGCGTCCGTTTTCCACGTGAGGCCCCTGATGATCTACGTCTTCTGCATTCTCAGCGATAATGTCGCCACAGATTTCGCCTACGATTTCAAGCACCTTGTCGTAGCTGTCCATTGCATCCTCAAAGTCCCGTGGAGCATAGTCATACTCCTTGGCGTCGGCGAAGTCTCTCTCTTTGAGTTCTACGATTTTCTTCATCAACGGATGCTGAAGATGAAGTTTCAGGGCCGGATTATCGTTATAATAGTTTGCCATTACTTAGAGTTCTTTTTGTAATACTTGATTAGTTTGGGCACTACGTCTTCCATCTTGCCCGTGATTACATAGTCGGCTATGGTATTGATGGGCGCGTTGGGATCATCGTTGATTGAGATGATGATCGAGCTGTCCTGCATGCCGGCGATATGCTGAATCTGGCCGGAGATGCCGCATGCTATGTACAGCTTCGGACGTACGGTGACACCGGTCTGTCCGATCTGTCGGTCATGATCCACCCAACCGGCATCCACAGCCGCACGGCTGGCACCTACCTCGGCTCCGAGTGTCTCTGCAAATTTGAATAGCAGGTCGAAGTTTTCTTTATTACCCACACCGTAACCTCCGGCTACGATTATCGGGCTGCCCTTGAGATTGACCTTGGATTTTTCCACATGGCGGTCGATGATCTCTACCACGAAATCTTCCGGACGTGTATATTTCTCCACGTCAAGATCCACCACTTTGCCTACATAGTTGGAATCGTGGGTCTCCTTCTTCATCACGCCTTCACGCACGGTGGCCATTTGGGGACGATGATCCGGATTTACAATGGTTGCCACGATATTTCCGCCGAATGCGGGACGAATCTGATACAGTAGATCGGTGTATTCCTTACCGCTGCGTACATCCTTATAATCACCGATTTCAAGGCTGGTGCAGTCGGCCGTCAGACCGCTGTGCAGAGCTGAACTTACACGCGGACCGAGGTCGCGGCCAATGCTTGTGGCTCCCATAAACGCGATGCGGGGCTCAATTTCCTTGAAAAGGTTGATCAGAATGCTGCTGTGGGGCAGAGATGTGTAGGGATACAGACGCTTGTCTTCCACCTTATAAACGGTGTCTACACCGAAGGGGAAGATTTGCTTCTCTATATCCTTCAGATTATCTCCGGCTACGATAGCCTCAAGTTTGATTCCTAATTTATCGGCAAGCTGGCGGCCTTTGGTGAGCAATTCAAGACTTACGTCGGCCACTTTGCCGTCTTCATACTCGCAATAGACGATAAGATTGTTTTTTTCTGACATAATTATGAGTATTATCAGCCTATTGTATGATTGGCTATCAGTTCTACAATCAAGTTCTCAAGGTCGGCATCCGTATTTTCAATGCGGCGTGCATCCTTTGCGGAGAAGACTACGTTTTCCACGCTTTTCACCTTAGTGGGGCTGCCGGCAAGTCCGCATTGCTGCAGGTCGGCGTCCACGGTAGCCGCATTCCACTCCCCGATCTCGAGATAGGGACGGGCGGCCACGAAAGACTTTTTATCTTCGTCTGAAGCGATTTCGGAGGGCACGGCGGCATATTTGAATTTCTGGATATTGCGGGCGTTGCGCGGACGACATGGTTCCGCGGATCCGTTTACCGTTATCACGGCGGGCACGGGGCAAACCACTGTTTCCACACCGGCTTCAATGCGGCGTTTCACGGTCACTTTGCCGCCTTCCACCTTTTCTATATCCTCTGCGTAAGTCACTTGAGGCAAACCAAGCTTTTCGGCCACCTGCGGGCCTACCTGAGCGGTGTCGCCATCAATTGCCTGACGTCCTCCTATTATAAGGTCATACTTACCGATCTTTCTTACCGCCGCACTCAGAGCGTAGCTTGTAGCCAGTGTATCGGCACCGGCGAATGCCCTGTCGGAGAGCACAATGCCCTTGTCAGCGCCACGATACAGACCTTCGCGGATCACTTCGGCGGCGCGGGCCGGACCCATGGTGAGCAACGTCACCGTTGTGCCGGGGTACATTTCTTTGAGTTTCAATGCCTGCTCGAGCGCATTGAGGTCCTCGGGATTAAAAATCGCCGGAAGGGCCGCACGGTTTACGGTGCCGTCATCCTTCATGGCGTCTTTCCCGACGTTTCTCGTATCAGGTACTTGCTTAGCGAGTACAATGATATTTAAACTCATAACTTTTATATATTTAATGTGTTGTATAATCTACCTCCTTACGGACAGATCTCCTTTCAGGACAGTCCATTCAGATTGCAAAGTTAATAAACCTTTTTGACTGTAGCAAATTATTGCAAATTTGAATTCTAATTTCTAATTTTGCATATGTTATGAGAATATTATTTTTTGTCTCCTTCGGTTTGGCTTTTGCAGCCGCCACAGTTACCGCCGCTCCTGTTAAAAAAGCCGCATCCGCTTCGGAGAATGAAGCCTTGAAGCTTGCATTGGATCATGTGCAGAAAGTTGTGGTGATCGACAGTATCAACGTGCCCGAAGACCATTTTTTCTCCCACTATCGGCTCCCTTCGTCAGCCGGCAGGATACTTTCTCCGGAAGACATTCCCATCGCGGCGATTCGCGATGAGGCGTCGATGGCTTTCTCCAACGAGGCCGGCGATTTCCTGATGTGGTCTCAACCGGATTCCATCGGCACGCTCAGAATCGTGGAGAGTTCACGACTCACCGACGGCTCGTGGCAAAAACCCGTATTCTCCCCCGAAGACATTAATCTCAATGGCGACGCCGACTTCCCGTTTCTTTCCGCCGACGGCTCAATCCTATACTATGCAAGCGATGGAGAAGGCTCGATCGGTGGTTATGATATTTTCGTGGCCGGTAGAGATACCCAGACCGGTGAATATCTCGAACCTACCAATATTGGCATGCCGTTCAACTCGGAAGCCGATGATTATATGATGGCTCTCGATGAGGAAAACGGCGTGGGATGGTGGGCCACCACCCGCAATGCCGCCGACGGATTCGTGACGATTTATGTCTACATCCTTTCCGACTCCCGCGAGAATCTTGATCCCGATGATGAGAATCTCATGACTCTCGCCTCTCTCTCCGACTATAAGTCCACTTGGGAACCGGATGCAGACTATTCCGATATTCTATCCGTGATCGCCAATATCACCGAAGGGGGCACTCCTCCTGAAGATTTCCACATACCGATGCCGGGCGGGAAATTCCTTACAAGATATGATGAACTGAGTACGGCGGCCGCCCGCCAGGCTGTGGAGCAATGGTTGAATCTGCAGGCCCGGCAGGATGATGACCTGCGCAAGCTTAAGGATTTGCGCCGCGAATACCATAATCGCAGAGCGGCCTCCACAGCCTCCAAGATCCAAACTCTCGAGGCTGCTATAGACAAACGCTATTCCCGGCTGCGCAAAGCCCGCAGCGACGCATATAAGCAGTTGGGCGACATGTAAGTAATAAGTCACTAAAATAAGAGTTCTCACAACATATCTCAAAATGCTGCATTCTCACACCCAATTTTGCGACGGACACGCTCCCATGGAAGATATGGTCCGTGCTGCTTATGAAGCCGGGTTGCAAAGCTATGGTTTCTCGCCTCATTCTCCAATTCCTATCCCCTCACCGTGCAACATGAGGAGCGAAGACGTGCCATCGTTTATTGACGAAGCTCGCCGCCTGGCACGGGCATACCAAGGCCGGATGAGGATTCTCACAGGCATGGAGGTGGATTTCCTCAGCAAAGATTGGGGACCGCACTCTTCCTATTTTCACGAAATAGATCTGGACTATCGCATCGGTTCGGTGCATTTTGTGCCAAATAGACAGGGCGTATACATTGATTGCGACGGGAGCGCCGAAAGATTCCTGCGGAATCTTCATGAAGCCTTCGGCGGAGATCTCCGTTATGTGGCCGATAAATACTTCTCACAAGTAAGGGAAATGATAGCGCTGGGAGGATTTGAGATTCTTGGTCATCTCGACAAAATCGCAGCGAATGCCGACGCGGCCCGTAACGGAATCGAGGAGGAATCCTGGTGGGCCGACCATGTACAGTCCGTGATACGCGAGGCAGCGTCGGCGGGTTTGACAATAGAAATCAACACAAAGGCTTATCTTGATAAAGGAAGGTTCTTTCCAGCCTTGAGATGGTGGCCTCTGCTAAAAAGCGAAGGCGCCACCGTAGTCTTCCACAGCGACGCCCACTGGCCTCAAAAAGTCACGTCCGGGCTTGCAGAGGCGCAGGCCGCATTCAGTCACATTGCCGATCCTGTTTTATAATTTTTCAATGCCCTCCGATGCCTTTGTGACAGGATTATTCATCGGTGGCCGGATGTTTCGCATGTCTGGGTAGAGTAAGGTGCAGGAAAAGCCATCCCAACACTCCCGCTATTAGCGATCCAAGGAGGATTCCGAGTTTCGCATTGTTGAGCATTACGGATTCATAAGGATCCTCTGAGTTGAAGCTAAGGTTGGCTATAAAAAGCGACACCGTAAATCCGATACCGCCCAAAATCGAGGCCGATGCCATTTGCTTCCAGTTGCAGTCGGCCGGCAGGGATGCCCATCCCAATTTTACGCATAGCCAACTGAAGAGGAATATGCCCGAGAATTTGCCGATCACCAATCCGAGCACAATTGCCAGACTCACACCGCTGAATACCGACATAAACTCAAGATCGCCCATATAGATTCCTGCATTGGCAAAGGCAAACAGCGGTACAATCATGTAGTTGACTACTGGATGCAGGGAGTCTTCCATATCCTGAAGCGGAGAGATCACCTTATCCGATGCCGACTCTATCTCCTTGAGCCAGTTCATCTGATCCTTGTCGAGAATGGATTTCGACGATAGCGATTCATCATCGTCGGCTGCGAAAAAACCGATATTTTTTCTGATGATCTTCACGTATTTCTTAGGTGCGTATACAGGCTTGGCCGGGACGCAAAATGCTATGAGCACACCGGCGATGGTGGGATGAATACCGGCATTGAGAAAGAGGAACCATACAAAGGCTCCGATGCCGAGATAAAAGATCTTGCTCTGTATGCCGAATCTTCCGCCAAGCCCCAAGATCACCAGAAGCCCGGCCGCTATAAGCAGAAGCACGTAGGCAATATGGGTGGAATAAAAGATTGCAATCACAAGGATACCACCTATATCGTCTACCACTGCCAGAGTGGTGAGAAATATCTTGAGACTCACAGGCACTCTCTGGCCAAGCATGGCGAGCACTCCAAGCGTAAAGGCTATATCGGTGGCCATAGGTATGGCCGCTCCTCCGGAATAATCCGTGCCGCGCGACATCAGAAAATATATCAGCACAGGCATACCCATACCGCCGATGGCAGCCACCACCGGAAGGAGTGCCTTGCGAAGCGAAGACAATTCTCCCACAAGCACTTCCCTTTTTATTTCCAACCCCACGGTGAAAAACATTACGGCCATCAGAGCATCATTGATGAAATCCATCACACTCATCGGTTCGCCGTGATGTGAAAACAGATTGAACGCTCCCACTCTCAGAGCCAGCGTATGAGTCCAGAGCGAATTGTAAAATCCGTTAAGAAATGGAAGATTTGCCACAATCAGGGCGAGTGCCGTGGCCACCATCAGCACATTTCCGCCATTGGCATAGTTTCTCAGCGTCTTCCGCGCAGTAAAGGTTGTGTTTGACATAGCACTTTCATTTTTAAGACGGATTCAATGACCGACTCTCAGAACCCGATCCATGGATTTGGTCTGACTTCATTTTGTAAAATTTTATGAGACGGGGCTAACTTGGATTGATGTCTCCGCGATGGTCAAGGAGCTGGAATAGTTGCTCGGCGGCTTCTTTGGTTTTCACTCTTTCTATCTTATCCGTCACTACTCCGGTTTCATCGGTCACAAACGTAGTGCGCACTATGCCCCAGTATTCACGTCCGGCCATTTTCTTTTTGCGCCACACTCCTGCAAGGTTGCACAGCGTGAGCTCGGTGTCGGCCACGAGTGGAAAATTCAGAGAATGCTTGAGGGCAAACTTGCGGTGGCTGGACTCGGAATCCTTACTCACTCCGATCACCTGATATCCCATTCTTTGAAAATCCGCGAGATTGTCGCGCAGACTGCATGCCTCTGCCGTACAGCCTGCCGTATTGTCTTTGGGATAAAAATAAATGATGAATTTTTTTCCTGCATAGTCGGAAAGTTTCACTTCTTTTCCCGTGGCATCCAGTCCCAATACGTCTGGAAATTTATCACCTATATTCATAGCGGTTTAGTTTGAATTTAAACCCCTTCCCATAAATTTTAAGAGTTAGGGTTTTATAATTATTTAGATAGCTGCCGTGAAAATTTATCATCGGTTGCAGTTTGATATTTATACGACATCAGACCCTCGCATGTCTTTCACGATTGCAGGGGTCTGATTTATTAACAATTCTTAAGAGAAGATGGTTGTGCCGGACTCTAATCAAGTTTGAGCACAGCCAGAAAAGCCTTCTGCGGCACCTCTACCGTACCGATCTGCTTCATACGCTTCTTTCCGGCCTTTTGCTTCTCCAGCAGTTTGCGTTTTCGCGAGATGTCGCCTCCGTAGCACTTGGCGGTGACGTCTTTTCTCACTGCTTTCACGGTCTCTCTGGCGATGATCTTGGCACCGATGGCGGCCTGTATGGCGATATCAAACTGCTGGCGCGGTATGAGCTCCTTAAGTTTTTCACACATCCGTCGACCGAACCGCACTGCATTGTCGGCGTGCGTAAGTGTAGACAGGGCATCCACGCTCTCTCCGTTGAGCAGGATATCGAGTTTCACAAGATTGGAGGGGCGGAAATCATGGATATGGTAATCGAAGGAGGCATATCCTTTTGAGATGCTTTTAAGCTTGTCGTAGAAGTCGATCACTATTTCGCCCAACGGCATGTCAAACGTTATCTCCATACGGTTGCCGGAGATGTATTCCTGCTTTATGAGTTCTCCCCTCTTGCCAAGACACAGGGTCATAATAGGTCCGATATAGTCGGCTTGTGTGATGATGGTGGCGCGTATATACGGTTCTTCTATATGGTCAATAAGGGTGGCTTCGGGCAGCCCGGAGGGATTGTGCACTTCTGTGGTGTTGCCTTTCTTGTCGGTGACCCGGTAGCTTACGTTAGGCACCGTGGTGATCACCTCCATATTGAATTCGCGGCTGAGTCGTTCCTGCACTATCTCCATATGCAACAGGCCTAAGAATCCGCAACGGAAACCAAAACCGAGAGCTGCCGATGATTCCGGCTGAAACGTGAGCGATGCATCGTTGAGCTGGAGTTTCTCCAGGCTTGCCCGCAGATTTTCAAAATCCTCGGGGTCGATCGGGTATACACCGGCAAAAACCATGGGCTTCACTTCCTCAAATCCTTCGATGGCTTTCTCGCATGGATTCTTCACATGGGTGATAGTGTCGCCAACCCTTACCTCCTTGCTGCTTTTTATACCCGAGATGATGTAGCCTACGTTGCCTGCCGACATTTCCTTGCGCGGCACCATGTCGAGTTTGAGCACTCCCACTTCATCGGCATCGTATTCCTTGCCGGTGCTCACAAACTTCACCATATCGCCGGGACGAATAGTGCCGTTTACTATCTTATAATATGCGATAATACCGCGGAAGGGATTGAATACGGAGTCGAATATAAGTGCCTGAAGGGGAGCATCGGGATCTCCTTTGGGTGCCGGCACCCGTTCCACAATGGCCCGCAGAATATCGTCCACGCCCTGTCCGGTCTTCCCGCTGGCGCGTATCACCTCGTCGCGTCCGCATCCCAAGAGATCCACTATCTGGTCTTCCACTTCATCAGGATTGGCACTGTCGAGATCACACTTGTTGATCACCGGTATAATCTCAAGGTCATTATCGATGGCCATATATAGGTTGGATATGGTCTGTGCCTGAATACCCTGAGAGGCGTCTACGATTAGCAACGCGCCTTCGCATGCAGCTATGGAGCGGGACACTTCGTAGGAAAAGTCCACGTGTCCCGGAGTGTCGATAAGATTGAGCACATACTCTTCACCGTCTATGGTGTGGTTCATCTGTATGGCATGGCTCTTGATGGTTATGCCTCGCTCTCGCTCCAAATCCATGTCGTCAAGTACCTGAGCTTCCATGTCGCGGGCCGCTATCGTTCCGGTACGTTCAAGCAATCGGTCGGCAAGTGTGGATTTGCCATGATCTATATGTGCTATGATGCAAAAATTGCGAATATTCTTCATAATTTGCAAAATTACAAATTTCCCGACAATTTCCCAACGATATTATTGTAAGAGGTTATAGGTAAGTGTTGAGTGTAATGTCACTAAAATAAGAGTTCTCACTACATCGCCTCTTCGAGGCTCATTTATTTATCTTGCCGATCCCCAGGCTAAAGCCTGGGGTTAACCACGAATCTCGCTTCTCCGAGGCGAACCCCGACAGTTCTTAATTTAGTGACATTAGTGTTGATAGTTGATAGTTGAGTGTTGATAATTGAGTGTTGATGGATAGGTTTAAGTTGAAGAGCCAATAAGTAGATCAACCATCAACTATCAACTATCAACCATCAACTATCAACTATCAACCATCAACTATCAGCCATCAACTATCAACCATCAACTATCAACCATCAACTATCAACTATCAACCATCAACCATCAACCATCAACTATCAGCCATCAACTATCAACCATCAACCATCAACTATATCACCCATAAATAAAAAAGCCCGGTCTTCCCGGGCTTTTTTATTTATGGGTGATATGTGATTTAGTCGTTTACAGCTACTTTGGCAGCTTTCTTGCCGATAACCTTTACGAATACACCGTTTTTGGGTTCTGCTACGCGTACACCCTGCATGTTGTAGTATACGGCTTCGCCTTCTTCAGCGTCGATGGCTGCGATACCGGTTTCGCCGGCTTTGCTGAAGACGATGGTCATGTCATAGAGATTGAACACTGCGTCGTAGTTGCCGGGAGTCAGTTCGTAGGGCACGTTGCCTGCTTCACCGCCTACGAGTTCGAGTTCGATTTCCTGTCCGAGCAGGGAGTCATCAACATAAACATCTTCGGAAGTGGTGCCGTATTGTTCTGCCCAACCTGTGGAAGATACTTTGAAACCACCCTCGGCTACGTTTACTGCGAAGTTTTCAGCTTTGAACTCACCGTCGTTGTCGGTGGCTATGAGTTCGATGGCACCTTCGGAATCAGATGCTACGTATACACCGTCGATACCGCAGAGATACCACTTGATTGAGCCTCCGAAGTCACCGGTCACGGTGATTTCCATCTTGTTGGAGTCGAATACCACGGTGGGGTTGTTCACTGCTGCACAGTTATACAGCTTGATGTTGCCGGAAGTGGATCCGGCCCATACCGGCGTGGGTACTCCTTTTTCTACTTCTGTGCCGCCGTCACCGATATTTTTATCGGCATTGTCCCATGTGCCGTCGTTGATCTTGAAACCGGTGCCGAGCACTTCGCCTGTCCATTCGAAGATACCGTTGCCTTTGTCGGTGAATTTAGCGTCAGGCGCAGCTTGGGTCCAGCTTTTTCCGTTTACGTTGTCGCCGATGATGTAGTAGTCAGCGTAGGCAGATCCTGCCACTGCCAGTGCGGCAGCAAAAAGTAATGCTTTCTTCATACGATTGAATTTAGTTAGTTAATATTGATAGTTTTACATGTTTATAGTATTTGTTTAGGCTTGGTTTTTCAAATCTCAACCTTACCTATAACAAAAAAGTCGGTGTTTTTTCCTATAAGCCGATGCAAATTTAACAATTTTTTTTAATAATCTGCAAAATTATCTTAATTTTCTTTCAAATCCGATTCTAAACTTTATTTCTGCTCCCTTTTTATTTTGAAGTGATTTAGACCCCATATCATAAAATTATCAAGGCCCTGATAATATCAAGGCCTTGAATTCTTCATCGTTGCGGTTCTGAGAAAGGTGATCATAGTATCACTTTACTTGCTCTTCCGTCGGCTACTTTCACATAGATACCATGTTCGGGATTCTCCACTCTCACTCCCTGCAGATTGTAATAGATCGTTTCCTGATTTTCTTCAATTGCGATGGCTTCTACTGCCGTGGTTATTTTCGAATCATACAGCGGTGTGGTGGCATATACCGTGGGATTCATCACTCCGTTCTGGCTCATGACAAGACGCAGGGTCCTGTTAGTGAGATCCATGGTGGGGTGAGCGGGATCATACTTGGTATAGCCCTCTTCCTCGGGGTTGGTCACGGTGATTACATCGGAAGTGGCACGAGTGGGCAATGTGTTTTCTTTGTCAACCAACATATACCACACCGTAGAGTAATTATTCAGATCGAAATTGCCCAATGCCACGGGGGTGAGCAGCAGACGTGCATTCTTCATATTGTATTCTTCTATCGAATTGTAGCCTGCAGGCAATGTTCCTTTATAATAAGGTCCGTAATTGGAAACGGAACCGTTGTTTCTTGCCACGGGGTTTCCGTTGAGTGTGATGCCGAGGGATGCTACGGTGGGAAGCACCTTCACGGGGAATGTCAGCACGTAAGGCTCGTAGTTTTCATCCTCCGTATAGGAAACTTCCATGATATATTCTCCCGCATACACAACGTGTACCTGAGCTTCCAAAGCCGATCCGTTCATTTTAAGCTTACTTGAAGGCAGATAGCTGAAATTTACGGCATTGGGATAATTCTCGAATTCAGGAGTAAGTGTAACCTTGAACAAAGACGGAGAATCCTGATCAAAAGTGAGGCCACTGTTGTTGGCTTGGACAAAACCAAGATTGAATGCGGCGTAGGAATCATCACTCTGCCAGTAGGTAGATCCTTCCGGTCTTACGGTTACAGCTTCCACTGTGAAGTCCTCGGGAATTGACTCTCCGGCTACCTTTACGGCATACGGTGCCCGCACGTAGGCGTATTTCGATCCGTTGTAGGTTAGCTTAGGATCGGTATTGGCTTGCGAATCTTTTGTGTATACACCGTTGAAGTATGTATCAAGGTCTGCTGTCTGGGCTCCGTTATTATTGTTGAAGATCACGTGTTGGTAACGCGAGCTATATGTGGCCTTATAAAGATTGCCGGTCTTTTCAGTGACCTGCACTCCGGGCCACTCCGCATTTTTATCCTCATCGCCATTATAGGCATAGCAATATACGTTGCTCCATTGGGCTGACGAATTGTCGAAATACACATTGATATCCTCGTATTGAGTCTGCTTATAGCTAAGCGTCTTGGTGTCCAGATTGAAAGTGAAAACCACATCGGTCATGGTGCCTTCCTTCAGCTTCATGTTGGGATTTTCTTTATTATTGTCAAGCTTATAATCCGTATTGGGCGCCAATTCTGTCTGAGGCGAAATGCTATACCAGTTGTCTGCTACCCATATCTTGAAATCTCCGCTGAAGGAATTTGTGGAATAGGTATAAGTTACCCCGTCTTTAGTAGAAAAGAGTTTACCTACACTGACTTCCCAAATACCATTGTTTCCGAGAAGAGCCACATACTGATATTTATCACCATTGTCAATAAAATAAAAAGGGACGGTTTCTTTTGTCATACTGTTGTCGTAGCAGCCGTTGGGCAGCACTTTCAAGTCGTCAGTCTTACTTCCGCTACTGCCTTGATTGAATATAACCGTGGTAGCCCAATCGGGAATGGAGAATCTGTAGTATGTCACTCCGTTGGAGACAATCGAATTTCCCGATTTCCACACTGTGCCTGGCCATTCATTATTGCCGTTGCCCCCTTTATTAAAGTAATAACAGTGAAGGGAGGAGGCATTCCACCCGGCCGGGAGTTGGAAGTAGACGGATATATCCCCCGCATTTGCGCATAGCGGCAACAATATACCCACTATCGCCAATAGTAGTAGTTTTTTCATATTATGTTGATTTTAGGTTAAGTCTTTCGTGAGCCTGTTTTTTGTGTGAGCCTATTGAATTTACATAAATTTATTATTATGTTTGTCTATTAGCATTTTGTCGCAAATTTAATACTTTTTATATTTTCTACAAATTTTTTATCCGGATTTCCAGAAATTTCACCAGCCCGCCAACTTTGCAATCCGGTTGCATTCATGTTTCCTTAATTTCGCTGCCGTAATCGTTAATCAATTTAAAAATATGACTTCAGCTCAGCATAATCACAATTCTCATTCTCATGTACATTGCCATGACCACGGGCATGCCCACAGTCACTGTCATGCCCATCATCACCATCACGGAGAAGATCAATCCCGGAAAATTATCCATGAATTCCGAAGGGAACTGATCAGCGGCCTAATTTTGATCGTGGCCGTAATATGCAACCATTATGGAGTTTTCTACCCCTTCAGTGTGAACGCCTATTTTAATCCCGCATCGCTCATAGCCTTCATCATCGCATTGTTGCCCGTAGGTATAGACATCTTTAAAGAAGCATTTGAAAACTGGATGCGCGGTGATCTGCTCAATGAATTCACACTTATGATCGGAGCTTCCATCGGAGCTTTCGCCATTGGCGAATACCCGGAAGCGGTGGCGGTGTTGCTTTTCTACTCTCTTGGCGAGAGATTGGAAGATCGGGCGTCGGGCGATGTAAGGCGACGCATCAAGTCGCTTTTGGGACGCATGCCTCAGGAAGCAAGAATGGAGCAGGACGGTCTTGTGGTGAATGTAAAGCCCAAGGATGTGAAGCCTGGATCAGTCATAATAGTGCGCCCGGGTGAACGTACGCCCATCGACGGCACTCTGTGGGGAAACCGTGAAATCGAATTCGACACTTCGGCCATCACCGGAGAGTCCGTACCTCGCACCTTCAGGCCCGGCCAAGAGATACTCTCCGGAATGATTCCCATAGACCGCGACGTGAGACTGACCACCACCAAACCGTTTGCCGACTCTTCGATGAGCCGCATCATGAAAATGATAGATGAGGCTTCCGCCCGTAAGGCTCCCACGGAGACAATGCTCAGGCGCATCACCCGCTGGTATACTCCGGCAGTGTTTATCCTCGCCTTTCTTTTGTTTTCAGTCCCATGGATTATAGCGTTGTGTGGAGGCCCGGGATTCGAATGGCAATTGTGGCTGCGTCGCTCTTTGGTATTCTTAGTTTGCTCCTGCCCCTGCGCCCTCGTGGTAAGTATTCCTCTGAGCTATTTTGCCAGCATCGGCACCGCTGGTCGCCACGGGCTTCTTTTCAAGGGCTCTAACTATCTCGACACTCTGCGCAATATCACCACCGTGGCCCTCGACAAGACAGGCACCATCACCACCGGCAAATTTCAGGTGCACGACATTGCACTTTCACCCGGTGCTGACGAAAATCATTTGTCTGCCGACGACATCCTTTCCATTGCTGCCGCCGTGGATGCCGAATCGGCCCATCCTCTTGCCGAGGCTATACGTCAGGAAGCAACCGCAAGAGGGCTCAAGATCAACCGTGCGGAAGATGTAGTGACAGTGCCCCACGGCATCACCGGCAATATCAATGGCATGAATGTGGCGGTGGGATCTCCCACCCTCATGTCACGCATAGGGGTGAATTCTCTTGATTGTCTTCCCGCAGATTCTGAAGGCTACACCTTGATTTACGTTGCCCGAGAAGGGAAATGTCTGGGAGTGATTCTTTTGGCGGATGGAATCAAGCCTGAGGCCGTCAGGGCTGTTGGCCGTCTTCACCGTGAAGGTGTGAAGAAGATTGTAGTATTGTCGGGAGACCGTAAGGAGTCGGTGGCCCGGGTAGCGGAAGTCATCGGTGCCGACAGTTATGAGGGATCACTTCTTCCAGAAGACAAAAACCGCATTATTGAGGGTATGAAAAGTCGTGGTGAACACGTATTGTTTGCCGGCGACGGTATCAACGACGCCCCGGCCATAGCCGGAGCGGACATAGGGGTTGCCATGGGCGCCATGGGTACAGATATGGCTATGGAGACGGCCGACATAGTGGTGGCAGGCGATAATCTGGAACGTTTGCCGGACGCCATTGCTCTGGCCAGACGGGTGCGCCACGTGGTAATCGAAAACATCTCCTTCGCCTTAGGCATAAAGATCCTCGTGATGACTCTTGGAGCATTCGGCATTGCCACACTATGGGCAGCCGTTTTCGCCGACACCGGAGTGACTGCCGTCACAATCATCTGGACTCTCCTTCGCCTGCGAAAATAGACCAAATTTGTCAAATTGTCAGATTGTCAGATTGAGGGACTTATAAACCGCCCGGGTTCCTGCAATAGCAGAAACCCGGGTCAATTACACTTCTCCGTATATGGAAGCTACATCTTCCGGTGTGATCCGATCGAAGTCTTCTCTGCGGGGCAGAATTATCACTCCCGCCATGTCGATCGTGCCGGGACTCACGAGCATTTTTTCATCTTCTCCGGCATAATAGCAGGCCGGACGATGACGTTTGCGCGGTATGATTACGGCCCGCAACAGTCTGTCGCTTCCTATCCACATTATCGCATTCACCAATCCGCGGTCTGGTTCTCCGGTTTCGGCATCAACGCCATATATGTTAGGGAGTGCGGCAAGGGTCTTCATCCCTTCCAAATCGGGTGTGATCACCGCGCTCTTCCAGGCGAACGGCAATGAGAGCCCCTGCTCAGCAGCCAACACTACGGAATCCACGATACCGCCGCGGGCGGAGTGGTGTATCTTTTCGGTCAGTGCCACAATCGGGAGTTCCCACTTGCCGACCATTTGCATATGTGCATGATCAGGGGCGGAAGCACCGGCTCTGGCTCCATTAAAGAAGATAGCCATCCCGGGCCATTTCTCGGCCAATGCAGCCATCTCCAATGGCAGTTCTCCCTGAGGATCATGACTCATTGACGGTATGGTGAAATGCAAAGGAAAAATCGGATAGGGGTTCACAAGCAGTTCCCATCCCTCGATGGCGATGCCGGAGATCTGCTCGTCAGGTCGATTGTTTTTGCAAAGGAAACACGGGCGCTCTCCTATGCTTTTGGCATCTACCTTCGCACCGGTGGACCGTATCCTTGCCGGATTATACTGCACCGCGCAGGGGAAGTCGCCCAGCATAAACGTGCGGCGCTCCGTAGCTCCGAGACCATGATAATTGGCCGCAGCAAAGGGCCAGCGTTCCAACTGCAGTTCCACAAAATCCCTCAAATCTTCCATATGTCCTAATCAATTCCTAATTCCTCTTCCCTCATTCCTAATTATTATTCTTCCTCTTCATCATCGTCGGAATCAGCCGAGACGGCCTCCTCGCGTGAATTGGCCCGGATACGGGCCATCACCTCCAGCGACCTCACAAAGTCCTTATAACTGTTGTGCTCATTTACCTTCTCCACCGAAAGGGCTGCATCGGAATTGCCTTCCCAGCGCCGGCAGTTGTAGAGGGGTTCATAGATACGGCCCACGGCATATTCGCGACTGATACGCAGGCAGACGGCATAATCCTCCCCGTAGCTTACGTTTGGAAAGAGTATCTGGCGCACTACCGGGGTATAAAAAGCGCGTGGCGCTCCGAAGCCATTCACCCGCAGGGCATTGTTCGGACCGTTTTCTTCGGTCCATTCGTTATGGCTGATCACTCCCGGCGGCAGTTCGTTGAGTTGGAAATCCGTGAGCCTATAGCTGCCCACCACCATTGCGCAACATTCTTCATTGAATTTATCTACGATTTTCTGCAGTGTGGCAGCTGAAGAATATACGTCGTCGGAGTCAAGTTGCACGGCGTAGCGACCGCAATACTCCGAAAGAATAGCCCTGTTCCAACATCCGCCAATACCAAGACCCTCCGATGCCTGCGGACGGATCACAACAAGGCGGGAATCCTCAATGGCATCGAGTGCTTCGGATGTGCCGTCGGTGCTGCAGTTGTCCACCACTATCACGTTAAACGTAAAGTCCGTTTCCTGCGACAATGCCGATGCCACGGCATCCCTGATGGTGTTCACACGGTTTCTGACCGGTATCACCACACTGGCCTCTACCGGGAAATCACCCTCTTCGGGGTCCACCTTCTCAAAATTTTCCACCAGTGCATTTATCTCATAGAGATGCTCGGTCAGCACGCGTTCCATCTCCTGCTGGTATGCACGTTGGCGGGGATTGACGTAATCGTGCTGCTTCTCGCCGCTCTTACGATAGTCCACTCTGCCCACCGTGTATAGATACTCGGGCAAATCCACGAGCATATTGGCCGTGCTCAGACGCAGACGCAATGCATACCAGCCGCCATCCAAAGAAGCGGAATCCTCTTCGGTAAAATCTTCCGTCACCGAGAGCACATCGGCTATATTCAGGAGCACAAGTGCCCCGAAATCAAAATCATCGCGTACGGATCCGGGCTGATACTCTATCACAGGATGATCCACGAGAGTGCCGTCGTCGAGTCGTTCGCGATAGCAGGAATAGACCATGGCTGCATCAGAATCCTCAGCCACCTGTCGCATTCGCCGCACGGCGTGGGGCATCAGTTCCACCTCCCTGTCATCAAGACGCACAAGAATGTATTGTTTGAGCGTGGTATGGAAGATTGTCTCCCGCAGGTCCGCCACATTGCGAAACCTATAAACCTCTTTATAATTCATAATTCAATCTTTTTTAATTTTCCTCGAGCCAATCGAGAAGACGGGCCATCACCTTGTCGAGCACCTCTTCATCGGTGATACTCTCCAGCGGTATGGAACTTACGGCCACCCTACTCTTACCTATGCGACTGAGGATACCAAGACCTTGAGAACTATCCGCAGAGGTGAAGATCGTCTCACCATTGCCGGCGGGCTCCAGTATGTCAGGACGCTCCACTATATAATGAGTATCGTTGAGAGTGGAGGAATAGGGAATCTGACCTACACCGGCCATTATGTTACCCTTGACATACACCCGGCCGGCACGGTCGATCTTCTCACCGGGCACAGGCTCTATTCCGAGCACTTCGGCGGCGAATTCTCTTCCGGCCTCCCCTTGACGGGAATCATAAAGATCACTGCCCACATAAGCACCGCTCACGAGAAGACGGCCTCCTCCCTTGGTGAAAGCACGCAGCATACTCTGCAGCTTCGGTGTGAACGCCGTGTAGCGCACCCCACTCTTGCCATTGCCCACCACGGTAGCCTTCTGCTTGCCAAGTATCAGATCCACCACTTTGTAATCGGTGAGCTTTACAGTGCCGTTCTCGACCGCACCGAGTGAGCAACTCACAAATCCTCTCCCCGAGATGGCTATTGCCTCACCGTGGATAAAGGGATAATCGAAAGTGTTGCCGGCAATCACCCTGCCGATATAGTTGCTGCCGCTGCGTCCATGGCTCTCTCCGGCGCCGCGACGGAATTCCGTCTGGTATCCCGAGAATCCTATCTCACGGATATAGGGCACTCCGAAATCTTCCTCGGAATTGAAACCAGCCTTTCCGTCGGAATTAATGCGGGCTGGACCGGATATGCGGGAGAATCCGTTGACTATCAATACTGGTTTGTCATTATTCTCCCCCTCGCAGAGAGCCAAAGTCTCCGTGGGGAAGGACAGACCGCCGTCGTTGGCCGCAACGATGCGGAAACTATGGATCGAATGATCGGAGGTCCGGAATTCGAAATATGTATGTTTGGTCTCAGCGATCTTATGAAAGCCTAATTCATCGCCGCTGCGTTCCAAGATAATATACTTTGAAGGATTTGCGGTAGGTTCGAGAGAATCGGGAGTAGCTGTCCAGGAAAGGCGATAGTGGCCTTTCTTAAGCCGCTTGACGGCAAAATTGCTTGCAGGCAAAGGCTGCACCACAAACTCCCGTCCCTTTCTTTCCGACACGAATCTGCCGAGGGCTTTATAGATGGAGCGGCCCACGGTGAATCGGAAACCGGGGTCAAGACCATACATCATATCCGCAAAATTCTGATGGCTCATCAATTCGATAAGGGCCGTGGGCACCTCCGGCACGCGGGCCTCAAGATAACTCTTGTCCCACATTGAGCGGCGTGTCCAGCGGGGTTCGTAGCTCTGACGGATATCGCTTACGATCTGACGCATCAGCATATCGGTGAGCATACGGGAATTTATACGGGGAGTGCCGTCGGCATAATTGCCTCCGCCGTTGGTATAATATATACCGAGGGTGCCTACAAACGAATCGTCGCTACGCTTGCCGGCATCGGAATGCAGAGCCATCACTGCATCCACCGGAATATTCAGGCCCTCGCGCTTAGGAAGCACCCTTGAGCCGCCCGCAAGATAGTTTACCCACATGCCGCGGTCGGTATAGTCATCCTTATAATCATCCCTGCCATGATAGGGGGAATACACTTCCTCCGGCACTCCGGCCCACTGCATCCAATATCGTGCGCCTTCCACGAAGCGGGGAAGCCCGCTGGTGCGAAACACCGGAGCCTTACCTTTCTTCACCGGCTCAGCCTCCTTTTCTTCGGCCGGAGCAGGCTGACCGTCACCGCCGTCTACGTCTTCGTCACCCTCTGTTTCGTCGGTTTCATCCTCATCTTCTTCCCCGTCTTCATCCTCATCATCATCCTCATCATCGGCATCTTCGTCGTCCTGCACCGACTTCGACGCATTTTGCGCCACATCGGATTCCGGAGTGGACGGATCGTAGTAGATATCCGAACGGGAAGCGGATCTGGCGATATTGCCCATACCGCCACCTATTTTCACGGCATCCGCCGTGACTACCGTGCCCGCCTGCCCTTCAGTAAGATTCGTCAAAGTTACCAGAGGCGTGGTATCGCTATAGCCCGCGCGGAAGGGGAACGTACCAAGATAGATCCAGGTACTTCCTCCCATCTGCTGATTTACCCGGAATTCCCTTGTACCGCCGGAATAATTCACTGCATAGTGGGCGTCTTTGGTGGAGTTGGGGAGTGTCTTGTAACTTACGTAGACCGCATATTCGCCGTCTTCCGGGATATCGGCGTACCACGCCGCGATCGACGGTGTGCCCCCCTTCACGGTAACGGTCTGCCGATAAGTGCCGTTCTCGAAGGGATTCTCAGTGTCGCGGAAATCGGGCAGGTCGTAGATAAATCCCTCTTCCTCACCGGTCTGCCATGCCTTGGAGCCTTTGCTTTCCTTATAATAGGGTTGGGAATAAATCCGGCCGTCTTCATTGGTATCGTTGTCCACGATCACTTCGTTGGGATTTGGATCCCTTTCCCGAGGAAGAAGCACATAAGCTCCGGCATTTTCAAGCATCGGCACTGCATACGGCAGTATATATGTCATGGTGAAAATATCCTCCACGGTCTGAAACAGCATCGGGCGCTGCCACTGCCAACCGCTTCCTCGGTAATATCGGCCATGACTGTGCCACATGGCTATGATGTCGCCTTCCATGCCGTGCTTTGGATTGCACCATGGCTGTGCGGCCACCACAAAGGGTATATTCCTGCGGGCGGCCTCGGGGAGTTTGTCAATTTTCGTGATATAATAACTCAGCGAACGGTTGCCCACGTTGAGTTGCACTCGATAATCGCTCAAAGAATCGGGTAGAGCATCCTCCGCAGCATGCGAGAGCTGCTTGATCATCTCCTGCGTGACAGGAAGATACGTAAAATTCTCATTCAGACTGAGACGTGCCGTCTTGCTCCGGCTATCGGTCTTGACACTGTTTACCCTGAGACCGCCGGGATTATGGTTGGCCGGTATTCGGTCCAGCAACGCCTGATTCACACGCAGGGTCAGCGAATCATAGCTTGGAGTCTCCTTAGGCACATTTGACGTGGAGTTGCCGCGGGTATAGCTGCGCCGACCCGTGTTTCCGGATTTGCCCTTCGTGCGCCGTGATTTTGAATCCTTACGCTTTTTGGAATTTTTCTTGCCTTTGGAAGAAGTTTTTTTCTTGGATTTACTTTTCTTTCTGTTTTTCTTAGTCTTGGAGGATTTGGCACTCTGCGACGTCCTGGCCTTGGAGCGCTTGGCAAAGGCCTCGGAGGTATACGACACAGAAGCCATGGCAATGACTGCCGCTATCAGGATATAAACGATTCTGCGTAGTTTCATAAATGCAAAATTAATAAAAAATTCCCGAATCAGCCAAGGCGAAAACCGTTTTGTGTAAGAGTCCGGTTGCAGTCAACCGACGCGCCGCACTTATTTGGTTTTTAATTTGAATTTTTTTTACTAATTTCGCAGTATAATTCCGAAAATACATCAAATAATCCATAAAACTCCGAAAATGGCAACTAAACCTTTTCACTATCAGGAGCCATTCCCCCTTGGCCCTGATAAAACCGAATACCAGCTCATCACCAAAGACTACGTAAAGGTGGAAAACTGGAACGGCCATGAAATGCTCGTGGTAGATCCCGAAGCTCTCACCGTAATCGCCAACGTAGCCTCCCACAACTGCTCGTTTATGCTCCGCCGCGAACACAACGAGATGGTGGCCAAGATTCTGCATGACCCCGAAGCCAGCGAAAACGACAAATTCGTGGCCCTTACAATGCTCCGTAACGCCGACGTAGCCTCCAAAGGCGTGCTCCCCTTCTGCCAGGACACCGGCACAAGCATCTGCGCAGCCTACAAAGGCCAGAACGTCTGGACCGGATGCAACGATGAAGAGAAAATATCACTCGGTGTGTACAAAACATATACCGAAAACAATCTGCGTTATTCGCAAAACGCTCCTCTCTCAATGTATGATGAGGTCAACACCGGATGCAACCTTCCCGCCCAGATCGACATTCACGCCACTGAAGGCGACGAATATAAGTTCCTGTTTGTAGCCAAAGGCGGCGGCTCCGCCAACAAGACATACCTCTATCAGGAGACCAAAGCCATACTCAACCCCAAGACTCTCGTGCCCTTCCTCATCGAAAAGATGAAGACTCTCGGCACCGCAGCCTGCCCCCCCTATCACATCGCATTCGTGATCGGCGGCACAAGTGCCGAAGCCAACCTCGCCGCTGTGAAGAAGGCCAGCGTGAAATATTACGACGAACTGCCTACCACCGGCAACGAGTTCGGACGTGCGTTTCGCGATGTAGAGCTCGAGAAGCAGCTCCTTGAAGCCGCCCACTGTCTGGGACTCGGCGCTCAGTTCGGCGGTAAATATTTCGCTCACGACGTGCGCGTAATCCGTCTGCCACGCCACGGTGCAAGCTGCCCCGTAGGTATGGGCGTAAGCTGCTCGGCAGACCGCAATGTAAAGGCCAAGATCAACCGCGACGGTCTCTGGATCGAAAAACTCGATGAAAACCCCGGAGAACTCATCCCCGTGGAACTGCGCAACGCCGGCGAGGGCGAAGTGATCAAAATCGACCTCAACCGCCCAATGCCCGAAGTGCTCGCCGAACTCAACAAGTATCCCGTATCCACTCGCCTGAGTCTTAACGGCACCATCATCGTGGGCCGCGACATCGCACATGCCAAGATCAAGGAGCGCCTCGACGCCGGAGAACCCATGCCCGACTACCTCAAGGAGCATCCCATCTACTACGCCGGTCCCGCCAAGAAACCCGAGGGTATGCCCTCAGGGTCATTCGGACCCACCACTGCCGGACGTATGGACCCCTACGTAGACCAATTCCAGGCCGCCGGCGGATCTATGATCATGATTGCCAAGGGCAACCGTTCGCAGCAAGTCACCGATGCCTGCAAAAGACACGGTGGTTTCTACCTTGGCAGCATAGGCGGTCCCGCCGCTATTCTTGCCAAGAACAGCATCAAGAACGTTGAGCTCCTTGAATATCCCGAACTCGGCATGGAAGCTATCTGGAAAATAGAGGTGGAAGACTTCCCCGCATTCATCCTTGTAGACAACAAGGGCAACGACTTCTTCAAGCAGATCAAGCCCCGCTGCCCACTTGCTTAACCTTTTGATATATTCTAACGGGCAGCCGTCTTATTTCCGACGACTGCCCGCATTATTATGAAAGGATTTCTGCTGTTTGCCATGACCATGGTGCTGTGCCTGTTAGCCGGGTGCAGTTCGAGTCGTCATGTGCCGGACGGCAGCTATCTGCTCGACAAAGTCAGCATCCGCACGGATTCCTCTTCCTCCGACATATCCACATCCGACATGACGGCGTATCTACGCCAACTCCCAAACCATAAAATGCTCTGGAGCATAAAATTCCGATTAGGCATCTACAACCTCAGCGGCAAAGATTCCACCAAATGGTGGAACCGATGGATCCGCAAAATCGGCGAAGCTCCCGTCATCTACGACTCCACGCTCACCAACGCCGGGCGTGAGCAATTACGCCGCGCCCTCGTCAACAAAGGGCATCTCGGTGCGGAAGTGACCGTAGACACTATTCCAAACCGGAGTAAGAAGAAAATGAAAGTGGTCTACAACCTTCACCCCGGTGACCTTCACCGCGTTTCATCCATCGAATACGTTTTCCCAAACGATTCAATTCGACGGATCGCTCTCGGGCGCCTCGGTCATTCAGTGATTCGCACCGGGGATCCCCTCGACAGAGACCTGCTCGAAAAGGAACGGGAACTTATCGTGCAGAGACTGCGCAACCACGGTTACTACGGCATAGGAAAAGAGGCCGTAACCTTCAATGCCGACACTACGGCAGGAAGTCTCAATACGGATCTTACCGTGACACTCGACACTGAAGTGCGCCCCGATTCCACCATAGACCGACTCAACGAATATTTCATCCGCCGGGTTATTTTCATCACCGATTACAATCCATCGTCCCTCCGTATGGGAGAGACTCTGGCCGCTACCGACACCGTTGACTACAAAGGATTGGAAATAAGATACGGTGCAAAAAAATATCTGCGCCCGAGCGTGCTATACGAAAACTGCTTCCTGCGCCCAGGCGAACCCTATCGTGAAGTCGATGTGGAACGCACCTACAAAGCCTTCTCTCGCCTCGAAATCCTCAAATTTATAAACATCAACTTCCAACCCGCGGGCCACGTAGGCGACATCGGTATGCTTGACGCCTACGTAATGCTCACCCCGGGAAAATCGCAAAGCATAGCCCTCGAACTCGAAGGCACCAATTCCGAAGGCGATCTGGGGGTGGCGGTGGGCATAAGCTACAAACATCTGAACGTAGGGCGCGGCTCCGAGACTCTGTCGGCCAAGCTCTCAGGAGCATACGAATCCCTCAGCGGCAACCTCAGCGGCCTTATCCATAACCGCTACATGGAATACGCTCTTGATCTGGGAGTAAACTTCCCGAAATTCAAAGCCCCGTTTCTCAAGGAAAGTTTCAAACGGCGCGTCAACGCCACAAGTCTTCTCAACTTCACCATCAACTATCAGGAAAGACCGGAATATACACGCATCATATCCACCGCCGGATGGAACTACAAATGGACCCGCCGGGCATCGGGGGACCGCCATACCTTTACCCTCGTAGACATCAACTACGTATACCTGCCCGAATCGACCAACGATTTCATCAACGAGATCGCTCCGGACAACCCCCTGCTGCGTTACAGCTACGAAGACCACTTCATCATGCGGCTCGGTTACTCGTTCTACCATACCAACAAAAGACCCGAATCCGCCGTAAGAAGAGAGTTGCAACGCGATATATTCACGATTCGAGCCAATATCGAGACCGCCGGCAACCTCCTGTATGCCCTCAACAATATATTCAACCATCACCCCAATCCAAGGCAAAATCCATACAAAATCTTTGGTATCCATTATTCACAATACGTAAAAATGGACGCTGATTTTGGTTATCTACACCTCTTCGACCTCAGAAACTCCCTCGCCTTCCACGTCGGACTGGGCGTAGGCTACCCTTACGGCAACTCCACCGTGCTTCCGTTTGAGAAAAGATTTTATGGCGGCGGTGCCAACGGAGTACGCGGATGGGACGTACGTACGCTCGGCCCCGGATCTTTTCCGGGCACCAACAGCGTGAGCGACTTTATGAATCAATGCGGCGACATACGATTCGACCTTTCTTTGGAATATCGCGCCAAACTCTTCTGGGTGATCGAGTTAGGTGCATTCATTGATGCCGGCAATATTTGGACAATCAAGAATTATCCCAACCAGCCCGGAGGATTTTTCCGTTTTGATTCGTTTTATAAAGAAATAGCCGCCGCCTATGGACTGGGCCTGCGTCTGGACTTCAACTACTTTCTGCTGCGTTTTGACCTTGGTATGAAGGCCCATAACCCAGCCATGGGGCAGGAGCCCTGGCCTATATTCCATCCCAAATGGGGGCGCGACTCTTCATTCCATTTCTCCATTGGATATCCCTTCTGAATATGAAAAGTTTAGTAATCTTCGACCTTGACGGCACTCTCCTCAACACCATCTCCGATCTGGGCAACGCATGCAACTTCGCGCTGCGACAAATGGGATTCTCCGAGCATGCTCTGTCATCCTACAATTATATGGTAGGCAACGGCGTGCGCCGACTTATGGAGCGCGCCCAACCCGATGCCGATCCAAAGACAATCGATCAACTTCTCGTATATTTCCGAAGTCATTACGACCAACACTGCACCGACACGACCGTGCCCTACAACGGTATTCCCGAATTGCTCGCGAGCCTTACGGAAAAAGGAGTGAACGTGGCAGTGGCCACCAATAAATACCAGTCGGCAGCGGAAAAAATCATCAAACATTTTTTCCCGGACGTACCCTGGTGCTCAATTCTCGGACAGCGCCCCGACTTCCCTGCCAAGCCCGATCCTTCCATAGTGTTTGAAACGCTGGCCATCACGCCCACTCCCAAATCCCGGGTGCTCTATTGCGGCGACAGCGCCGTAGATATCGAGACCGCCCGGAGAGCCTGCGTGGAATCAATCGGTGTGACCTGGGGATTCCGTCCGGTCAGCGAACTTCGCAAAGCCTTTGCCGACCACGTGGTGAGCAGTCCCGCCGAAATTCTCAAACATCTCGACGACCCCGTTTGATTCTCTTCTCTGTTGTGTTTTGCCAAAACTATGAAAGAATTTACCGAAAACTTTTTTCTCTCCGCCGGTGAGGCCGACGCAGAAAAGGAGATGGCTCTCCCTCTGCTGGTGAGCAAACTTATAGATATCGCCACGGCTCACGCCAATGCCCTCGGCATCGGTAATCCCAATATGCCCGATCCCGACACCGGATGGGTGCTTTCGCGCCTGACTACAGATATGGAACGCTACCCCCGCGTAAACGAATCCTACTCCATCACTACATGGATAGAAAGCTGGAACCGCCATTTTTCTCAACGCGCGTTTATGATTGCCGACAAGGAAGGCAACCCTCTGGGATATGCCCGAAGCATCTGGATGGTTCTCAACACCAAAACCCGTGCCAATGCCGGACTCACCGCTCTCAACCTCCCTCCCGACTCCTTCAGCGATAGGGTATGTCCGATTCCTAAACAATTAAAACACGAAAAAATAGGCAATGGCGGCCTTTTGCCGTCGCATCCCGACACCCATTATAGATTCAAATACTGCGATCTCGACTCCTATCGCCACGTCAATACCGTGAGATACGTGCAGTTGCTGCTCAATCAACTTCCACTTGAGACTTACGATAAATTTCGCATGTCGCGTCTGGAGCTCTCATTCCTGCATGAGGCCCGCTACGGTATGGAAGTGACCATACGCCGCGCCGACAGTCCACTCAACAACCTGCACACCGCTTTTTATATCGAGGATCAAGAGCAAACACCGATACTGTATGCCCGAACGTTATTCAGCAACCGATGATCGAATTCCCGACTCACATTCGCGTAGGCCTCACCACGGACGGTTCTCCCCGCATCCATCGCGACGGTCCATGCTGGCGCCTTGAGAATCTCAGCATCGGCAATGGTTTTCACTGGCAACAGACTATCTCCGTACGCCTGCCGGGCGAAATAGAGATTCCAAGCATTCCGCACCTTGTGATCAACACGTTGCCTGTAGAGGAATATCTAAGGTGTGTGGTGGGAAGTGAAATGAACCCGGCCGCTCCCGTCGAGTTTCTGAAAGCCCACGCCATAATATCAAGAAGCTGGGCCTGCAGAATGATTATGCATCCCAATTTCACCGTTAATCATGCCTGCCCAATGCATGGCAATCGGATCAGCACATGGGAAGACGCGGCCGACCATAGCGATGACCCGTATGACGTATGCGCCGATGACCACTGCCAAAGGTATCAGGGCATACAGACGATCAGCGATGTTGCATCCCAGGCCATCTCCCACACATCCGGCATGGTGCTCGGAGATGAAAACGGTGACGTGGCCGACGCTCGATTCTCAAAATGCTGCGGCGGAAAGACCGAATTGTTTTCCACCTGCTGGCAAGATACTGACCTTCCTTATCTGAGGAGTGTGCAGGATCTCTACTGCGATCTTTCCACCTTTCCCGCCTCCCGACGCCAACTGCTGCTGGCCGGAATTCTCAAGGACTACGACCTGCATAGCCGCGACACAGACACTCTATGGGGAAACTGGACGGCGGAAATCTCCTCGGCCGAACTCCGGCGGAAAATACTGGATAAATACGGTGTGGATTTGGGAGAAATCAAAAATGTCATTCCAATTGAACGGGGACCGTCCGGAAGGATATATTCACTCGCCATTGAAGGAGACAAAGATTCAATCACGATAGGGAAAGAATTGACCATAAGAAGATTGCTCGCTAAGGATTGCCTAATGTCATCTGCTTTTCTGCCCACCGTCAGTTCCCGCAGGCTTTTGATGCGTGGACGCGGATGGGGCCACGGTGTAGGTCTTTGTCAGATCGGAGCAGCACGCATGGCTGCCGAAGGATTCCACTGCGAGGATATTCTTTCCTTTTATTATCCCGGCACTAAAATTCTCAAACTTTACTGAACCAATTCTTCCCAATCTTCATGATTAATCACAACAAAAACAATAATTCTTCAGAAAACCCGGGCCAAGTACGATCCCCTTGGTTTTGGATTCCATCTTTATACATTGCCGAAGGGCTTCCCTATTTTGCAGTCAACGTGCTCACCGTATTGATGTATGTGCAACTCGGTATATCCAACACTGAAATGGCTTTCTACACCGGAGCGCTGTATCTTCCGTGGGTGATAAAGCCATTCTGGAGCCCTTTTGTAGATCTATTCTCCACCAAACGCTTATGGGTGATAATCATGCAGCTTACAATCGCCGTATGCTTTGCCCTGATTGCCGCTCTACTCTCCGCTTCATTTTTCTTTGCCTCCACTCTCGCAGTATTTTGGATCATAGCCTTTGCATCGGCCACTCACGACATTGCCGCCGACGGCTACTATATGCTCGAACTCAACAAGGAGCAACAGGCCGCCTATGTCGGCGTACGCTCCACTTTCTACAGGGTGGCATCGGTGCTCGGACAAGGCGGACTGGTGATATACGTAGGTTATCTTCAGAAGACAAACGGCAATATAACCCTTTCATGGCAGATCGCATTCGGTCTGCTCTCAATCCTATTTCTGGTTATCGCCCTTTGGCACATAAAGGGTATGCCGCGCCCAGCCTCAGATCACGCCCGTTCAAATCTGAAATCGGGAGATATTGTCAAGGAATTTTTCTCCACATTCCTTACATTCTTCCAAAAGCCGTACATAGGAGTGGCATTGGCGTTCATGCTTCTTTATCGTCTGCCGGAAGCTCTGTGCATAAAGCTTACAGGTCCGTTTCTGCTTGCTCCGTATCAAGAAGGAGGACTGGCTTTATCGCTTGAGGAAGTGGGCTTTGCCAACGGCACGGTAGGGGTGATAGCACTTCTGCTCGGCGGCATTATCGGAGGACTCGCAATAGCACGCCACGGACTCAAACGATGGCTTTGGCCAATGGCACTGAGTCTTACGCTGCCTTGCGTATTCTATTGTATGCTTGCCATGTGGCAACCCCATCAATTCTGGATCACGGCCTGTGCCATAGCCGTGGAACAGTTCGGCTACGGTTTCGGATTCACGGCCTTCATGATGTATCTCATCTACTTTGCAGACGGAAAAAACGCCACTTCGCACTATGCTTTCTGCACCGCTTTCATGGCCATCGGCATGATGCTTCCCGGCATGGCTGCAGGCTGGATATGGAAAATGCTTGGATACATCTATCTTTTCGATGCCGATACTCCCCAGGGCTACATCAACTTCTTCTGGCTTGTTATGCTGACCTCCGTGGCCACTCTGGCAGTCACAGCCGCCGCACACCGGATACTTCCTCCGAAAGCCACACCAAGCGCCATATAAAAGGAAACGGCTTCGCTACAATATAAAATATTCTGAAATAGAAAAACGGAGCCTGAGGCCTCGACCCCGACTCCGTTTTGTCGCATAGCATTGTTTTATTATTTTATAGTGGCAATCTTTGCGACAATTGCCTTATATTATATAGACAATCCAGATTCAAAAAAGTTTACGGACCACAAAAAAAATCAACGTCCGGGACGTTGATTTTTTTATCAGGGCTTATAATGACGTTTGGTCGCTATTATTTCTTTTCTTTTGTCATAGGCACGGGCTGCGGACCTTTTACTATCGGACCAACCACACCGTCCCGCTGAACTTTCTTTCCGGGCACAGGTTTGCCGCTTATCTTTTTACTTCCGCCACGACGCATCTTTCCAAGATTATCTTTATATTTGGCATACTGCTCGGGAGTGAGAATCTTTTGAAGCTGCTCGTCGTATTTCTTAGTGATTTTAGCTCGCTTCTTGGCTACGTCTTCAGCAATCTTCTTGCTATCCTCAGCCCGTTTCTCACCGAGTTCCTTCACTTTGGCCTTCTGAGCCTCGCTCAGATCTATGCCGCTGAAGATTCTGCTCTCTATGGCAGCCGGATTTCCTCCCGCACGTTTGCCTTTCTTATCAAATTTCCCTTTGGGCCCGTGGCACTTCTTGCCTTTAGCGAAGTTCTTACCGTCTTTGCAATGCTTTTTGCCCTTGAACCGACCCTGATTGGCACCGGGCTGATTGCAGCATGAGTCTACTGTTACTTCTTCCGCTACACATACTCCGCATCCTTCGGGGAGACATACATCGGGAGTGGCTGCACAATTCTCAGGCACACATGCTTCTCCTTCACATACAACTACGGATTCACCATTAGGCTGCTGGGCCAGAATTACGGAAGTGCCGGTCAGACCCATTATCATCATGCTAAGTGCAATTACTTTCTTTTTCATAACTTATTTTCTTTCTTGTTTTCAGTTTTTGCGATTTACTGATATAATGACACCAAAAAAGAACTTTAAGTTTAAATTATGGGCACCGATTTTAGTTTTTTTAACTAAACGAAAGCATTGCACGGCATCTCTAACGAGTCTAATATAGCACTATCAATAAGTCTGTTATGTAATAGTTTAAATTTTTGACGAAGTAAGTTGGTCTACGAGAGTTTCGCAACCATCTTCTATCAGATCAAGGGCATACTCAAAGCCGGCGGCACCTTCATAATAAGGGTCGGGCACACAATCCGCGCCCGGATGATTTCTGAAAAACCAAGCCATCTTCACCACCTTCTCCATAGCCTGCACCGTTGGCGCCTTCCTTTTAAGATTATCGAAATTGCTGTCGTCCATAGCCACTATGAGATCATAATCTTCGAAGTCCGACATCCTCACGGGAGTGCTTCGGTGTTCCAGACGGTAACCGCGCTGAAATGCGTGCACCCGCATTCTTTTGTCGGGCAAATCACCGGCATGTCCGCCGTAAAGTCCGGCGGATTCTATCACGAATCTATCGGACAAGCATCTCTTATCCACTATATCCTGCATCACCCCCTGAGCTGCCGGCGAACGGCAAATATTGCCCAGACATACAAAGAGGATCCTGAAATGGCTCTTTCCGGCCAATCTGCTTATCGCTTCTATCATGACGCAATTGTAAATTATAGAGTGGATAAGTTAAAATTCGCTGGTAAAATGGAAACGAATTTTCGGGAAGTCGGCCTGCGCCATTTGAAGCACGTAGTTGCTGTCGGCCAGAAAGACGTCTCGCCCTTCCTTATCGGTGGCCATAAACTGGTGCTTTCTCTTCTTGAAAGCGGCGAGCGCCTCGGGATCATCGCTTTCAATCCAGCAAGCCTTATATAGGCTTATAGGTTCCCATCTGCACTGTGCGCCATACTCATGAAGCAGACGGTATTGGATCACTTCAAACTGGAGTTGACCTACAGTGCCGATTATTTTCCGTCCGTTGAATTGATTGGTAAACATCTGGGCCACACCTTCGTCCATCAATTGACGGATTCCCTTGTCAAGTTGTTTAGACTTCATCGGGTCGGCATTTTCAATATATTTAAACATCTCCGGTGAGAACGACGGCAGGCCTTTGAAGTGAAGCAGTTCCCCCGACGTAAGGGTGTCTCCAATCTTGAAATTGCCGGTGTCGGGTATACCAACGATATCACCGGGATATGCTTCGTCCACCACGCTCTTCTTCTGTGCCATAAAGGCTGTGGGAGCTGCGAAACGCATCATTTTCTCACTACGCACATGCTTGTAATTGACGTTGCGCTCAAACTTGCCGGAGCATACTTTCAGGAACGCAATGCAACTGCGGTGATTGGGATCCATATTGGCATGGATCTTGAACACAAACCCGGTGAAGCCGTTCTCTTCAGGACGCACTTCCCGCTCTTCGGCCTGTACCGGTCTGGGAGAGGGTGCTATCTCCACAAAGCAATCCAGCAATTCCTTCACTCCAAAAGTGTTGAGAGCCGATCCGAAAAACACCGGCGCCAACTCACCCTTAAGATATTTCTCCTTGTCGAATTCGGGATATACGCCTTCTATAAGTTCCAGGTCCTCACGAAGTTTGGCAGCATCCTCACTGCCGATGAGCGCATCTACTTCCTCAGAGTCTACGTTGTCTATCTCAATACGTTCACTCACTGTCTGTTTGGAGGGAGTGAAAAGATCCAGACCATGCTCGTAGATATTGTATACGCCCTTAAACTTGGCCCCGATATTGATCGGCCACGACAGAGGGCGCACATTGATTTTCAACTCGGCTTCCAATTCGTCGAGGATATCAAACGGATCGCGCCCCTCACGGTCAAGCTTGTTTACGAAGATGATCACGGGGGTGTTGCGCATACGACACACTTCCATCAGGCGTCTGGTCTGAGTTTCCACGCCCTTGGCTACGTCCACCACTATAATTACCGAATCAACTGCCGTGAGAGTGCGGAATGTATCCTCCGCAAAATCCTGGTGGCCCGGAGTGTCAAGGATATTGATTTTATAGTTGCCGTAATCGAATCCCATCACGGAAGTAGCCACGGAAATACCTCTCTGCTTTTCGATCTCCATCCAGTCGGAGGTGGCCGTCTTTTTAATCTTATTGCTTTTTACAGCGCCGGCCACATGGATTGCACCGCCGAAAAGCAGCAGTTTTTCTGTGAGGGTAGTCTTTCCAGCGTCGGGGTGGGATATGATGGCGAATGTACGTCGCCGCTTTATTTCATCAAGTTCAGACATTTACGAAGTGATTTTTGCCAATGGGGAATTGTGATGTTGTATGTTTTCTTTATCTTGGTTTTGCTGAGCACAGAGTAGAGCGGACGTCGGGCCGGAGTCGGATAATCTCTTGTGGTGCAAGGCTCCACTTCGATGTTTTTGCCGGTAATGGCAAAAATGGCGAGTGCGAAATCATACCATGATGCCACGCCTTCGTTGGTGAAGTGATAGATTCCGGGCTTCCATTCGGAAGATTTCAGAATGATATGTATTGCATTTGCGAGATCACCGGCATAGGTGGGAGTGCCTATCTGATCGCTAACCACTCTCAACTTATTTTTTTCACCGGCCAGCCTTAGCATGGTGGCCATGAAATTATTGCCGAATTCGGAATATAACCATGCCGTACGTATGATTATGGAGTCGGGGCAAAAGGCTGTAAGAAGGCCCTCCCCCTCAAGCTTGGTCCGTCCGTAGATAGAATGCGGGTAAGGCTCGTCGTTTTCAGCATAAGGACGGAAATTTTCACCGGAAAACACGTAATCCGTGCTGACGTGAAGCACTTTGACGGAATGCTTGCGGGCCATTTCGGATATATAGCCCACTGCTTCGGTATTGATTCTCGCAGCCAAAAGGTCGTCTGTCTCGGCTTTGTCTACCGCAGTGTAGGCGGCGCAATTCACGATGATATCGATTTTGTTGTCGCCCAAATACCTGTCGATAGCGCCCCTGTCGGTGATATCGAGAGAATCCACATCCGTAAACAGTGTCTCAAATTCAGAGTCACCGCTGAGCTCCCGCTGCAATGAGCGTCCGAGTTGTCCGTTGCTTCCTGTAATCAGAATCTTCTTCATTGAATGTTTTTCAGTCCTTGAAGAGTTCGTTGTTATAATCTAGTTTATAGTAATGTGCCAGAATAGCTAAGTATTTTGAAATCTGCCGGGCTGCATCGGCCGTATCCTTAGAGATTTCCTTTCCGGCCATCTTCATCATGAGAATCATATAGAGAGCGTTGAAGCAGGTCTCTATCTCGTTGGCTTTGTTATCGCCGGCTTTGGCACGAAGCTCCACGATCAGTGGCAGAGTAGCGTAATACTGTGTGGAGTAGGCCGCGAACTTGGAGTCGGCCATCATCTTTCGGTGAAGATCTTCCAAAGCCAACATCACGTTTTTATTAATCTGCAAATGTCCCTTCCGGACCACGTCTTCCCGACGCATCATGTCGATAAGAGATTCGTACCATTCGGTAAGTTCCTTTCGCTGCTGATCCGTAAGGTTGGTGTATTTATCTATAATATTGGCCTTAATGAGGTCAATATCAAGCTTATTGGCGCGGATAAGATCTTCTATTTGCCACATATACAGCAAATATTCCGCTATATTCTCTCTCTTTTTTTCTGACGCTGTCAACATATCATTACAAAATTACAAATTTACGGGCGTTTGACCAAACATCCCGCACTTATCTGCGTTATTGAAATATGGGAATTTTATCTTACGTATTTCATGATTGCTTCATCTATTCAACGTCTGAATGCAATATCGTGTTTGATTTCTGGCAACGCCCTCTCGGATGGTGCGTACCCGGCGGATTCGCAGGCACGTCTCCCTTGCCGGGCGACGCCTTGTCGAAACCGCTGTACGTTGTCGTCAGCCATTTTCATAAAGATCATTACAACAAAGAAATATTCACCTGGAGCCGGATCTTCAAGAGCGTGACCTACATTATCAGTGCCGACGTGGCCCGGCATGCCCGGCATATTCTTAACACCGATAGTCTTTACAACGGTCCGCGGCCCAAAGAGGGCAGCGTAATAGTGATGCGCGAAGGTGATGAATGGACAGATGACAATATCAAGGTAGATGCTTTCGGATCTACGGATATCGGAAATTCATATGTGGTCTCCGTCGGTGGCAAGTCGTTGCTCCACGCCGGAGATCTGAACGCATGGATATGGATAGACGAATCCACCCCTAAGGAAGTGGAGAGTGCCACAAAAGCATATCTTACAAGGTTGAAGAAAATAGAAGAAAAGTTTCCTTCTTTGGATATTGCCATGTTTCCGGTGGATTCAAGGATAGGGACAGATTACTACCGCGGTGCACGGCTGTTGTTGAAGCATATAGACGTAGGCATCTTCGTGCCCATGCACTTCGAATTGGGTGATAATCCTGAGCAGATATGCCTTCGCCATCGCGATGCCATTGATTTTGAAAGCTACGCGGACACCGATTCTTCTACGCTATGTGTGGCCCTTACCGCGCCCGGCGACTGCATAAGATTCTGACTCAAGTTTCACACGTTGCCGGGCAAATTCCCGATACATGTATGCATACTCTACGGGCCGATCCAATCATATTTTGGGTCGGCCCGGTGCGTTTTGCGGCGAAGTATGCAAGGAATTAATGATCTACATTGTAGCCTTGATCTTTAAGATACTGAAGCAGTTGATAATGAGTGGCATGATCATAGTAGTCGAGGATGTGCGCCACCCAATCGTTGGTAGATGTGCCGCCTGATCTTGTGGCATTGTATTCTTTTACCACCCGGTCATATGCCTCGAGATGGTCCACCAGGAATTTTTCATCCTGCTGGTAGCAGTTTTTGTGAAACATCACCTCCACCGGTTGTTTGGGCTTCAGATCGGGCTGCTCACGTGGTATTCCTAAGGCAAGTCCGCAGACCACAAACACGCCCTTGGGAAGCTTCAGAAGCTCTGCCACGGCTTTAGGGTCTACTGTGCGCAGATATCCTACACAGTTACTGCCGAGGCCTGCGGCCTGAGCCGCCACCACCGCGCTCATCATTGCCAACGATGCATCGATGATGCCGAGAAACACACCATCCATGCAATCCGTAATGGCAGGCATAGTCAATCCTTTCTTCTCGGCCAGACGTTCAATTTTATTGAAATCAGACAGGAAAATGAGCAGGCGGTTGCATGTCTTGAGCTGCTTCTGATTGGTCATGGCATAGAGTTTTTCCTTAATCTCCTGATCAGAAATATCAATCACCGAGAATTGCTGACCGTTGTAGCTGGTGGGTGTATTGCGAATGGCTTCATATATGAAGTTCATGGTCTCTTCGGGGATAGCCTCGCGTTCGTAGCGGCGCACACTGGTGCGTAGCAATAAAGAATCTTTTACGTCTTTCATTTGGGTTAAAGGTTTATGAGATGGGGCCTGAATTGGGAAAAAGGCGGAACGGACAGTTGTCCGATCCGCCTTTCGTATAAGACCACATCAAAGGAAAAGTGACGAAACTCCGATAGACAGGATTTGAGAGCCCGCAGACCTTTGTAATCCGCCATGTGCCCGAAGGCAACGTCTTCCGACGCGGGGCCCGCCATTGGTGCAGCAAGCTTGTCTCGGTATTTCTAATAAATTTGATGAGTTTCCCTAATAAGCTTTGATGTGGGTTTTAGTTAGGGAGCCATCCCCCTCCGGGGAGGACTTCGTTTGGTCGGTACTTCGAATGTTTAACACGAGGGCGTGTAAAAAGGTTCGAATCCCAGTGGTGAAAATTTATTTCACCTTGTCGACGATAGCCTTGAACGCTGCGGGATTGTTCATAGCTAAGTCGGCGAGCACCTTGCGGTTGATTTCTATTCCAGCCTGATGGATAAGGCCCATGAGTTTGGAGTATGAAAGACCTTCCTGGCGAGCGGCAGCGTTGATACGCTGGATCCACAGTGCGCGGAAGTCGCGTTTTTTCTGCTTACGGTCACGATAAGCGTAAGTCAGACCCTTTTCCCATGTGTTTTTGGCTACTGTCCACACATTGCGACGGCTTCCATAATAGCCACGGGTGAGTTTCAGGATTTTCTTTCTTTTAGCGCGAGATGCTACGTGGTTTACTGATCTTGGCATTTTTCTAAATGTTTTGAATGCGCGCGGCCGAGAATGGATTCAGCTCTTGCTGGCGACACATTCGGTGAATAAAAAATGTGATAGATAAAAAAGATTTTTGAGTGTCAGTGTGCTTCGGTGATTGCCGCTAGGAGTAGTCCGATTTGATTGTGATATATCCAGCTTATTCCATAGGGGCACCTACCGTTGCCAGCCTTCGTTTAGCGGAGGTTAAGCAGTTCGCGCACTTGCTTGATGTTGGCCGAATCCACCAGTCCGGTGTGGTCGAGGTTGCGTTTACGCTTTTTCGACTTCTTGGTGAGAATGTGGCTGTGATAAGCATGTTTTCTCTTGATCTTCCCTGTGCCGGTGAGCGCGAAGCGCTTCTTTGACGCGGCATTGGTCTTTACCTTTGGCATTGTGTATAATTATTTAGTAGTTTAGTTTTACCTCGGCACTGGGTGCCTACGGTCTATTATAGTCGCGACGCGTCAGTAAACGGGCGCCGCGCCTTCTTGCTTTTTATAAATAAAGCCCTTAGTCTTGCGCTGCTTCTTCCGTAGCCTTCTTGTCGGCTTTGCCGCCTTTGTCTTCTTTCGGCTTGCTTTCCTTTGCCGGCTTGTTTTTTAGCGGCGCAAGAATTATCGACATTCTTTTGCCTTCAAGCACGGGCATCATCTCTACCTTGCCGTATTCCTCAAGATCGTTGGCAAATCGAAGCAACAACACTTCGCCTTGCTCTTTGAAGAGGATCGAACGGCCGCGGAAGAACACGTATGCCTTCACTTTGTAGCCGTCCTGGAGGAATCCCGTGGCGTGCTTCAGTTTGAAGTTGTAGTCGTGGTCATCAGTCTGCGGACCAAACCGTATTTCCTTCACCACCACCTTGGCAGCCTTGGCTTTCTGCTCCTTCTGACGTTTCTTTTGCTGATAGAGAAATTTTTGATAGTCGAGCACCCGGCATACGGGAGGATCCGCCGTGGGTGAAATCTCTATGAGATCGAGTTCCTGCTCAGCGGCAATGCGCCGGGCTTTTTCGATGGGATAGATGCCGGGCTCTACGTTGTCGCCTACAAGACGCACCTCTTTGGCGCGGATTTGCTCGTTGGTGGCATATGGGTCGCGGTTGTCTCTTCCTCCGCGCTGGAAACGCTGGCCTGGCTTGGGACGCGGGGCGCCGGGGCGCCGGGGTCCACTAAATTGCGGTTTTTTCTCCATTCAAAAGTTTTAGTCAGCTGCCGGAGCAGCTTTGGGCTTCTTACTTGTTAGTTTGTTTTATTTTATTGCACTCTTTGATCGATTCACTCGGCTTTTACCGCCACTGGATTGATCATTGAGTCTACTTCTGCATTGATTGCGTCTGCAAAGTTAACTATTTTCATCGAACCTTTATCACCTTCGCCTTGTTTTCTTACAGAAATTTCTCCATTTTCTGCTTCTTTTTCTCCAACTATGAGCAAATAAGGCACTTTTTTGAGTTCGTTGTCGCGGATTTTCTTTCCGATCTTCTCATTGCGGTCGTCCACAAAGGCCCTCACGCCCCTCGAATCGAGCTCCTTGACCACCTGATAGGCGTAGTCGTTGAATTTCTCGCTGATCGGAAGCACTACAGCCTGCTCCGGGATAAGCCACAACGGGAGTTTGCCCGCCGTATGCTCAAGCAGCACGGCCACGAATCTTTCCATGGATCCGAACGGCGCGCGGTGGATCATCACGGGGCGGTGCTTCTGATTGTCGGAGCCGGTGTATTCAAGTCCGAATCTCTCGGGGAGGTTATAGTCCACCTGAATTGTGCCCAACTGCCAACGGCGGCCGATGGCGTCTTTTACCATGAAGTCGAGTTTCGGTCCGTAGAACGCAGCTTCTCCCTCCACCTGACGGGCTTTGATCCCTTTTTCGGCGCAGGCTTCGATAATTGCACGTTCGGCGTTGGCCCAATTCTCGTCGCTGCCGATGTATTTCTCTTTATTCCTTGGATCGCGCAGTGAGATCTGTGCTTCGTAGTTCTCAAACTTGAGGGCGTTGAAGATAAAGAGGATGATGTCCATCACTTTCAGGAACTCTCCCTTGATCTGCTCGGGGGCGCAGAAGAGATGGGCGTCGTCCTGCGTGAAGCCTCTCACGCGGGTGAGTCCGTGGAGTTCGCCGCTCTGCTCATAGCGGTAAACGGTGCCGAATTCGGCAAGACGCAGCGGCAGGTCGCGATAGCTGCGCGGGCTGGCCTTGTAGATCTCACAGTGGTGAGGGCAGTTCATGGGCTTGAGCATATATTCCTCTCCCTCCTCGGGAGTCTTGATGGGCTGGAATGAGTCTTTGCCGTATTTAGCCCAGTGTCCGGAGGTGACGTAGAGGTTTTTGTTGCCGATATGCGGTGTGATCACCTGCAGATAGCCGTATTGTTTCTGAATTTTGCGCAGGAACTGCTCCAGACGGTCGCGCAGGGCGGCTCCTTTGGGAAGCCATAGGGGCAGGCCCTGACCCACTGTGGGAGAGAATGTGAAGAGTTCCATCTCCTTGCCCAGCTTGCGGTGGTCACGCTTCTTTGCCTCCTCGAGCAGGGTGAGGTATTCGTCGAGCATTTTTTTCTTGGGGAAGGTGATGCCGTAGACGCGTACCAATTGCTGGCGTTTTTCATCGCCACGCCAATAGGCGCCTGCGAGCGACAGGATCTTCACTGCCTTTATCGGTGTTGTATTGGGGATGTGCGGGCCGCGGCACAGGTCGGTGAAGTTGCCCTGCGTGTATGTGGTGATATGGCCGTCTTCCAGTTCGGAGATAAGTTCGCATTTGTAGGTTTCTCCTCGGTCACCAAACATTTTGAGTGCATTTTCCTTGGAGATGTCGGTGCGCACTATATCCTCTTTGCGGGCCACAAGTTCCATCATCTTCTTCTCGATCTTGGGGAAGTCTTCCGACGTAATCTTGTGTTCTCCCGGATCAATATCATAATAGAAGCCGTTTTCAATGGCCGGACCGATTCCGAACTTCACTCCCGGATACAATTCCTGAAGGGCTTCGGCAAGAAGGTGGGCCGACGAATGCCAGAACGCATGTTTGCCTTCGGGGTCATCCCATTTGAAAAGTTCTATCGAAGCATCTTCCTTGATCGGGCGGGATATATCCCAGTCCTCACCATTCACCTTTGCCGCCAAAACGTCGGATGCAAAGCGGGGACTGATGCTTTTGGCCACATCGAGCGGAGTAACTCCGGCTTCGAACTGACGGACGCTGCCGTCGGGGAAAGTTATGTTTATCATATCTTATTCGGATTCATTTGGCTGGGTTGTACTTCTCCGGTACGCACCACCCTGCAAAATTAATTAATAATTTTTCATTCTCAAAATTTTATTTTTTGCAGTGTCGGATATGTGGCTACCCACCGGTGTCATTTCATTCTTTTGAGGAGATTGTAGCTGGGTATCACTCCAAGTTCTCCGGCTTTACTGAGGTCTTCGAAGGCCTGACGGCGGTTGCCGCTCTGCAGATAGCAGAGCCCGCGGTTGTAGTATGCCTGGCCAAACTCGGGATCGAGCTTCAAGACCTCACTGAAGCATTGCATGGCCGATGTGAAGTCTCCCACCGTATAATAGATGTCTCCCTTGTTGAACCATGCGTATACAAGGTTGGGATTCAAGCTTAATGCCCTGTCGTAGTCTTCAATGGCCAGAGAGGCCTGACGGGAGTCGAGAGTGTTGTCTTCTCCCGCGCGGTACTGCATCCATCGTGCGTATCCCCTTCCCATATATGCCACTGTGAAGTCGGGATAGGCTGCGATTGCCCGGTCGTAGTCGCCGATAGCTTGACTGAAGTTTTTCAGCATGGTCCGGGATACGGCTCTTGCAAGCCAGTCTACCGGGCGCGGTTTCCCTTCGGCGATGGTTTTGGAAAATCTCTGTTCTACGTCGAAAATTTCATTGAATGTCTTCTCATTAACCGGAGAGGAGTTGCCGGATACCAGATATACGGTCTGCGGTATGTAGCGGGCCGTGTTGAGATTGTCGAGATCGCGAAAATAATTGGACTGTGCCCGCAGGCTTACCTCCGGAGAAGTGAATGAGAGGGTATACATCGGCTCGGGTTCCACCTGAAGGTTGCGGTCCTGCACGCGTCCCTTGATTTTTTCGTTGTAGGCCAGCTTGGTTTCTCCCACATCGGCGCTCGTGACGAGTCGGTTGAATTTCTCCATCACTTCGATATCCTGCGCGGCCGCTTCCCGTTCGTCTCCGGTATCGGCCGATGTGCGGTTCGTCTCACCGCGGCTCGTGGAGTTGCTTACATTTCTTTCTATCACCGGATAGTCCAACGGATTGCGTCGCGGATTGTCAACGTATCTGCGCACAAGGTCGTCGGCCTTGTTCATATATGCGAAGGCCCCTTTGAGGTCGCCCAGCTTCTGTCGGCATTCTGAGATGGCGTAGTATACCGGGTAGAATCTGGGATACTGATTGGCAATGGCCTGAAAGTCTTTTTGAGCGGCTGCGTATCTTCCGGATTGAAGCAGGATCAGGCCGCGGTTGTAGCGTGCATGGAAGTCGGATGGATCGGCCTTCAGCACTACCGTGAAGTCGGCGGCGGCACGCTCAAGTTCACGCACTTCAAAGCTGAGCAATGCCCGGTTGTAGCGGGCCGTTCGATTGGCCGGATCGAGTTCGAGCGCATAGTTATAGTCCGACATGGCGCCGAAGAAGTCGTAGTTGTTATATCGCAGATAGGCCCTGTTGATGTAAAGGTCGGTCTCGTCCGGTATCATTCTTATGGCTTCGTCCATATTGCGAAGCGCTTCAGCCCAATCGCATCTGTCGGCCATGATCTGCGCACGCATCAGATACGGATTTACCTGAGTCTTGTTGAGTCGCAGTGCTTCGTTGATATCGGAGATGGAGGCTATCGTGTCTCCTCTCATCAGATTCATTTTGGCTCGGGCGGAATAAGCTTCGTCAAATTTGGGATATTGCCGCAAAAGCACGGTGAACGTGCTGTCAGCTCCCGTGTAGTCTTTGATCTGCGTCTGTGCTACAGACTTGTAGTAGAGGAAATATTTGTCGTAAGGATTGTGGCGCAACCCTACGTTGTAGTCACCGATGGCCAAAGAATCAAGGCCGAGTTGCTGACGGGCAAATCCTCTCACCTTGTAGGCCTCCGTTTTATATCGGTTTCTCTCAATGGCCATGGTGCAGTCTTGCTCGGCTCCCTTGTAGTCATCAAGACTCAGTTTGGCAATGGCTCTGAAGAAGTAGGGATCGGAGAGATACGGCTTGGCTTTTATTGCCTGATTGAAGTATTGTATGGCGAGCATATAATCTTCCATCGATAGCACGTTGCGGCCGATGTTCATCACCTGCTCGGCATTTATCTGAGCTTGCATCCTCACAGGACACGTCAATGCAGCCGCCGCGAGCATAAGCCCGAGCAGCTTCCGATAGAATCTTCTTCTCTTTGCCCCTCTACATCTATCCATCCATTTAATAACGTCTTTTCTCTCATTATTATTATATGCTCAGGATTACCCAAGTTTCCCAAGTTACTTCGCAACCTGAAAACTTGAGTAATTAGTTGGATGTATCGAAGGAAAGAGGGTCATCTCCACACCATGGGCAACGGATAGGTTTCTCGATCATCATTTCAATATTTTCAATTTTTGTTGATGAAGTTGTCTAAACTTATTTTGTTATTAAGATTTGGTAAGATTTCGGAGGGAA
>JAMPGE010000029.1 GCA_023664085.1 Muribaculum sp. | reverse complement strand
GTTCGCATACGGATTACATTTATGGGTACAAAGATAACCATAAATAATGACATACACAAACATTTAAACATTAATTTTCAGTGATTAAGCATATTTTAGGTACTTTTTATGGGAAAACTCAGATCTATAAGCCTTAGACCCCATCTCATAAAATTTTTATGGCTTAGGGGTCGCAGCCTTGGAGCTATTTTTGGCCTGCAGGCTCAGGAGCATAGCGAGCTATGTGACTGAGCCAAAGGACAAAAAGAGCCCAAGGTTGCGAGACAAAAGGTAACTTTTTACCAATTAAAAGGTTATCAGAGATATTTAACATAGATGACAAACAATTAATAAATACGACCTTATTTCGTAAAAAACTGTTTTAAAGTTAGTGGTAGTCCGGTTTTGGCCGGTGATTTTCGCCAAGTCTCGTCAGTCACGATGCTCGCATCGCTCCTTCCTCAACTTGCGAAAATCCCTCGCCCAAAACCGCCCCTAAGCCTTAAAAATTTTATGAGATGGGGTCTTAGTCTGACTTTGCGCTGTTGCTTTTATTGGATACTGCTTTGACTGCGGGTTGTTCGGAATCCTTATCCATTATGCCGGAGCGGTTTTTAATAATGGATGTGATATAGACCGTAAATATCGGAAACATCATCATCCCCAGGGAGGCAACGACTACCGACAAAATTCTGCCTTCCGGAGTCACCGCTTCGATGTTGCTTCCTACGGTGGTCACATCCATTGTAGCCCACCAGAGAGCATCCTGATAACTGACCACCATTACGTTGAAATCTCTTTCGAAGATATAGAATGCAAGGCTGGCAAAGTAGACCGAAGAAAAAAGAGTGATAAGGTATGTGAAAAATAATCCGGTGGCTTTATTCGACGTAAACCATCCCACTACGATGGCCAGAGCGTATCCTCCCCTGATAAGAGGAATATACTGAATCATGTAGGTCATTTGCATGGAAAAGTGCCATCCAAACAAATCTATAAGCGGCAGATATGGAATGGATACAAGGAAGAAGAAAAATCGGTTGCGCAGATATTTCCATTTTCGGTCTGCCATGTACCATTCTATGAAAAAGTCTGCCAGAAATATTATGCAGATCCAAAACTGAACCTTCAGGAAATGCGGTGCCTTATAGAAGGCGATATTTCTAAACGTGTCCATGGAGATGCTGATCACAAGAAATACCGACAGGATCAGTACCAAAATATGGAGCATGTTAAGAAATAATGATTTCCATTTTGCTACAGATGTATGTTGAAGAGTGTCTGGCATGGGCAAATAGTGAGAATCGTTTTTCAATTCAACAGTTTGCCAGCGTTCATTGTTTAAATGCTTTCGTCAATGGATGTAATTCCCATGTATTGTCCTGAAGTTGCCGCAGGGCCATTGGACTAGATTCGTATACGGTAAAGGGAATCTCTTCCGAGTAGTCTGAGCAGGAAAATCCGATAATTACTCCGTTGATTCGTTGGATTGAAAGAATCTGAAGTCTTCGGGTGTATGGAGGTTTGTCCAATGGCAAAATGGTCAGTTGACGACAAAGTATCTGCATTATTTGCTATATATGCGTTGATAGTGGTGAGAGGCGTATTTCACAGAGTCAAACGGTAATCTAACGATTTGGATGCTGTCGATCCATACCGGCATACGTGCGGGATCCGTGTAAATGTTGCCGATAACTCTTTTTACAGTTCTTGACGTATCGGTAAGCAATGAAATATTCACATGTTGCTCACCGTTGTTGCCTCCACTTGTGTAGGAAGATGCACCATCAGTATATTCCACTCCCAAATAAGCTTTGATCACCCCCATGTTGTGAACCCTGAAGGTCCATTTTAATGATTCCCCCTTTTCCACTTCATCACCGGGTATGTCGAAATGAAGTCCGTTGGTGTTGCCAAGCGACGAGAAAAGGAAATGGTCGGAGAGCGACCAAATGTTTTCACCCTGATTGGAATTGTCCGGTGTGCTTGCAGAGCCGGATTTGCGATCAATATTTTTCTGTTTAGCGATCATCCGGCGATCCACTTTACCAAGCATTTCGTAATATTTGTCGAGATGCCGGCCATACCATCTCAGAGTGGTGTCAAGTTGGGCATAAGTAAATCCGTGGCGCGCCAGTACAGCCTCTCCCATATTGGTCCGTACGCTGTCCGAGAGAGAGCCAAGACCGTTGTCGCGATATGCGTCAGCGAGATTCATATCTACGAGAAGGTCGATCATCTCCTTGTCGCTCATTACTTCTTTTGGCCTGTCGGAGCATGAAGGGAGTATGCTTACGGCCATAAAAGTGAAAAAAGACAATAGGAAAGACTTCATGGTATACGCGTGGTTTACTTGATACTGCGTCGATACCTTATTTTAATTTGGGATCGTTGCGTTTCTTTGAAAAAATAAGACTGATATAGTTGAACGCATTGCCGGCATCCTTTGAGAAAAAGAAGATGATGAGAAAAACTCCCACACATATCGATGCATCGGCAATATTGAAAATATACTGAAAAAATTCAAACTCTGTGCCTCCGATGCCCGGCATCCAATCGGGCCAGGAAAATGAGAAAAACGGGAAATAGAGCATATCCACCACCCGGCCTTGAAAAAGCGGAGCATATCCGCCGCAGGCAGGAAACAACTGTGCGATCTGCGGAGGCCATGGATTATTGAAGATTTGACCGTAGAGTACGCAGTCGAAGATGTTGCCGGCAGCTCCCGCTATCACCATGGCCAGTGCAACAAAGAAACCGATGCGGATGTTGGGCGCTTTCCTGATCTTCACGGCAAACCATATCATGACGGCCACCGCAATGATTCTGCCAAAGGTGAGCAGATATTTGCTCGACAGTTCCATCCCGAAAGCCATACCGTTGTTTTCAATAAACTTTAGGTGAAACCACTTCGTGATCTCCAGATCCTCGCCCATATAAAAATGGGTTTTTACCCATATTTTCAGAGCCTGATCAGCGATAATTACGCAGATCACTATAAGAGCCACAAGCAGCCCGCGATTTCGGAACTGCCTGTGACTTTCCTGAGGGTTGATATTATTTTCAGCCATTGTTTGAAACAGACTCTAAATCACTGGATTTACATCTTTTAAAAGCTCGGAAATTTCAGCTTTGGAGTCGGCTTACCTCGGCCATAACCTTAAGACCGTCGATGTCAAACTCAGTGGCGTTTCCGGAGAAGTCGTCAGACATCACAATTTCATTGGCGAGAACCTGTGATGCGATGTAGCTGGAATAATCTTTGAGAGTCTCTTCGATTTCCGGCAGTGACTGCAGTGTGATGTTTACGCGCTCGGTGACATCGAAGTCCGAACTCTTGCGTACATTCTGAATTCGGTTGATAAGTTCACGGGCCATACCCTCCTTTCTGAGTTCGGGGGTCACAGTCACGTCGAGGGCCACTGTGATATTGCCGTCATTGGCCACGAGCCATCCGGGTATGTCTTCAGGTATCACTTCTACATCAGATAGATCCACCACGGGCTTGCCCTCAATCTCTTCGAAGCAGTATTTTCCGTCTCTCTCAAGAGAAGCGATCTCTTCCTGAGTCATATTGGCTATTGCTTTACCGAGAGCTTTCATCGACTTGCCGAATTTCGGGCCCAGCTTCTTGAAGTCGGCCTTTACGCGCTTCACAAGTCCGCTTTCTTCATTGTCAACAATCTGAATATCTTTGACGTTGAGTTCTGTCTTCAGAAGGTCCGCCACGGCGCTCACAGCCTCTTTTTGAGTGGCATCCATCACGGGTACAAGCACAGTCTGCAACGGCTGTCGCACCTTCAGATTTACCTTTCTGCGAAGAGCGAGCACATTGGACGTGATTATCTGTGCCATCTGCATTCTGCGCTCCAGAGCCGCGTCGTGAAGGGCTTCATCGTAGACCGGGAAGAAGTCGAGATGTACGGATGCATAACCATTGTCGGTGGAAGTGGCCGTAAGATCGCGATAAAGATAGTCTGAGAAGAAGGGAGAGAATGGTGCCATCATCTTGGCTACATAGAGCAGACAAGTGTACAGCGTCTGATATGCGGACAGTTTCTGAGAATCCATTTCATCACCCCAGAAGCGTTTACGGTTGAGGCGTACATACCAGTTGGAAAGATTGTCGTTGACAAATTCTTCGATTTCGCGGGCAGCACGCGTGGGCTCATAGTCGTCAAGAGCCTCTGTGACGTTTTTCACCAACGTATTGAGCAACGAGAGAATCCAACGGTCTATTTCCGGACGTTCCGAGATGGGCACCTGCTTTTCATTGCCTGTGAAGCCGTCGAGATTGGCATACAGGGCAAAGAACTTATAGGTATTGTAGAGAGTGGAGAAAAGTTTTCTACACACTTCCACCACACCTGCTTCGTCGTATTTAAGGTTGTCCCATGGCTGGGAGTTTGATATCATATACCAGCGAACCGGATCGCTGCCGAATCTTTCGATATTGTCGAAAGGATCTATGGCGTTGCCAAGGCGTTTGCTCATCTTCACTCCGTTCTTGTCAAGTACAAGGCCATTGGAAATCACAGCTTTATATGCTACTGAGTCAAACACCATTCCTGCTATGGCATGCAGGGTGAAGAACCATCCGCGCGTCTGGTCCACTCCCTCGGCTATAAAGTTGGCAGGATATACCTCACCGCTATCGAGGGCCTCTTTGTTTTCAAAGGGATAATGAATCTGGGCATAGGGCATCGCACCCGAATCAAACCATACGTCTATAAGGTCTGTCTCGCGGTGCATTGGTTTGCCGGTGGGCGACACGAGTATCACTTCATCGATATAGGGGCGGTGAATGTCGAATTTTTCATAGTTTTCGGCAGTCATCAAGCCGGGCTGGAAGCCTTTTTCAGTGAGGGGATTGCTCTTCATGAGTCCGGCGGCCACGGCTTTGTCGATTTCTTCGCATAGCTGTTTGTAAGAGCCGATGCATATTTCTTCGCGTCCGTCTTCAGTGCGCCATATCGGCAGAGGTGTGCCCCAGTAGCGGCTGCGGGAGAGGTTCCAATCCTGAAGGTTCTCAAGCCATTTGCCGAAGCGTCCGCTACCGGTAGAAGCCGGTTTCCATTGGATTTGTTCGTTGAGTGCCAAAAGCTTGTCGCGCGAGGCGCTGGTATGGATAAACCAGCTGTCGAGCGGATAATAGAGCACCGGTTTGTCCGTGCGCCAGCAATGGGGGTAATTGTGGGTATGCTTTTCCACCCGGAAGGCTTGTCCGGATTGTTTCATTTCCAAGGACAATACGATGTTGAGATCTTCGGCCTTGGCGGCTGCGGCTTCATCGTATTTGCCGTTTGGATTGAATTGAGGGTCGTAAGCGTTTTTCACGTAATCACCCTCATGACGGGAATATTCCGGTACGTTTACGCACATGCGGATAAATTCGGGTGCGCATTCGTTGAGCATATAATATTTGCCTCGGAGATCCACCATCGGACGGGTTTCTCCGCGCAGATTTATCATGAACAGTGCGGGGATCTGAGCAGCCTTGGCCACTTTGGCGTCGTCGGCACCGAATGTGGGGGCGATGTGTACGATGCCCGTGCCGTCTTCAGTGGTGACATAGTCGCCTGGGATTACGCGGAATGCGCAGTCTGCCATCTCTACGAACTTGTCTGTACCGACGTTGAACGTTTTATTGGGGTTGGCCTGTGCATAGTCATTTACGTAAGGAGCTGCCATGTCGCCGCATTTTTCGCATGGCTTCACCCATGGCATGAGTTGGCGATAATGCATCCCTACGAGTTGCTCACCTGTCCATTTCCCCACCTTGCGCCAGGGTATGATCTTGTCTCCTTTGGCAAAAGACTCCATGTCGGCCTTTTCTCCTTCCGGTTTGAAATAAGAGTTGACGAGTACTTCAGCTATCACCACGGTGATTTTTTCAGCCGTATATGGGTTGTACGTACGCAGAGCGACGTAATCGAACTTTGGCCCGACGCAGAGTGCGGTGTTGGAGGGAAGGGTCCAGGGGGTGGTGGTCCATGCCATGAAGCACGGGCGTCCCCAGCCGTTCATTTCTTCCTTGGGGTCGGTGATTTCAAACAGTGCCGTGGCCGTAGTGTCTTTAACGTCGCGGTAGCATCCGGGCTGATTGAGCTCGTGGGTGCTGAGGCCGGTGCCGGCACCGGGAGAATATGGTTGGATGGTATATCCCTTGTAGAGATAACCTTTTGTGTAAAGTTGACTCAGAAGCCACCATACGGATTCGATATATCGGTTGTCGTAGGTGATGTAGGGATTTTGAAGATCCACCCAATAGCCCATCTTTTCAGTGAGATCGGTCCACTCTTTGGTGTACTTCATAACCTCTCGGCGGCAAGCGGTATTATATTCGTCCACGGATATTTTCTTGCCGATATCCTCTTTGGTAATGCCGAGTTGCTTTTCCACACCGAGTTCCACGGGAAGGCCGTGTGTATCCCACCCGGCTTTGCGTTTTACGTGGAAACCCTTCATGGTTTTATATCTGCAGAAGATGTCTTTAATGGTTCTGGCCATTACGTGATGTATGCCGGGCATACCGTTGGCTGAGGGAGGACCTTCGTAGAATACGAAGCTGGGACACCCCTCTCTGTCTTTCATACTTTGCTCAAACAGTGACGCATTCTGCCACTCTTTAAGCATCTCTTTATTGATATCGGATAGATTAAGCTGCTTGTCGCGCTTGGGAAATTTTTTTTCGCTCATTGTTTAAGCGTATATAAATCTATAAATATTACTGTAAAAACTTATTTTTTCAATCCTTTGGCACCTTTTACACCGCCTTTCACGCCGCCCCCCAGTGCGAAGATATTCCGGTCGTAGGAGAATGTCTTGCGTTCTTGTTCGCGCTTGCGTTTGAGTGCCAGTTGCACCAGTCGATCCATAAGTGCGGGGAAAGACAGTCCGGTGGCTTCCCATAGATAGAAGGAGAGCGATCCGGGGATGGTATTGATTTCGTTTACGTAGATCTCTCCGTTGTCTGTGTCGATCATGACGTCTATACGGCTCACTCCGTGGCAAGACAGCACTCTGAAGGTCTCCCCTGCCATATGACGAATCTTTTCGGTGACGTCCGCGGGGAGTTCGGCGGGTATGCGTTTTTCGCTGGCCTGCATCCCTTGTGTGGTCTTGGTCCCGCCCATGTATTTGTCTTCATAACTGAGGAAGTCGCCGGATTTGATGGGCTCCTCGAGTACGGACGATTCGTGGTCATCGGCATCGCCGAGTACCGAACAGTTGATCTCCTGAAGATTATTAATGCAGTGCTCTACGATTATACGTTGTGAGAATTTTTCGGCATTGTCGATTTTTTTCACAAGAGCATCGCGGTCGGCAGCTTTGCCAATGCCCACGCTTGATCCGAGGTTTGCCGGCTTCACAATCACGGGGTATCCGAGTTTAGACTCAATCTTTTCGATGATGGCATCGCGTTGGCGTCCCCATTGCTTGTCGGTAAACCAAACGTATTCCACCACGGGGATACCTTCGTTCTGAAGAATCATCTTCATTGTGATTTTATCCATGCCGTTGGCACTGGAGAGAGTGTTGCATCCGGCGAAGGGGATACCGATGGTCTCAAGCAGACCTTCAAAAATGCCGTCTTCTCCGTTGGTGCCGTGAAGGATGGGGATTGCGGCATGAAGAGTGGCAATGACCGGATTTCGTTTGGAAAACATCCCGGTGTTGGCCTTGTAAAGATTGTAATCGCCGTATTCGGGGCGCATAAATACCTCTTCACATTGCTCCTCAAGAGCTTTCATATCCTTATAATTGGCTATTTCAAGGAGCTTGGAGCCCGTAAACCACCGACCCTGCTTGGTAATGTAGATAGGTACTATATCGTATTTGGCTTTGTCAAAAGCATTGATTGCCTGTAGAGCTGAGATGACGGAAATTTCATGCTCCACGGAGCGTCCGCCGAAGAAAACCGCTATTGTCGTTTTCATTGTTAATTTTTCTTTCTGTTATGTCTGAGAGGTTTGTTGCCTCCTCTTCAGAATGCAAAATTAACAATTACTTGCGATTTATCCAAACATTATCGCCTGTTGGTTCTGGAGGGTACGGCCGGCCAAGGGAATCCCTGCGGGTTTACGGTGATATGCACATCCTTTCGTTTGAGCCTTACCTGTATATATTCCTTCATTCTCTGTCGGTCATTGACGCTTAGTCCATGAGGGGCATTTACGAAGACCATGTTGAGCGTGTCGATTGAATTACCCTGCGTGGAAGCTGCAAGCATTCTGGAAAGAGCTATGTCTTTTACCGTAGGGAAGAGCACTTTCAACTCCGGTGCAAGCACGGTGCTTTGGTCGGAAAAGGATTCCCTCAATGCGATCACAGACTTGAGGGAGTCGATCTCTATCTGGCGTCCGGCTATCTGTTGCTGCATCAGCTTGTAGAATTGATCGGCATTATGGCTGTCTTTAAGATCACTGTCGATAGAAAATCCTTGTTTGATATTCAGTACGGTGCCTCCCAGACCCAAGGAATCGAGTTTGTTCATCATGGCCAGTTGCAGAGAATCCTTGGGGAGTGCCGCTCCAATGAGCGTAACGTCAATATATTTTTTCCCGTTCTGTACGTATTCTTTGTGAGAGAGGACCTGTGTATTGGGAAAATCCATTTCCTTTTCCACAAACTCCGTGGCTGAAGCAATGAAAATATTGTTTGATATCATGCCGTAGGTCAGCCAGCAGCAGATTCCTACCGTGGCAAAAACCACCGTATATACAATAGCCTGTATGCGCTTTGCCCGTTTGCTGTTCTGATATACCACCTTTTTGAATTTCATAAGCTTTACTCCTATCCAGGTGGCGAATAGAATGAATATCGCATTGATGAAGAAAAGATAAAGCGCACCGGCAAAAAAGTGGATCTGCAGAGTGGCCAGACCATAGCCAGCGGTACACAATGGAGGCATCAGGGAGGTGGCAATGGCCACGCCGGGCATCACCTGCCCCTTGTTTTTGCTGGCAATGCTGAGTATGCCGGCCGCTCCGCCGAAAAGCCCGACGAATACATCATAGATGGATGGTGAGGTTCGGGCAAGAAGTTGGCTGGCCCCCTCATACTGCGGAGAGATCATAAAGTAGAGGGCAGAGGCGGCCAAAGACCCGATCACGGCCGCCCCCACATTCTTCAGACTACGTCTGAGCAGTTCATAGTCCTGAATGCCGATAGCCAAACCGATTCCTATAATCGGCCCCATGAGCGGTGAGATGAGCATCGCACCGATAATCACCGGAATGCTATTGGTATTCAACCCAAGGGAGGCGATGAAAATGGCAAAGATAAGAGTGATGAGCTGACTCCCCTTGAAAGATACGCCCGAGCGTATTGAGAGTTCTATGTCTGATTGCGGTTCAAGATCATCGGTCAGGTTGAAGTATGATTTTAAATCACCTATAAACGCATTCCAGCGTTGGCGGGCAGAATAAGTAGTCATAACGGATATAGTTTAAAGCGAAAATTGACGTTAAAGCGAAAATTGACGTTAAAGCGAAAATTGACGCCCGGTTCTTATGAGATGGAATCTTATTAACTTAACAAAGATATGTCGGTAATGGTTGGTGCGATATCCGCCGGCTACAAAATAGTGAAGTATTTTTCCACTAATGAATAAAAAAAGAATATGATTTTAGCAAAAAAATTAGTAATTTTGCGTAAAACCAATCCCCGAAGAGATATGACGTCTCAGACCAGATTTAAACTTGAAGGGCTCGGCGTAGCGCTTGTGACTCCCTTTAACGAAGATAAGACAATAGATTATAACGCGTTGGGTCGAATCGTAGACTATGTGATCGATGCCAAGGCAGATTTTATAGTAGTGCTAGGCACCACCGGCGAGACCCCTGCCCTATTTGCCGAGGAAAAAAAAGAAATCATCTCATATGTCAAAAACCGCAATGCAGGTAGAGTGCCTCTTGTGTTGGGCCTCGGCGGCAACAATACTATGGAAATAGTTCATCACCTCAAAGAAGATGATTTCTCCGGTTTTGATGCGATCCTTTCGGTAGTGCCGTATTACAATAAACCATCGCAGGAAGGGATCTATCAGCATTATAAAGCAATAGCGGAAGCCTCTCCCCTGCCGGTGATCCTTTACAATGTGCCGGGAAGAACAGGTGTGAACATGAAGGCCGAAACCACCCTCCGGCTTGCCCGTGATTTCAAAAATATAATCGGGGTAAAGGAGGCTTCAGGAATTTTCTCACAAATAGAGGAGATTATAAAGAATAAACCGGCCGACTTCAACGTGATTTCCGGAGATGACGGTATCACATTTCCTCTCATGACTCTCGGTGCCACCGGAGTGATTTCAGTGATAGGCAATGCGTTTCCCAAGGAATTCGCCGGCATGGTCCGAATGTGTCTTAACGGCGACTTTGACCGCGCGCTTCCCATTCATTATCATTTCACCGAACTGTTCAATCTGCTTTTTGTAGACGGCAATCCCGCCGGCGTGAAATGTACGCTCAATGCCCTCGGCCTTGCCAAGAATGAGTTGAGACTGCCGTTGGTCCCCACCAGATTAAGCACAAATGAGAAGATTCATGATATACTTAGGGCCCTTCATGCCATAAGCGACTGATTGCTTCTCTGTTTTCTACTCTCTCAAATCTTAACTCTAATGTCACTAAATTAAGAACTGTCGGGGTTCGCCTCGGAGAGGCGTGATTCGTGGTTAACCCCAGGCTTTAGCCTGGGGATCGGCAAGATAAGTAAAATGAGCCTCGAAGAGGCGATTTTTTAGTGACATTAATCTTAACTCTCAATACTCCTCTCTCAATTCTGAAATCCTACTCGTGATAGACAAGGCTACAGTAGAAAAGATTAAGGACACGGCAGACATCGTGGAGGTGGTGAGCGACTATGTTCACCTTGTGCGTCGTGGCTCAAACTTCATGGGATTGTGTCCTTTTCACAACGAGCGAACGCCGTCGTTCTCAGTAAACCGACGACGCAACTTCTGCTATTGCTTTTCCTGTCATAAAGGAGGAAGTCCTGTAAATTTTATAATGGAGAAAGAAGGCATCAGTTATCATGATGCATTGCTCCAGCTGGCCAATAAATATGGCATCAAGGTAGAAGAAAAAGAGCTGTCGGATGAAGAGCGCGAACGGATATCAATGAGGGAAAGCATGTTTGTGACCAATGATTGGGCACTTAAATACATGCAGAAAGTGTTGCGGGAAGAGCCGGAAGGGCGTGACGTGGGTCTTCAATATTTCTACTCCAGAGGCATCACTGAAGAAGCCATCAGGGAATTCAGACTTGGCTACTGTCTTGACAGTGGCAGCGACATGGCTCGTACGGCCCGCAATTCAGGTCTGGATATGAGCGTGATGCGTGAACTCGGACTGATTGGGATGAGTCAACAGGGCCGCGAATACGATAGGTTTCACGGAAGAGTGATTTTTCCGATATTGAATTCCTCGGGCAAGGCCATCGCATTCGGTGGTCGAGACTTGAAGGGCGGACCGGCCAAATATATTAATTCTCCTGAATCACAGATATATGTAAAGAGTAATGAACTCTATGGTATCTATCAGGCCAAGAGCGAGATCGTACGTCAGGATCGTTGCTTTCTGGTAGAAGGCTATATGGACGTGATCGGAATGTGGCAATCGGGCATGAAAAACGTGGTGGCCTCCTCAGGCACCGCTCTTACCGATGGTCAGATAGCTCTTATCCATAGATTCACCGATAATGTGACTTTGATTTACGATGGGGATGCAGCAGGCATAAAGGCATCTTTGCGCGGCGTAGACATGTTGCTCTCTCACAAGATGCAGGTGAAGGTCCTTCTTTTGCCCGAGGGCAAGGACCCGGATGAATTCGCTAAGGAACATTCCCCCGAAGAATTCCGGGCTTATGTGGAGAGCCACCAGACCGACGTAATCCGATTTAAAATACAGGTTCTTCTTGATGACGCCAAGGATGACCCGCAGAAGAGAACCAGAGCTATTCTTAGCGTGGTGAATTCCATCGCAAGCATACCGGTCGACGTAGAGCGTAGTGTATATATTCAGGAAGCCGCTGCGCTTTTTGGAGTGGATGAACGTTCGATCACGGCAGCCGTGGGCAGAGCGCTTGCAGAGCGCCGTGAGAAGTTTTTGAAGGAGCGAAGCCTAAGGAGATTTGAAAAGGAATATCCCGCGAATGATGCTTCCGATTCTATCGGTGATGCCTCTTCAAAGAATAACGTTGCTTATCCGGAGTCTTCAACTGTAGGCCCCCAGGCCGTCCCAAGTGCGTCGGCCAGCGATAAAAACCGATTTCATGACTCGATATCTTCAAATATCAATCCGCTGGCACCTCTGGAGAAAAAGATTATTGAAAATCTTGTAAGAGATGGATTTCAGGATCTGGAGTTTCCATGCGAAGACGGCACCGTAGAGGTTCTGTCCGTGTCTGAATATATAGTGGAGGAATTGGAAGCAGATTCCATAAAGCTGACGGTACCCGTATATGCGCGCATTCTTTCAATTTTTCCATCATTGCGCGAAGAATTTGAGAAGAAGAGACAACAGTTTGTGGAAACTACCGACAGAAGACTTGAAGATGAGAAGAAATCAGAATTTGCGTCTCTGCCCGAACGCTGCTCATCAATGACTGAGATTCAGCGGGAAGAACGCAAAATTGAACAAAAGTATGCGGATAAACGGGAAGAGGAGTACAAGACCTTTTGTGTGGATTTCGGAGGAATCGCCTTGGCAAGCCATGAAGATGACGAGGTGCGTCGGGTAGTGAATGAGATAATCAACGACCGCTATCAACTAAGCAAGATCTACAAAAATCTTCCTCAAAGTGAGATTGAAGAGGAACTGTCTATGAGAATCTATAAATCATTGGCTGAACTCAAGACTGAAATTTTAAATCTCAAGATTAAAGAACTTCAGCAATCGCTTAAATCTCCGGAAGTGTTTCAAAGTTCCGATAAGACAAACGAAGTGATGCATAAACTGCAGGTGCTCTTTAGGATGAGGAAGACCACCATCAATGATATTGGTTCCCGCACGATATCACCGAGATAGTGCTCTGCCACCGTTGCTCGAAACTTGATCTGGATGATTTCTATTTAAATCCGAAGAGAGCATCGGCCGGTGTATCGTAGGGAATGTGTCGTAAATTGAAACCTCTCCGCTCCATACCTCTAAACCAGGTCATTTGCCGTTTGGCAAATCGATGAATCTCGATTTCAAGTTTGCAGACCATTTCTTCGTAGGATATTTCTCCGATGATATGAAGTGTGAGATATTTGTATTCCAAGCCGTAATATATCAGATTTTCAGCCGGGATCCCCGAATCGAGCAGATCTTTTACTTCCTGGAGCATACCGTTTTCCAGTCTTTGCCTTAATCTTGCGGAGATCCTTTCTCTTCTAAGATCTCTGGAAATGTCGAGAAGATAAATCTGAGCGTCAAGAGGAGAAGTGTCTTTGCGGTTTGCTCTTTCGGATTCCTCAGGGTGATCGGTATAATAGGCTTCGATCTCGATGGCTCTGATTGCTCTTTTCTCGGAATCTATATCTGTGATGTTGTGGAGGGTCTTGTAATTCTTTAATATATGGGTGAGTTGGTCAAGATTCAAAGTCTCGAGTTCTTTACGGAGTGCAGGATTTTCCGGCACATCCGGCAAAGAAATACCTGATAAAGCTGATTCAAGATACATCCCGGTGCCTCCACACACCACGGGTCTTTTCCCACGGCTGCGTATATCTTTCAATGCCATATGGAAATCCTTAAGATATCTGTGAAGGTTGTATTTCGTGCCGGGTTCGCAAATATCAATTAGGTGATACGGCACTTCACCGTATTCTTCTATATCTTTACCCGTGCCGAGATCCATTCTGCGATATACTTGTCTGGAATCGGCACTGATGATCTCGCCATCTGCGATCCGGGCAATGTCTACGGCAAGGCGCGTCTTGCCGCATGCCGTAGGTCCGGTTATCACGATAAGGTCCGGATCAGGAGTGATTATTTCCGTTTTACTCATCCTCAGGGCGGTTTTCAGCATTCAAAATGCAAATGCAGGGTTATTGAAACGAGCCTTTGTTGCCGCGAATGGAACCGCGCCACCAACGTTTCAGTCTGTAAAACGGAGTGTCGGAATTGAAGTTGGAAATCTTGATCCATTTGTCGTCTTGGAAGTCGAGATCTGAATTGCGTACGTCTTCCAAAGTGAAATTGGGAGAGAAAGACTTTAGTTTATTTTTGCGAAAGCCTTTTTCATTGAATATCTTCTCGGTAAGCATTATAGTGGCAAGTCTGGAGAGATCGGATAGTGCGAGGGGTGCAAGTTTGCCGGGAGTGCGGGCATATATTTGTTTAAAACGTTCGAAATTTATCCATTCGCCGTCTACGTTCAGTTCGGGGTAATTGATGATGTCTCCTTTAAGAAAATAGAAGTAACGGATAATGCTGTGGTTTTTAAAATTTGGAGATTTTCTGCCGAAGAAGAAACGCAATTCACCATCCTTTACTCCGGTCATTCGTTCGATCAGCCTACGCACTTCAGCCACGGTGATGCCGTTGACGGTGCGATGGGTGAAGAAGGGAGTGTCAATTATTTCGCGATAGGGAGAATCGGGATCCACACATCTTGGATCAATAAAGAGATAGTTGCCGCAACAAACGTAAAACCGCAGGTAGGTTTTTGCCGTGACATCCTGAAGCCCCTCATCGGTAATCACTTCGTCACGCTCTTTAAGGTCGAGATAGAGATTATAGTATCTGAATACAAAGTAAATCTCCATCAATGTAATGGCAATGACCATAATCCAGAGATAGATGTACCAGTCTCTTGCATTGAGGTTGATCTTGTTGTAGATCAGAAAATAGTATGAATAGATGATAATGGTGACGATGCCGAAAACCATCATCATGATTCTGAGTTGCTTAAAAGACTCGCTGCATATGAGTTTGCCGGATGCTCCGCGTTCGTATGTGTCGCCAAACTGGAGCTTGCAGTTTTTGCATATCTGGAGTTTGGATTTCCTTATAGAAAAAATTGCTGACACTATTAATGCGCAGGGGGCGAGGTAGAGAGCAGGAATGAATGGAGCGTTAAAGAATATCATTTCCCTCGGTATGCTCAACACCGGGATTATAGCCCACATCCATAGCACATTAATGATAATCGTAGAGAAAGAATAAAGAAGAAGGAGGTAGAATACAGCGTAAATTATGAGCAAGCACGAACTGTCATGGCTCATTTTATTGTTGTATAGAAGAGTGTAGAGTGCTGCAGTCGCTACTACAGCAATAATTGGAGATAAATAAAATGGAAGGACCATACTGAAGGCTATAACTGCCACCAGCGCCATCATACCGATGGAGAAATTTCTCCATAACTGGTATAATTGTGACACATTTATTTTGTTGAGGTCTTTCATTATCTCTATCTCTATCAGCTGATGGCATTCAATATATTGCGGTGGATATATTGTATAATCATACATCCTATTGATTGAATTGCCATCAATTTTATATCCCGGCTTTTAGGGTATAACACGTTTCTTCCTTATAATGATGCAAATTTAATAAAAATTTTTAAAATATAGAGAAAAATATTGTGGAAATAACAGTGGAGCCGATCGCTGCCAATCTGTTATTTCCACAATATTTTTCTCAGTCGCCATCTCATAAGAAAATATGAGACAGGAGTCTGAACTGATTACGACTGTTTATAAATTCTGATCAAGGAATTCCGCAACTTTTCTGAATAGTTGCACTCTGGCGTTGCACATCCTTAGACTATGTTCAAAACCCGTGAAGGCCATCATGTCAAAAAGAGTGCCTTCGAAGTTGAGCTTTGATGTGTATTTCAACGTGTTGTAAAAATGTACGTTGTCATCGCTTGTGCCGGACATGATAAGGAGTTTTGCCTTCATGTCCTGAGTGCGGTTTATTGCAGATGCTTTCTCGTAGCCCGCTTCGTTCTGCTGGGGTGTCTTCATATACCTCTCGGTGTAGATGGAGTCATACCAGCGCCAGTCGGTGACAGGAGCCATGGATATTCCTGCCTTGAACGGACAGTCTTTGGCCGATAGTTCCATCAAGGTCATATATCCGCCATAACTCCAGCCGAAGCATGCCATACGCTCTGAATCCACATATGGAAGGGATGAGAAATATTTTGCTCCGGCTATCTGGTCGGCTGTCTCGAGTTCTCCAAGGTTGCCATAGACGGCAGTGGACCATTTGCGGGATCGGTTGCCTGTGCCTCTTCCGTCAACGCAGGCTACGATGTAGCCTCTGGATGCAAGGTAGAATATTCCCTCCATCCTCCATCTGTTGAGCACTTCCTGAGAGTCCGGTCCGTTGTATTGATAAGTGAGCAAAGGATATTTCTTGGATTCATCAAAATCGGCCGGCTTGATGATATATGCATTCATTTCTTCACCAGCGGCGTTTTTCACTTTGAGGAATTCCATCTTGGGAGCGGCGCTATATTTAGTGGCATACGCCGCGTTATCTTCCATAGTGAGGATTTTTTTGCCACCTGCCTGATAAAGAGTATAAACGGGAGGTGTGGATGCCGAACTGAATTTGGTAAGGTAATACCGGAATCCGGTGCTGAACCAGGCATTCCAAGTGCCGGGCTGTTCGTGCAGGAGTTTCAGATTGCCTCTGGTGTCGGCGGATGCGAGACTTCGGTTTATGGCACCAAGAGATGTGGTCTGAAGATAATGTAGCCCTTTGGCAGGGTCATAACCGTAATATTCGGTGATATTGAACTCTCCCTTTGTGATTTGTCTTATAAGATTGCCGGAATAGTCATACTGATAAAGATGACGGTAGCCGGAACGTTCGCTGCCGATTATGAACCAATCCTTGAAGTATTTCACCATCTGATATGCCTGCGGGCTGATCCATGCCGTGGATTTTTCTGAGTAAATCTGTTTGCCTACTGTAGATCCCGGGTTTACCTTGAAAAGCTTCAGATCGTTTTGGTCGCGATTCAGAATCATTACCATCAGGTTAGTGCCTTGCCCGTCGAATTCGAGGGAAGGTACGTAATCGGTGTCTGAAACGGGAAGATCCATTTTCTTTGTGGCTCTGGAATTCAGATCATACGCAAGCACGGAGACTATTGAGTTGGGATATCCGGCCAGGGGGTATTTATAATCGTAACTTTTGGGATACGGGTCGGAAAGAGGCTCGCTCTGACAGAACGATTTTACATTGTCGAAGGAATAGGTCGGCACGTTGCTTTCATCGAAGCGAACGAATGCGAGCGTGTTGTCGTCCGCACTCCATCGCATAGTGTTGAGCACTCCGAATTCTTCTTCGTATCCCCAATCGGGGGCACCGTAGATTATTTTGTTGACTTCACCGTCTTTTGTGATGGCATTGTCGGTGCGGTAATCAAGATTGGAGATAAATATATTGTTTCCTCTCACGTAGGCTACCATGCGGCCGTCGTGAGAAAGCAGTGCGCCTCTTTGCGGACCTTGTTCGGAGACTTTACTCAAGGTCTGACGCATTACATCGTATACGTAATATTCGGCAGTGAATGAGTAACGGTAAATTTGCTCGGTGTCGGTCCAAAGCAGCACTTTCCGTCCGTTGTCAGAAACGGAATAGCCGTCGAAAGCCGACATTTTTACGTCTCCTTTCACATTGTCGAGGTTAAAAAGCACCCCGGTTTTCTTTCCGGTCTTATAGCTGAAGAGTTCAATGGATTTCTCATCATCGCTGATGGCTGCGAAAGTCTCTCCGTCGGGCATAGGTGTGCTTTCTTTTACAGATGCCGGAGAAGCGGTGGCAATATCGCAGAAATCTTGTACGGTAAGGTTTGCAGCGGATAGATGAGCAGTAGCCGTCAGCGCGGCTACTGCGAGTATTTGTTTGTTTTTCATGGAGAATATTGTCTTATGAAATGGGGCCTTGAGGACTGAATCATAACTAATTCACCTCAGACCCCTAAGTCATATAAAATTATGGGATAGCAAATTAATAGGCACGAGCAAAGATGACGCGTTGCTTTGAGGGCTTACCGCTGACCATATCCACACCTTCTTCTTCCACGCTGTCAAACGGTATGCATCGTATGGTAGCTTTAGTGTCTTCCTTGATTTTGAGTTCTGTCTCAGTTGTGCCGTCCCAAGGAGCAAGGATGAATCCGCCTTTCTCTATCTGAGTCTTGAATTCATCATAGGTGTCTACTTTCACAGTGCGGGCATCACGGTATTCGCGTGCTCGCTTAAGCAGTGCTTCCTGAATGTCGTCGAGTTCTTTGGCTATTGTATCGGCGATTCCTTCCCAAGCTACGGTTTGTTTTTCAAGAGTGTCGCGGCGCATGAGCTCCACAGTGCCGTTTTCGAGGTCGCGCTGACCGATGGCCAGACGTACGGGCACACCTTTCACCTCATAATCGGCAAACTTGAATCCCGGACGCTTATTGTCGGCGTCATCGTATTTCACGGAAATGCCTTTCGAACGGAGTTCCTTGAGGAGTGGTTCTACTTTGGCAGAGATTTTGTCGAGCCCTTCTTTGTCTTTATAGATAGGAACGATCACTACCTGAATCGGGGCGAGCCGGGGAGGAAGTACGAGTCCGTTGTCATCGCTGTGGGTCATGATCAACGCACCCATCAGACGAGTGGAAACGCCCCATGAAGTGGCCCATACGAGTTCGGGCTCGTTGTTTTTATTCATGAAAGTTACGTCGAAAGCCTTGGCAAAGTTTTGTCCGAGGAAGTGGCTTGTGCCGCTCTGGAGGGCTTTGCCGTCTTGCATCATAGCCTCTATGGTGTAGGTGTTGAGAGCTCCTGCGAAGCGTTCGTTGGCAGATTTCGTGCCTCTTATCACGGGCACGGCCATGAAATTTTCGGCAAAATCGGCATATACGTTTATCATTTTCATGGCCTCTTCCTCAGCCTCTTCACGTGTGGCATGTGCGGTGTGCCCTTCTTGCCAAAGGAATTCGGCAGTACGCAAAAACATGCGTGTGCGCATTTCCCATCGCATTACGTTGGCCCATTGGTTTACGAGGATAGGAAGGTCGCGGTAGGAGTTTATCCAGTTTTTGTATGTATTCCAGATAATTGTCTCAGACGTAGGGCGGATTATGAGCTCTTCCTCAAGGCGGGCGGCGGGGTCTACCACTACTCCGTTGCCTTCGGGATCGTTCATCAGACGGTGGTGAGTCACTACAGCGCATTCCTTGGCAAAACCTTCTACGTGTTCCGCCTCTCTGCTAAGGAAGGATTTGGGAATCAAAAGAGGGAAATATGCATTTTGATGCCCTGTTTCCTTGAACATTCTGTCGAGTTCATGCTGCATTTTTTCCCAAATGGCATATCCATAGGGCTTGATAACCATGCATCCTCTCACGGCCGATTGCTCGGCGAGGTCTGCTTTGGCTACCAACTCGTTGTACCATTGGGAGTAATTTTCTGATCGTTTGGTAAGATGTTTAAGTTCTTTTGCCATTATAGTGTATTGTTTTTTTAATTTTGGTGGTTTGGAGACGGACTCTTAGCGAATGCGGTCCGACGATCTCAGCAGTTTGTGGTCCCTGCGAATGAAGTTGTAGGCCATTATGTCGAGGATCAATGCAAGGAATGGCGCCAGCGCCAACGATGACCATCCGGGAGCTGCTCCGTCGAACGTGCCGTATCCTATGATGCATGCCACTGCGATTACTGCCACGATAAACATCATCTCTATTATGCAAAGCGTACGATGAAGTTTAAAACTCTTGAATAGGAAAATATTCACGAGGGGCAGTAATGCGGAAACGATGGACAGCACGAAGAAATAAGCTGTGGTGACATAGTATCCCGTATGGCCGGTGCCGGTGGGTTCGCCTTCGTAACTTAGGCCCATTGTGGTCATGTTGAAAGTATAGTCTGCGGTTTGAATCTGACCGAGAGAGAAGAATGTGAAGCATCCCATCAGTACGAATACCAACAGGAGAAAAACTGTTTGCCAACGTTGAATTACCATATTGGGGAATGTTTGGGTTTTAAGATGGATTCAAATAATTTAAGATTTAGAAGCATGAATGATTAATTTGAAATCTAAATAATCGAATCTTACGCTTCAATTCACTGCAAAATTACAATTATTTAACGATTGTTCCAAAAGTGGATGCTAATTAGCCCCATTCTTACAAAATTTTTATGCGTCAGGCGACTTATTCTCTTTGTTTATGAGTTAATGTGGCGCACCTATAGCCGGGTTGGCGCGTTATTTGTTATAGTAAATGTAAAACATAGTGATTCATGAATACTGGAAATAGCAAATCTTCTCCGACATCGGTATGGAGAGATGTGGAGCGTCTCCTTAAAGATAGGCATTTGATGGAGGCTCTTGATAATGCTGTAAATATATTGATCGGTAATGGTAATCTTGAAGATGCTGATTTTCTTAAAGATGTACGCAGGAGTTATGCTTTTATGCTTGAATATGCCATCACCGGCGGTGCCGACCCCGACAGGGATCTGGTGATTTCCGATGTAAGCGCGGATTTGAAAGGAGTGGTGGCCGAGAATATTTTAATGAGCAAGACGGCGGACTCTCCCTCCACTTTTCCTTCGCTTAAACGGCTTGATAGGATGCAGAATATTCCAATTGACAATATTGTCAAAGAATATGAAGATACGATGCGCCTGGTGAATGTGGCTGAAGAAGAGGGCAATCCCCCTTCCACACTCCTTGCCCGTAAGGAGCAGTCGATGATCCGCATATTCGAAAAAGCCATGGTCTCATCATTTTCTTCACGATCAGATCTTAAGAAACTCACGGCTCTTTGCACAGATTCCCATCAGCCGTTTGAACTCAAGGCTTTGATTGTGGCTGCTTTTTATCTTTCTTTTTCTTTCTTCTTCAATCGCCATAAATTCATGGCGCTTTTCGACATACTTGAGGGTACGGATGATGATAAACTAAAGGCTCGCCTATTTGTATCCATTTTCATGACCCTCTGTCAATGGAATGATGAGATAGAAACCGACATCCGTCTGCGTCAAAGGGTGGATGAATGGAAGGATTCCCTTATTAACTATACCCTTATCCGCGAGGTCATTGAATCTTATCTGCGTAGTCTCGACACCAAACGGGTCACAAAGATGATGCGCGACAAAGTTATGCCCGATATCAATTCCATTCGTCCGGAGCTTCTTAATTCTCTCAAACAGAAAATACAGGAAGGAGAGGCTTTTGATCCCGACGGAAATCCCGAATGGGAAGAGTTGTTTCGCAAGTCTGGTCTTGAGAAAAAAATGCGCCAGCTTTCCGAACTGCAGAGCGAGGGTGCCGACATGATGATGCTTCCTCTGTCCGGCTTGAAACAGGGTCTCCCCTTTTTCAATACTTTGAGCAATTGGTTCCTGCCGTTTACTCTTCAGCATAGTCAGTTGGCTTTTCTGCGCGATGCGAAGCTATCGGGTATGAGCGTCTTGTTTGACGATTATTCCGGCATGTGCCATACCGACAGATTTTCTCTGGCGCTCGCCATCAACCGTATACCGGAAGTCCAAAGAAATATGATGTTTGGCCAGCTTGAGACGCAGGCCGAGCAGATCAAGACAGAAATGCGGGATCGCCTGATGAAGACGAATTCTCCTGTTTTCAAAATGGAACTTGATCGCTACATGCGGGATCTGTACCGGTTTTTCACTCTTTATCGTCGTCACGGTGATTTCTACAATCCTTTTGCAGGTACGCGCAATCTGATGCATATCTCCATCCTTCAGGATTGGATAAGCCAGCCGGAGATGAAGATTCTCATGAGTGAATTTTTCTTCAAGCGCGGATATTATGCTGAAGCGTTGATTCTGTTTGAGGATACTGTGAATTCGGATGGTGCATCCGACGGATATATCTGGCAAAAGATCGGTTATTGCCACCAGCGACTCAATCATCCGTCAGAAGCTCTTCAGGCCTATGCCAAGGCAGAATTGTTTCAGGCCGCCGACAATTGGCTGGTTTGCAATGAGGCAAGATGTAATGAGACATTGAGTAGATATAGCAAAGCGGCCCCTCTTTATCTCCAGGCATGGGAAGCGGATGAAAGCAGACTGAAATGGCTTGTCAGATCAGCTGTGTGTTATTTCCGCATAGAAAAGGCTTCGGAGATTATGCCGAAATTATATAAAGCCGATTATGAACAGCCGTCGGACCAGATATCCATACTGATTATAGTAGGTGAAATTTCCGGGGGCAATCATGAGAAGGCATTGGAAAGAATGCAGCGGCTGAAACAGACCCGGCTTGCAGATATGCCCCACGATATTAAATATCTGTATATGTTGGAGGCCTTGTCAGTAAATGATTATAAACAGGCTATAGACCTTATGGCCGGTTCCGAGGCAGATGATATGATTTCATTCTCGGCAAGAATGCAGGATTGGGGTGTGGCGCAAATGATTCTCCCTAAAATAGAACTTCTGCAGGAAATGCTTTATCTCCGTCGCCACAACTGGTGATGGGAATAATACGACACTGATGAGACCCCGTTTTACAACATTCTGTGAAACGGGGTCTTGACTTTATGGAGGAGACGGACTCTTATCTAAGATTGTCCTCGATGTCGGAGATGGCTTTGGCTATTTCGGGTACGGAGTCAATCCTGTCTTTTACAGAGGAAATGCCGTGGAGCACGGTGGCGTGCTGACGATTGAGTTTTGCGCCTATGGATACCGAAGAAAGATCGGTATGTTTATGACATAGATACATGATCACCTGACGCGCATCAGCAATGTCTCTCACACGGCTTTTGCTGAAGATTACGTCGGCGTTGATATTGTAGAATTCGGCAGTGGCTTCGACGATCATATCAAAGTTGATCGCTTTTTTTACTACTGGCTTAACCGTGTTGCGAAGCACCTCGCGCGTAAGTTCGAGTGAGATGGGGCAATTTAAGGTGATGGAACGGGTAAGAATGCCAAGAACCACTCCCTCGAGTTCGCGTACCGATGAGGTGGCGTGCTCCGCTATCAGGTCAATCACTTCCGGAGGAAGGTTAAGGCCGTTGTGGCGGGCTTTGAACGTAAGGATTTTTTTCCGTAGCTCTACATCCGGACGAGGCAATCTTTCAGTGATGCCCCATTTGAAGCGGTCTATGAGCCGATCGGCGATGCCGTCCAGTTCCATTGGCGGGCGGTCGCAGGTGAAGATCAATTGCTTACCGTGTTGATGCAGATAGTTGAAAATCGGAAACAGAGCGTCGTTGGTAGTCTTGATTTTGCCGGAAATTTCCTGAAGGTCATCAAGAAGAAGAGCATCCATGCTCATAAACCAATTGATGAAATCGGGTATTTTTTTGGTGCGGGCTGCATTGGCATAGAGCGTCTGAAACTGTTTGGCAGTGGTAAACAGGACTTTTGCGTTGGGGTTATCCTCCTTAATCTTAATTCCAATGGCTTGTATCAAATGGGTTTTCCCAACGCCGACATCACCGTAAAGGAAAAATGGATTGAAATTGGAATTGATTGGATTTCTGGATATATATTCCGCTATGGTATAGGCGAGTTTGTTGCTTTCTCCTACACAATAATTGCGGAAATTCAAGGCCGGATTGAGTTGGGGATCAAACTTGTCTCCCCCCTTGAGTTCTTTCCCTTCAATTGCGGGCTTCTGGAAGTTGGTTTGCTCAAATTTGTTGCGCAGTATATGGCTTTGATCCGGACTTGGTAGATTCACCGTGGATTCCGGATCGTCCTTCACTATGGGGCAAGTATATTCTATCACGGCCCCCGGCCCGAAACTTTTGTAAAGAGCACCGCAGATGAGATTGTAGAAATCGTCTTCGTATTTTTCAAAGAAAAAATGAGAAGGGAGGTTGACAGTCAGAATATTATTGCAAAAGGATTCAGGTTTTGCCACGGCAAACCAAGTATTGAAGCGAGCCTCACCCACGTTGTCGTGGATGATGGATAACATATAATCCCATTGTTTCTGAAAGTCTTTTGCCATTATAGTAGTTTCCGCAGATTTTTTGCGAAAGGGATTACAAAATAACACATAAAAATTTAGAAAAAAAATAGGAAAATGATTTTGAAATGTTGAAATTTTTGCAAGATGAAGATTTTCAAAAAGAAAAAATCAGACTTGATAGATATTATATCGCTTATGTAAACGAAAACCTTTTGTCAGCTATTATGGTCATCTTCTGCCTCAAGACCGTTTAGTTGACATTTCCTACATACTGTAATTGGTTTTTGACCAGATTGGCGTATTCCCCGTCTTTGGCCAGTAATTCTTTATGTGAACCAACTTCCGTAATAATCCCGTCCTTAATAAAATATATAATGTCCACGTCTTTTATTGTACTAAGCCTATGGGCTGCTACGATAACCGTTTTATGGTTTAGTTAGTTAAAAAGATTGTGATAGATTTTATTTTCTGTCATTGCATCGAGAGATGAGGTTGCTTCATCAAGGATCAATATATTTGAATTGGAATAAAGTGCCCGTGCAATAAAGACGGACTCTTACTTGGCACCGATTATACTTGTGGATTCCTCAGCAGGAGCATACGCATCGATTTGTTGATTTATTTTTTTGCCGTAACCAAATGTATAGCCTACCTGTATCTGCACTTGTCTGCCTTGCGACCAGCTTTCATTGGATAGGGAGTAATGTTCTGACGAATAATTTGTCCGATTAATCTGTCGGGCATTTGAAAGGTTTATTCCTTTTAAGGCTACTGAAATGTTTCCATTGCTGTATGAAACTCCTATGTTCCAACTTAAAGGACTTTTCCATACTGAATAACCTCCTCCGGACAGTACTTTATAAGATGAGAGCAAGGTTGCATCAAACATGAAATTACCAATGTAATATTGGGCACTTGCTACGTATAACGGTGACCATAAGTGTGTGGTATTATTTCCTGTGGATTGGTAATAATAAATAGACGGAGAAGCCGACAGGGTAAGGCTCTTAATTGAATACCTAAGACTTAAACGTAGATTGAAAGTATGGAAAGGTGACGCATTGATATATGATTTTATTTAAGTTTCGCAAGTTCAACTTGCGGTTGACAAATTGTAAAATTTACAGA
>JAMPGE010000028.1 GCA_023664085.1 Muribaculum sp. | reverse complement strand
AAATCTGCTCCAAATCTTAATAAATCTTGCATTTGAAAAAAGTTTAAATCACTTCAATGTCAAAAAACGAATAAAAAACATTACGATAAAAAATGCTTACACTCCAGACAATAAAGGGAGATCCTGAGTTTGTGATAGCCAGATTGGCCGTCAAAGGGTTTGACGGTCGCCCCGTCATAACGGAAATATTGGAAATCGATGCCGAGCGCCGGCGTCTGCAACAGCAGACCGAGAGCGATGCTTCCCGGCTGAAGAAGCTTGCGGCGGAAATAGGTATGCACATGAAGAAGGGCGACAAAGACCTTGCCGAGAAAGCCAAACAGGAAGTGGCCGATATCAAAGGAGCCACCAAGGGTCTGCAGGACCGTCTCTCCGAGTGTGAGAAAAGAATGACGGACTTGCTTCTTACAGTGCCCAACATGCCGTGTGCGGCAGTGCCCGAGGGGCTGACCGCCGAAGACAACGTTGTGGAAAAAGAGGGAGGAAAGATGCCGGAGTTGCCGGAAGACGCCCTTCCGCACTGGGATCTTGCAAAAAAATACAATCTGATAGATTTTGAGCTTGGCGTGAAGGTGACGGGAGCCGGCTTTCCCTTCTATATCGGCAGGGGAGCCAGACTGCAGCGCGCCCTCATCCAGTTCTTCCTCGACGAGGCCTCCAAGGCCGGGTACGTGGAAGTGGAGCCGCCCTTCGTGGTGAATCAGGCATCGGGCTACGGCACGGGTCAGCTACCCGACAAAGAGGGACAGATGTATCACGTCACCGCCGACGATCTGTATCTCATCCCTACCGCCGAGGTACCCGTCACCAATATCTACAGGGACGTGATAATCCCGGCCGATACACTTCCGCGTAAGAATTGTGCGTATTCCCCGTGCTGGCGTCGCGAGGCCGGAAGCTACGGCAAGGACGTGAGGGGACTGAACCGTCTGCATCAGTTTGACAAGGTGGAGATCGTGCGGATCGAAAAGCCCGAGGATTCGTATGCGGCCCTTGAGGAAATGAAGGACCACGTGCAGTCGCTGCTCGAAAAACTCGGCTTGCCCTGGCATATACTGCGTCTGTGTGGCGGCGACATGTCGTTCACGTCAGCCATCACATTCGACTTCGAAGTGTGGAGCGGTGCCCAGAAACGCTGGCTGGAGGTAAGTTCGGTAAGCAATTTCGAGACCTATCAGGCCAACAGATTGAAATGTAGATACCGCGACGAGGATAAAAAAATCAAACTGTGCCACACCCTCAATGGTTCCGCTCTGGCCTTGCCCCGCATAGTAGCGGCCTTACTTGAAAATAACCAGACGCCGGAAGGCATAATAGTGCCGGAGTGTCTGAGAAAATATACAGGCTTCGACATCATCGACTGAATACATATCCCTAAGCCTTAAAATCTTATGAGGCGGGATATAAGGTCGTAAATTGTGATATAACATCATCCAAGCTATGGCATATATATCAAAAGAAGAAAAGAAAATACCAATCAACGATCCTACCGGCAAATGGTCGGATCTGACGCTTCTGCCCGAATGGACAGAAAAGTACTACGATGTCTACACCGTCAAGAAGCATGGCAAATGGGTGATGCTCAAGGCTCTCAAGAAAGAGTATGCCGGCAAGCCTGAATACCGGGCCATGTTGGAAAAGGAATTTGACACGCGCTATAATCTTGCCCATCCCAACATCGTGATGGTCAACGATCTGGAGAATGTGCCTGGAGTAGGTATGGCCATAATCACCGATGACGTGTACGGATATTCCCTGCGCCGCCTTATCGATGAAAGACGCCTCACTCCCAAGATCGTACACCGGCTGGAGACGCAGCTTCTCGACGCGCTCGAATATATTCAGGAAAATCATATCTATCATCATCCGATCACTCCGGATACGATTATATTCACCGAATATACCGAGAATCTGAAACTGATCGACGTGGGTTACGACCAGGGTCAGCATCTGAGCGAGCAGGACACCCGCGAGGATATCCGATCCTACGGCAAGGTGCTCGACGAAGTGCTTGGGCGCCTTCCGGCCTCATTGCCCAAACTGCGCAGGATAGCCAACAAATGTCTGGACGAAAAGAACCCGTATAAGACCATACCCGACATACAGCTTGCCGTGGAACGCCGCAGCAGCGCCATGATCTACGTGGTGATCTGCGCCTTCATCGCCGTGATGGCAATCCTTCTTGTCTGGATCACGAGATTCTGAAACATTCTGTAATCCCTCCCTCGCCCATTGAAGATGATTGAAGTAAGAAAGATAGAGCCCACAAGGGCCAATCTACTGAAATTTATAAAATTCGGGATAGATCTTTACGACGGCAACCCGTATTATGTGCCCCCCTTGGTGCTTGATGAGCTGGCCACCCTCAATCCTCAGGAAAATCCGGCCTACGATTTCTGCGACGGTGAGTACTTCATGGCCTACCGCGACGGAAAGCCCGTGGGGCGTATCGCGGCCATTATCAACCATCAGATCAATAAGCGTGGCAACGTGAAGATAGCGCGCTTCGGATTCTTCGACTTCATTGATGATGAAGACGTGTCGGCCGCTCTGCTGGATGCCGCCGAGGAGTGGGCCCGCCGGAAGGGGATGACCAGGATCGTTGGCCCGCTCGGCTTTACCGACCTTGACCGTGAAGGCTTGCTGACGGAAGGCTTCGAAGAGCTTTCCACCATGGCCACCAACTATAATTATCCCTACTATGCCTCCCACGTGGAGAAAGCCGGATATAAGAAGGATTCGGACTGGGTGGAGTTTGTGATGGACGTGCCGGACGGCATTCCCGAAAAGTTCAACCGCATCGCGGAGATCGTGAAGAAAAAGTTCGGACTGAGTGTGCTCAAATACAAAAGCCGCAAGCGCATCAAAAACGAATACGGCAGGGCTCTTTTCCATCTCATCAATGAATCGTACGACAGCCTTTACCAATATTCACCGCTCACAGAGCGCCAGATCGACAAGTATATCGACGAATATATCAATCTTCTGAACCTTGATCTGGTCACTCTGATAGTGGACAAGGAAGGGAAGCTTCAGGGTGTGGGTATCTCCATGCCGTCGATGAGCAGGGCGCTTCAGAAATCGAAGGGCCGATTCCTTCCGTTCGGATGGATTCATCTGCTCAAGGGACTCAAGGGCCAAAACGACCGTGTGGACCTCCTGCTGGTGGCCGTGCGTCCCGAGTATCAGAGCAAAGGAGTCAACGCCCTGCTCTTTCAGGATCTCATTCCCCAGTACATCAAGTACGGATTCAAATACGCGGAGTCGAATCCGGAGATGGAATCCAACAGCAAGGTGCAGAGCCAATGGGAATACTTCAAACGCCGGCAGCACCGTCGCCGACGCTCCTATTTTAAGGATCTATGACAGCAAATAATTCCGACACAAAGGAAAAGCGGGAAGAAGCATCAGGCGCCGAAAGGATCATTCCTTACGGCGCCGACGGCCATAAGGGGGAGCAGGTGGAGAAGATGTTCGACTCCATAGCGCCGGCCTACGACTTTATGAATACGGCCATGACGTTCGGGCTTCATAAGATGTGGAGCCGGAGTGCCTTAAGACAGGCCTTCGCTTCCGTGGAACTGAATAATCCCGCTACGTCGGGAAGAACCTTGGAAATCCTCGATGTGGCCACCGGCACGGGAGATCTTGTCTTTAAAATGGCACGCGAGCATCCTTCGGCCCGTATCTTTGGCGTGGATCTTTCGGAAGGAATGCTCAAAGTGGCCCGCGCAAAATACGAAGCCATGGACCGCTCCACCAGAGGCAGCATCAGATTCGAACAGGGGGATTGCCTTAACCTTCCGTATGCCGACAGTTCGTTCGACCTGATCACCGTGGCCTATGGAGTGAGAAATTTCGAGCGCCTTGAAGAGGGACTGCGCGAAATGTGCAGGGTATTGCGCCCGGGAGGCACGATATGCATCCTTGAGTTGTCGCGTCCGGTGAATCCCATAGCTCGTCTGGGCTATGATATTTATTCCCGGTGCCTCATACCTATAGTGGGACGAATGGTAAGCGGGGATTCGGACGCCTACTCCTATCTGCCGAAAAGCATTGCGGCGGCTCCCCAGCGCGATGACCTCACGGCGCTGATGACCCGCTCGGGTTTCGGCCGTGCCACGTGGCGCTCATTAACCTTTGGAGCGGTCTGCGTTTATTTGGGAATTAGGAATTAGGAATCAGGAGTTAGGAATAATGTCACTAAAATAAGAGTTCTCACTACATCGCCTCTTCGAGGCTCATTTTACTTATCTTGCCGATCCCCAGGCTAAAGCCTGGGGTTAACCACGAATCCCGCCTCTCCGAGGCGAACCCCGACAGTTCTTAATTTAGCGACATTAGAGTTAGGAATAAACATTCAAAACCATATAGACTTGAATCGATCGGATTTTGAAATAATGGCTCCCGTAGGGAGCTTCGAATCGCTGGCGGCGGCACTCAACGCCGGTACCGATGCCATCTATTTCGGCATAGAGGGCCTCAATATGAGGTCTCGTTCGAGCGCGAATTTCACTATGGCCGACATGGCCTCCATCGCCGCTCTCTGCAATGAAAAAGGGGTAAAGACTTACCTCACGGTCAATACAGTGGTGTATGACAACGACATGGCCCTTCTTCATGAAATCATCGACGCGGCCAAAGAAGCAGGAATCACAGCCATCATCGCCTCTGATATGGCCGCCATCCTCTACGCCCGTTCGGTAGGAGTGGAGGTGCATATATCCACTCAGGTCAACGTATCCAACATAGAGGCGGTGAGATTCTACGCCCAATACGCCGATGTGATGGTTCTTGCGCGTGAACTCAATCTCGAGCAGGTGGCCGCCATCTCAAAGACTATCCGTGAGGAAAACATTTTAGGGCCACATGGCAAACCCGTGCGGCTGGAGATGTTTTGCCACGGAGCGCTGTGCATGGCTGTAAGCGGCAAATGCTATCTGAGTCTGCATGAATTGGGCTCCAGTGCCAACCGAGGGGCCTGCAATCAGATATGCAGGCGTTCGTATACGGTGCGCGACCGCGAGACGGGGGAAGAACTCGACATAGAGAATCAATACCTGATGTCGCCCAAGGACTTGAAGACCATTCATTTCCTTAACAAAATGGTCGACGCCGGGGTGACTGTTTTTAAAATCGAAGGAAGGGCACGCGGACCTGAATACGTATCGGAGGCCGTGGCATGCTATTCTGAGGCCTTGAATGCCATCTGCAGCGGCGAATACACCGAAGAAAGGATTTCGGAGTGGGACGAGCGTCTTTCAAAAATATTCAACCGCGGATTTTGGAACGGCTATTATCTTGGTCAGCGGCTTGGCGAATGGAGCTCTAAATACGGCTCCTCCTCCACCAGAGTGAAGGAATACGTGGCCCGTACCATCCGCCATTTCTCCAAACTGGGAGTGGGGGAATTCCGTATGGAGAGCGGTGAACTCAAAGTGGGCGACGAAGTGGTGGTGATCGGTCCTACCACCGGCGCCTTGATCTTCAAAGTTGAAGAACTAAGGTACGAACTCAAGGACGTGGCTTGCGTGAAACGCGGACAGCTCTTCTCAATGCCCGTGCCTTCCAAGGTGCGTCCGTCGGACAAACTGTATCTTTGGAAAGAGAAAACCCTTTGATATTCAGAAAGGACTCTTAACTACAACGAAAACGAAAAAAATAGAAAATAATGGCACTTAAATGTGGTATAGTTGGATTGCCCAATGTTGGGAAATCCACCCTTTTCAACTGTCTTAGCAACGCTAAGGCCCAATCAGCGAATTTCCCTTTTTGTACAATAGAGCCCAACGTGGGAGTGATCACAGTGCCCGACGACAGGCTCACCAGGCTCGTGGAGATGTGTCAGCCGCGGTCTGTGGTGCCCGCCACCGTGGAGATAGTGGATATAGCCGGACTGGTGAAAGGAGCTTCCAAAGGAGAAGGTCTCGGCAATAAGTTTCTCGCAAATATCAGGGAAACCGATGCTATACTTCACGTGCTCCGTTGCTTCGATGATGACAACATCACGCATGTGGACACTACTGTGGATCCCGTGCGCGACATGGAAGTGATCAACTACGAACTGCAGATCAAAGACCTTGAGACAGTGGAGAACCGTCTTGCCAAGACCATAAAGCAGGCACAGACCGGAGGCGACAAGACAGCGAAAATGCAGGTGGCGGTGCTTCAGGCATACAAGGAAGCTCTGGAGCAGGGACGCCCGGCACGAAGCGTGGCGTTTGAGACAAAGGATGAACAGCGCTTTGCCAGGGAACTGTTTTTGCTTACCAACAAACCGGTGCTCTATGTCTGCAACGTAGACGACGAATCAGCCGTAGAGGGAAACGCTTATGTAGAGGCAGTGCGTAAGGCGATAGCCGATGAGGATGCATCGCTGATGATAGTGGCCGCCAAAACCGAAAGCGAAATCGCCGAACTTGACACGTATGAGGACCGAAAGGAGTTTCTCGAATCCATCGGACTGTCGGAGAGCGGTGTGTCAAGACTTATCAGAGCAGCGTATGCCCTTCTGGATCTTCAGACCTACTTCACGGCCGGACCGGACGAGGTGAGGGCCTGGACCTTCCTGCGCGGCACCAAGGCGCCGCAGGCAGCCGGTATAATCCACACCGATTTCGAAAAAGGCTTTATCCGTGCGGAGGTGATCAAATATGACGATTACGTGACGCTCGGCTCGGAAAATGCCGTGAAGGAAGCGGGCAAGATGGCTGTGGAAGGAAAGGAATACGTGGTCAACGACGGCGACATTATGCACTTCCGATTCAACGTGTGAAGAAACCTGGCGGTTACGGACCGGCAATAACTCAGAGTCCGTCTCATAAAGCTGAATTTTTGATGAGACGTGGCCTTAAGCGTGCGTTGGCGCCCACGGCTCCGGCGCACGCAATAATTTCTATAAACGGGCGTTATTGACAAAAGACCACTTCAATATTTCGGCCGGATTGATTCATGATGAAGACTGTAAGGAGATTGCGCATAATAATGATGATTATGCTGTCGGCGGTTTTGTCGACGGCGGGCGCGGCTTACGCTTCATCCAAAGAGACGCCGAAGAAGACCGCCGCTACAAAATCGGGAACCGCGGCGGATGCCGAGCAACCGCAGGTGCCGGTTACGGCATTTGTGGGGTTCTACAGATTTGTGGATCAATACGGCGATACATGCCGTATGACGCTCTTTCGCGATCTGTACGTGTATCCTCCCATGCGGTTTAAAAACAAAAAGCAGGAGGAATTTTACTGGCGCACGGTGCGCGACGTGAGAAAGACCCTCCCGTATGCCAAGCTGGCCTTCAGTGCTCTCACGGAGACGTATGAGTATATTCAGACCATCCCGGATCCGAAGGTGCGCGAGCAGCACCTCAAACGTCTTGAGAAAGACATAGTGAACCGCTACAAACCCACTATCCTGAAATTTACCAAAGGGCAGGGACGGGTGCTCCTCAAACTCATCAACCGGGAGACCGACCAGTCAAGTTTCAACATCGTGAAAGCCTTTCTCGGGAGTTTCCGGGCAACGTTCTGGCAGACATTCGGCAAATTCTTCGGCATGAATATGAAGGCGGGATTTCATCCCGACCGCAATGAAGAAGACGCCATCATAGACCGTGTGGCCCATCTTATCGAGCAGGGAGCGCTGTAAGAAACCCATGTTGCGTTTGCGAAACACGGGTGGTTTATGAGTCGTTTATGGGTTTATTTTTTTGGCAGGAGGGCGAAAATGGCTTCGGGGCCCAGACGGAAAAGCGGATCTATGACGGATAAGGAAGGATCGCATTGAGTCAGGATCTCGGTGCGTTTGCGCATATACAAGTTTATGTCGCTATGCGACAAATCCCTCAGATAGGGTAACAATTCCCTCACCTTCAGTTTACGTTCTATCCAGAGGCATAAGCTTTTGGTGAAAGCCATGGCATTGTCGGGATGGTTTCGGATCAGCGGCTCCAATTCCGGCATGAAATGCCGGTAAAAAGGAGCGGTGCCGTATTCGGCGGAAAGCGCGCCCAAGTGTACGTCGGTCCATCTGCCGTGGTCCGATACTTCCCATTTCCGGGGATCTGCGTGTTTCAGCACCGACCCTCCACCCGTTATCGGCACCGACAGCATCTTATCCCCTTTGATAAGGCAACGCATCAGGCTTCGACGGAGAGCGGGGTGCTCCAAAACAACAGTGTCAGTCCCGAGCAGGACCGACACCCGTTGTGCGTACCATTCAAGAGATGGCAGATAAGGAGTTGTCATTTGAATTTGTTCTTGTCTGGATTGGGATTGGAGAAAGTGCGGTTCCAACGAACTTTTCCGGATTCAAACAGAGAGCGTTCCTCATCGAGGGATCCGATGATGAATTTGGGAGTGCCCACGATGTGGTCTTCGGGCACGAAACCCCAGTAGCGGGAATCCAGCGATCTGTCGCGGTTGTCGCCAAGCATCCAATAGTAGTCATACTTGAATGTGTAGTAATCCGTTTGCATGCCGTTGATATAGATCTTGCCGTCTTCCTTGAGTTCGAGTTTGTTGCCTTCGTAAGTCTCGATGGCTCGGCGGTAGATGGGCAGATTGTCGGCGGTAAGTCGAAGAGTGCTTCCACGTTTGGGGATCCAGAATTCGGCGGTGTTCGACCGGGTCCAACCGTAGGGAGCGCCCAGAGGGAATACGCCGCCGAGGTCAAAGATGCCGCTTTCGCTCTCCTTGATAAGGGAGCCGGCCACTTCGGGCCATTTTTCCACCTGAGCTTTCATAGCCTTTGTGAGGGGCACGGAATAGAAGAGGAGAGTGGAGTCGGTGAGACTTCTCTGCGGACCGGAAGCGAAATCATCGCCTCTAACACCGATTTCTTTCCATTTGGATGCATCGATCGCGCCTTTTACGGGTATGATATAGTTGAATTGCAGATTCTCAGGCTCGGCGATGGGCCGGCCGTTGATATAAATGCGGTCATCGCGCATGGCAATGCGGTCACCGGGCAGACCAATGGCGCGTTTCACGTAATTCTCCCGTCGGTCTACGGGGCGCACGATGATTTCACCGAAGCGCGAGGCATTTTCACGGATAAAACGTCGGGGGTCAGCTATGCCCTCCTGCTGCATTCGGTAGAGGATCATGTAGTAGTCATCGTTGGGATAATTGGCCAGCACCGTGTCGCCTTCCGGAAAGTTGAACACCACGATGTCGCCGCGCTCAACAGATCGCAGGCCGGGGAGTCTGTGATAAGAAATCTGAGGGCTCTCGATATAGCTTTTGCCGCCGATCACCGGCATGGTGTGCTGCGCAAGGGGGAAGTGCAGGGGAGTCTGGGGCACTCTCGGGCCGTATTCCATCTTGCTGACCCATAGATAGTCGCCGACGAGCAGTGATTTCTCAAGACTTGAGGATGGGATCTTGTAGTTCTGCCCGACAAACGCGAAAATAATATATACGAGTATAAGCGCGTAGACAATGGCATCGACCCATGCCATCACCGAGCGTGTGGCACCCTTGGTCTTCTTCCACCAGGACCAGGGAATGTATTGGGTGATGTAGATATCCAGAAGCAGAAACCACAAAAGGGGCATCCAGGGATTTCCCAGCCATATGCAGAATGCGAAAAATACAATCGATACGCAGGCAAAGCGTACCCAACGGGTGGTTTTCACCTCTTTGAGGCGCCGTTTGAAATCGGGAAGGAATTCTTTGGGATTCATATCGGCGCCGTTGCTGTTTTGAGTATTGTCGGTTTGAGTCATTATCTTAATTATGATGAGGAGAGTTTCAGTCAGTCTTTCACACCAAGTTGGGCCATCATCTCATCAAGAGTATGGTATCCGGATTTGTCGGCGAGCCATTCGGCGGCCATCACCGCGCCGAGGGCGAAACCTTCGCGGCTTTTGGCGGAGTGGGTGATTTCGATTAAATCCACGGGTGACTCCCATACAATGGAATGAATACCGGGCACTTCACCGCGACGTTCGTGGGCAATGGGCAGAAAATCACTTGGCATTTCCGAGCCTTCCCGCGGTTCAGCCCACCCGGAGATCCGGGCATTGGAAGCAATGATTTCTTCACCGAGAGTGATGGCGGTGCCCGACGGATGATCAAGCTTATGGATATGGTGCACTTCCTTCATGAAAGGAGCGTATTGGGGGAAATTCTGCATGATGCGGGCCAGATATCGGTTCACGGCACGAAATATGTTTACACCGATTGAAAAGTTGGAGGCGGCGATGAGAGTGCCCTTTCCTTCATCGCACAGCTTTTTCACTTCCGGAAGGGAATCGTACCAGCCGGTAGTGCCGCATACCACGGGCACCCCGGCGGCGAAACTCCGCAGGATGTTGTCTACAGCGGTGGATGGGGTGGAGAATTCAATGGCCACGTCCGAATGTCGGAATTCGGAGGATTCGAAAGCCTCGATATCGTCGATATCGATAATGCAACTGATTTTATCCCCGCGGTCGAGAGCCATTTTCTCAACCATATGGCCCATGCGGCCGTATCCTATAATAGCTATTTTCATAACGTTAAATCGATTGATTAAGTTCCCCTCTCGTAAAATCTTAAAGGCCGGAGGAGGTGGGAGGTCGGCTTCAGAAGCCGAATCCGATATTGTCTACATACAGGGAGAGACCTTCTGTACCCACGAAGGGCTCGCCGCAACTTGAGGAGCACATCACAAGGACGTGGGTGGGAGTTTCGTTGCCTTTACCCCATCCCACTTCGTGCACGGGCACCAATTTTCCTTTGGAATTGCGTGCGTAATAAGCCTTGGCTCCGTCTAGAAGCCCCATATATGATTTATAGAAAGGTTTCTTGGTGATATCACCGTAGTTGATTTTCAGCTGGTGGCCCTTGATGAGTGAAGTGGATTTATTGTAGCGTTCGCGGCCTGTGCCGATACGGTGGGCGTAGATGTTGCCCTTCTCGTCTTCCCAACGTTTCTGGAGAAGAACGTAGACCTCGGCGTTGTCTCGTCCCTGAAGGGTCTTTTTGGCGCCAAGGCCGCTTGACTTCACGCGGGTGTTTACGTTGGGCATCTCCACTTTGTAGTCATATACCAGAGCCACCGGGCGTTTGGTATACGGCATGCCCATTTCCATTTTGGCAAACGGACCTTTGGTGGAGGTGATGGGCTCGTAGATCTGGCCGAGGAAGATAGTGCCGGCCACCATCACGTCCATGTTGATCACGCCCAACACTTTCACCTGCTCCATCTTTGCGGTTACCTTGGCCATTTTATTACCGTTGACCGTGGCGGGAGTGACGCAGCAGGATCCTTTCACGATTCCGGACACTTTGGCATAAACGTTGCTGGTGGCCCATGGGGAGCCTCCCCGGTTTCTGTAGGCATTGTTGCCGGAAAGAGTGGCGGCGGGCGCTATTTCATACAGCGTTTTCTTTTTGCCTCCTATCAATTTAGATTCGGTGATGGTGCGGGTTACCCAATTTGAGAAATCTCCATATTTGATAGGCTCTATTCGCAAGGAAGCCGCTGAGAGAGCGGTGATAGCCGTGAGCGCAAGAGCCATGGTGCGCATGGGAAATTTCATGATGAAAGTTGATTTGAAGTTCATAAGACGCGGTCTATGATAGTTTGCATGGCAAAGTTACAAATTTTTCTTCATACTCAGCACTATAAGAGTATGTCTTATAAAAAAATTTGTGAAACGGGGTCTAAACCGCCGATTTGGCCGAGAGAGCGTAGAAGGCTACGGCTGAGGCTGCGGCCACGTTGAGAGAGTCAACTCCGTGGGCCATAGGTATCATCACTGTGTAGTCGGCTCCTGAGATCACTTTGTCGGAAAGGCCGTCGCCCTCGGTGCCCAGGATCACTGCCAATTTCCTTTCTGCCTGCAGCAACGGAGAATCAAGGCGAACGGAGTCTTCCCGCAGAGCCATGGCCGCGCATGAGAATCCGATCCGGTGAAGATCCGCTATTGGGTCGTCGATCCATGTCCAGGGCACTTGAAACACCGTACCCATCGACACCCGGATCGAGCGGCGGTTGAGCGGGTCGCAGCTTTGGCGCGTGAGGAGCACGGCGTCCATGCCCAGAGCGGCCGCCGAACGGAAGATAGCTCCTATGTTGGTGGTGTCGCATACGGCGTCGATAACGGCCACCCTGCCCGCATCCCTGCAGATGTCATCCGGAGATGGGAGCTGACGCCTACGCATCGCGCAAAGCACTCCCCGGGTGAGGGTATAGCCCGTGAGTTTGCTGAGAATCTCGCGTTCGCCGGTAAATACGTCAACATCAGTCCGGGAGATGATGTCGGCCGCGTCGCCTGTGATATGCCTGGCCTCGCAGAGCAAAGAGAGGGGTTGATATCCGGCCTGAAGGGCAGTGCGGATCACCTTCGGACTCTCCGCAATAAAAATACCGCAGCCGTTTTCGTCTTCTCTACTCAGCAGCTGGGCTTCCGTGAGGGATGAGAAGACCTCAACGCCCGGATCGTGGATAGATTCAATTTTTCTAATCATGAAGCAGGACTGAGCGAGACTGGTCTTCGTTTACGGTGATGTCTACGCGGAGGGTATCTTCGGGAAGGAGGGGCTCAAGGGTTTCGGGCCATTCGATAAGACACAGGCGGCCTGAATCAAGGTAAGTCTCGGCCCCCATGTCGAGGGCTTCCTCGGTGGATTCAAGCCTGTAACAGTCGAAATGATATATAGTGTTTGATTTGGCGTCGAGATATTCATTCACTATGCTGAATGTGGGGCTGTTGATGTCGTCTTTTACACCTAATGCCCTGCAAAGCGCGGCAATGAAGGTGGTCTTGCCTGCACCCATGGGGGCATAAAAAGCAATTGTATTGCGGTCACCGATGGCTTCCAGAAACCGGCCGGCTACTTCATCAATCTTTTCTGCGGAAGAAATATTAAATTCCATCATAGAGCATTCTTCTTAGAGATTGATGCAAAAATAGCAAAAAAAATCAAAACCGCGAGAAAAGGCCATGCTGAAAGAGGATAAATCGCGATGAAACGGGATACATCGCGATGAATCGGGATTAAACGCGATAAATCGGGATGCATCCCCTCAAAAAACAAAGACCCGGATATCGACAAATCGATATCCGGGAGTAATATGGGTTGGAACGCGGGTTTAGCGGACTACTTTCACAGCTTTTCCGCCTACCACTTTCACGAAGATGCCGTTTTCGGGATTGGCTACTTTCACGCCCTGAAGGTTGTAGTATTCAGCTTTGGCGGTGTCTACGTCAATGCTTCCTACAGCGGTATTGGTGCTGACTTTTGCCATAAGAGTGGTTTTGGCATTAACGTTTACCTGATCGTCCACACCGAAGAGTACGTGATAGGTGTGGTCGGTATTGTCGGCAGGTACATTGATGGCAGTAGTCTCCACGAAGTCGTATCCACCTTCTTTCATAGCCGTTAGGATCTCTTCGGCGGGCACCCATTCGGCTGTGGCCCTTGTGATGGCGAGAGGAGAAACGGAGAGCTCCTCAGCCACCCAGCACTTGTTGTAGTCTTCGGGGATAGTTACGTTAATGGTGGCCGATGCCACACCGGAAGCCACGGTAGTGTTGATAACAACGATTTCAAGGTTATCGTCGTAAGAAGTGGAGGAGCTGTCGGATTCGGGGTAGTCGAATACGATGTCGTTCCAGGCCGGAGTTTCTTCGGGGAGGTCGGGAGTAGACTCTTCGCCGATGTAGAATACGGCTACGATTTCCTTGTCGTATATCACGCCGTCGATGCTGAGGACGTTGGGGGCGACAGTTAAGGTATATGCACCGTCACTCCATACGTTTGCACTGCTCTTGAAGTTCCAGGTAAAGCCGGGAAGATCACCACGGTTGACGGTGGGATAAGTGCCGCCTTTTTGAGCGGTGCCGTTAGGTGCTGTAAGAGTGCCTTTGCCGTTTCCGGGGTAGTCAAGGTTGTTTACGTTCTTTGTGCCGGGGAAAACGATCTGGATAGACTTCAGTCCATCGGCGCCTACGTGGGAGCCTTCGGCTGGAATGAAGTAGTAAACGTTGGTTGCCTGCATTTCCGCGGTGAAGACGTAGGTCACTTCTCCGGCGGGAAGGTCCACGGGATCGTTCTCACCGATCACCTGCTGGAAGATGCCGGCGGGGACCACCAGGCGATATTCGCCGGATTTAAGGAATTCGGGGTCGGGTTTGTTGGCGGTGCCTTCGGCAGACTGTGCACCGAAGTTGAAGTCAACGGTTTTGCTTACAATCGGGTCGAAGAGATCGCCGGAGCCGTTGTCGTCGCCCTCATCGGTAAGGGCACCTGCGCTGATGGAGGTGATGTTGATGGCTCCTTCGTCGGCGGGGCTGAGAGTTTTCAGAAGAGTGCCGTTGTAGTAGATGGATACCACTTCCGTGGATTCAGTGTTGATTTGCAGGCCGTCTACGTGAACGTTCCATTGGATATTGCCCATGCCGTAGTATTCACCGCCACCTTCGAAGGTGTCGTTGAGGTAAGCATTTGTGGTGGCTGGTACAGAGAGTGTATACACCTGAGGGAGGTCAGCGTTGGCTGTGAAGGCGGCGCCAAGCACAAAAGCTGCTGAAAACAGTAAAGTTTTTGTCATTTAATGAGAGATTGTGGTCTGGATGTTAGTGGACAGTGTGGATGCACACTATATGCCGAAGACCGGTTAATGAAATAAAATTGTTTAAAAGCTGAAGTTGCTGAGTTGACTGCGCAAATGTAGTCAATAATTTTTATTCTGCAAACAAAATGTGATAAAATTGTCAAAAAGTTTGGTTTTTGTGCAAAAAAATACCCCGCGTGTGTATGCGGGGTATTTCCGTAAGATATTTAGGGATTGGATCAGAGATAGCTGAGGTTGAAGTTGGCGAATTCGAGGTCGGACTTGGCGCGCTTCAGGAGGTTGCGGTCAAGTTTCACGGCCTGACGCAGGTTGCTCATCACCATGGTGTCATTGTGAGTGCGTGCGCCAAGGACAGCGGTGAGATAATAGGTGGTGGCGTCGGGGTTGGGGATCGCTGCGAGGGTGGACTTTGCGGCGGCGTAGTCCTTGGCGAGCAACTGGGCCAGAGCGGCATTGTTGGTCTTGGCGTCGCCGAAGGCGGTGTTGGCCTTTGCCAGTTCGCCGGTGGCCAGGTAGTATACACCGAGTGCATCCTTGTTTTCAGGCACGCCGGCGGCGGCTCCGAAGAGTTCGTTGGCTTTGTTCAGATCATTCTGGAGCATAGCCTCAAGTCCCTGGTTCATGGCTACTTCCTTTGAAGAAGGATTCATGCGGGCAGCGCGTGAGAATGTGCTCTCGGCTTCCTTATATTTGCCGGCGGCATACTGGGTGGCACCGAGATTGTTGACGGCTCTCCATGAGTCGGGGTAAACCTGAGTGGCTTTGTCATACACCTGCATTTTCTTGGTGTTGTCGTCGGTGAGTGTGGCTACGTATAGGATTTCGTCTTCGGTGAGTTTGGAGGGGTCGGTGTCGAAGAGGCGGATGAGTTCTTCATCGCTCTTTCCGATCACGTTGATCGTGGCCTGCACGCGGGAGTAGCGGAGCTGGGGCAGAATCTGGTCGGCGAGTTCGTTGAATACGCTTGAAAGGTTGCGTATTTCCTGTTCGCGCTGCTCGGGATCCTTATACATTGAGAGGACGCTGAGGATAAGGTCTTTGTCCTGAATGTTGGATTTTTCCACGAGTTTCTGGAAGCCTTCCCAGTCTTCCGGAGTGAATGAAGAGGTAAGTTCGCCGAATTCGGTGATTTTGTCTTTTTTAAGTTGGTTTTCCATGAGCGCGTTGGTGTTTTGCTCACGTTTTTCGGCCAGCTGGGTGTTGAAAGCGAGCGAACCTTCGGGAGAAGCGTAGGAATTCACCTCTACGCCTGCTATTTCCATGTTGGGAGCGGCGTTGGCTTCAAGGAGCTTCTTGTTGAGGTCGATATAGTCGGCCTTTTTGGTCTGGTCGGCCCGAACGTTGGCCTGATTGATGAGGAAGTGGATCTCGGCGGAGTATTTCTCGGAGATCACTTTCTGAAAATTGTCGGAGGCGATGGCCGGTTTCACGGTGGCGGCGCTTGCAAGAGTGGAAGTGGCTATAACGCCGCGGCCCACTTTCACGGGTTCGAGAGTGTATTCCTTACCGTTCTGGTCCACGTTGAAAGTGAGGTAAAGATCGGAGTTGGCCATTTCGGGCACATACGCCATGTTGAACGGGATGGTGACTGTGCCTCCCTTGTAGGCAACGACCTGGCCGTTGTCGCGCACGTTTTCACCTTGAAACACTACGGGAGCGGCATTGACGGAGCCGTCGGCCCAGCGCAGTTGGGGAGTGGCGGTGACTTTGGCGTTTTTTACCATGAATTTGGCAGGAATGTTGCCATAAACTGTGCCCGGCACTTGCTCACCCACAGTTTCAAGTGGGGTAGGCACTGTGGAGAAAAAATCGCTGGAGAATTGACCCAGCTTCTTGCTGCAACTGTTGAGGCCCACCACGGCGGCCGAAAGTGCAACGATAGCAATTGTCTTTTTCATAATGAGTTATTGAGAAGGACCGGACAGAGCGGCCTTCATTGTTACGTTTGCTGGTTTAAATGGGGTGCAGTAGACTGCCACTCAGCCGTCAAAATTACAAAAAACAATCTATATCCACAAATAAGGTGGATCGGAAAAGATTGCCTTTTTTTTTCTATTTTTGCAGTATGGGAATCAGATTTTCTATTTACGTTATTATATGTATGCTGATGTGGAACTTCCGTATGTACGCACAGACCGGTCTTCGTGCCCCGGGCTTTGCCGAGTCGTTGGGCTGGAGCCGTACGGATACCATGGTCACCATCCCTGCCTCGCTGCGGGAGCTGCCGGATTATGCCTTTGCAGACCTTGCGGATCTGAAGGAGGTGAGGTTTGAGGAGGGATCACGGCTGAAGACCGTGGGAGAACATGCCTTTTTGGGGTGCGAGTCGCTGCAAAGAATAAGTCTTCCACCGGGAGTGGAAAAGCTTGGCACGGGATGTTTTCGTGAATGCAAGTCGTTGAAAAATATGAAGGTGCCGGAAAGGGTGCGCGAGATTCCGGGGATGGCATTCAGGGAGTGCTCTGCTCTGGAGAGAGTGGATTTGCCCTGCGGATTGCAGGATATCAAGCAGTTTGCCTTCATATATTGCGAAAGCCTTGATTCTCTGAAGCTACCTTCCGGGCTGGTGCATATCGGCAATAATGCCTTCAGCCGTTGCGTATCGCTGACGTCGGTAAGCATACCGGACAAAGTGACGGAGATAGAGTCTTACGCGTTTTCTGACTGTCACGGCCTGCGCGAAGCAAGACTTCCGGCCAACGGTCATCTGTTGGGAGAACTTCTTTTCAACAGTTGTGATAACCTGATACTGCTGGAAGAGCCATCGCCGGATGTGCCCCGGTTTGACTGCAACAGTTTTATATTCGATCCGCTGGATGAGGAAGCGTATGGCAGGTGCAGGCTCAAAGTGCCGGAAGAAAAGAGAGACGCGTATGCGTCGGCACCGGGCTGGAGCTTGTTTTTCCAATAACCCAAGATATTTCCTATAGGAATTGGATTTCCTTGAAAGCGAAGGCTTGGGCGGATAGGTCCTCGAACTGAAGGATTATGTGGCCTGTGGGCAGAATGTCTTTTATAGAGGCATTGCGCTGCTCTCCGGTGGCCATGATGCGGAAAGGGTGGGGCATACCGTCGCCTCTCCAAAGCCGGGTCATGAACTCTTTGTGAAGGGCTTTGCGCGAATCCTCTTCGGCTGCCATAGGAAGCCGTTTTTCCAAGGCCGATGCCAATGTGGAGCGCACGGCGGTCAGGTCAAAGTCATGACCGGAAACCATAGCCATGGAAACCGGGTTTGGCGCATCGCTGAGGAAGCGGAGCTGGTTCACGTTGAGTCCGGCGCTGACGATAGTGTCGGTAATCTGCGTACCACAGAGGGAGTGGTCTATAAGTATACCGCATATTTTGCTGTCGGCCACATAAATATCGTTGGGCCATTTAATGCGGGCCTTAATATTGAAAGCTGTCAGGGTATCGGTCACGGCGAGGGCCGTGGCTTCACTGATGGAGAACTGAGAGAGGGGAGGCACGCCTTGGGGCCTGTAGTGGAAGGAGAAGGTAAGATTTTTGCCCGGTTCGCTTTCCCATGAATTGCCGCGTTGGCCTCGTCCGCCGTACTGCTCAAAGACATAAAGCATGGTCATGGCGGGGAAGGCGGCATTTTCCTTCAGGAAAGTATGGGTGGAGGGTAGAGACCGCCTGAATTTAAAGTTCATAATTCATAATCATTCAGTGAAACAGGTACCAAATATTTTTTGAGGAGTTGCTTATGGGATCTTATTTTTTACCTGAAGGAGAAGGAGGCTCATAAGCGGGGCGCACATCCGGGGGGAGAAGTTTGGAAGCGTCGGCCGTATCGGCCTTGGTCACGATGTATTTTGTTTTGCCACGCCAAGGCACAACCGCGCGATACACGTTGTATTCAATTCGGGCCGGGAAGCCGGAACCTTCGAGTTTTTTGAGGGCAACGGCCACAGTCTCGTTTGCGGCGGTGAAATGGAAATCCTCGCGGTATACACGGGTGGAATCCATCAAATCCCGGTAAGGAATCATCACGCCTTCATAGGTGGAATACATATACATGTTGTCTTTCTGGATCTGCTCCACATATCCGTAGGATCGGGCGCCTTCCACGGCCGGAGAGAACCAATGTACCCATGCCGTCCACAGAATGGCGATCACGACAGCGGCCAGCGCAAGCCATAGATAGAGCTTACGGTGGCGGCGCGGAGTGATGTGGGACCATTCCGACTCTTCCTGCTCCCAATATTTGGGGTCGTCGGGCTTCAGTTCGGGTTCGCGGGGCTTGCGGGGCTTTTCGGGCTGCGGTTCCGGCACGGACTCGTACCAGTCTTCTTCTTGAGAATGTTTGTCAGGATCTATCAGCATTTTTAGCGGGGATATTCTTTGGTTTGGAGGTGGATATATATATCATGGTGAATATGCCGAGGATAATCAGCATCACGGTCTGCCCGGACCATTGAAGCATTGAGAAAGCGGTGCCCTGGGCGTCGGTGATGCCGTATACGGCCAGACCGAACATCACGGCGATATTCCAGGGTCCGAGACCGCCGTTGGAAGGGATAGCCATACCGATGGAGGAGAGTACGAAAGCCACCAGGCAGGGCACGAGGCCGAACCCGAGGGAAGGTTCCGTGCAGAGTTCGCGCGTAAACGGGAAGGCGAAAAAGGCCACGTACAGCTGAATGTAATAGCAGCCCCAGATGCAGAGAGTGAGCAGGACAAACTTGCCGCGTCCTTTCATTGATAGCACGGCGGCGAACCCCAGCCATAACTGACGGACCATGCCGAATACTTTTTTCATAAAAGCAGTGTGGCGAAGCAGGCGCACCGTAAGAAACAGAATAAAGACAATACCGGCGGCTATGGCCCAGAAGGCCGGGTCCGAAGCGTAGTTGACCAGATCCCGGCCGATGGGATATTTGGTGAGGAAATCATTGATGGCGCGGTTGGCAATGATAAAAGTAAGCAGGGTGAGCGTGGCCACACTCAGCGTGTCGGCCAGACGGTCGGCTACCATGGATCCGAAGATGGTGGTGAAGGGGGATTTTTCGCGACGGGCGATATACGTGCACCGCCACACTTCACCGAGTCGGGGAAATACGAGATTCAGGGCATAGCAGCCGAAAATGGAGCAGCACAGAGCCATAAGAGGGGGATTCACGCCGATGGCCCTTAATTGAAGGCGCCACCGCATGGCCCTGAACACGTGGGAAAACACACTGATGCCCATGGCCAGAAGAATCCACCAATAATCCACGCCATGACGGATGATATCCATCATGTCGGAGAAGTTTACCTTCCTGAACATGTACCATACGAGCAAAATGGTAAGGGCAAGAGGCAAAAGATATTTCACGGCGTAGTTGAGCACTTTGCGCCCGGCGGACTCTTGAGGTGAGCGGGGATCGGGCCCGGCCGAAAGTTTATCCAAATCGTTATTCATAAAGAGTAAACTTTGATTTAGGGATAATCGCCTAAGGTAGAGCAGATTGGCGAGAATGGGTTGAAGATTGAAAGCAAGCTGTCATCCCAAAAGCAAACAAAGAATTGGCAAATTTAGGAAAAATTGATGTAAAATATCATAGAAAATAGTTAAATTTGCGATGAAGTTGTGCGGACAACTTCAACGATAACAGACACAGTATACAAAAAAATGGGAAAAGTCGTAATCATCGGAGCCGGAGGTGTAGGCTCAGTCGTAGCGTATAAGTGCGCTCAAAACCCCGAGGTGTTCTCGGAGATAGTGATTGCCAGCCGTACCAAAGAGAAGTGCGACCGGTTGGCTGCGAAGATAGGGAAGCCCAATATCACTACGGATCAGGTAGACGCCGACTCCGTGGAGCAGCTTTGCTCTCTTTTCGAGCGTCATCGTCCGGATATCTGCATCAACGTAGCGTTGCCGTATCAGGACCTCACCATCATGGAGGCATGCCTTAAGTGCGGAGTGAATTATCTTGACACGGCCAATTACGAGCCCAAAGACGAGGCCCACTTCGAATATTCATGGCAGTGGGCCTACCGTGAACGCTTTGAGAAGGCAGGCCTGACGGCCATACTCGGCTGCGGATTCGATCCGGGAGTGAGCGCGGTGTTTGTGGCATATGCCGCCAAGCATCATTTCTCCGAGATGCAATATCTCGACATCGTGGATTGCAATGCCGGAAACCACGGCAAGGCATTCGCCACCAATTTCAATCCTGAAATCAACATTCGTGAGATCACTCAGAAGGGCAAATACTGGGAAGACGGCAAATGGGTGGAAACCGAAAATCTTGAGATCCATAAGCCGCTCAATTATCCCAACATAGGCGAGCGTGAATCCTATCTGCTGTATCATGAAGAGCTAGAAAGCCTTGTGCAGAACTTCCCGAGCATCCGTCGCGCCCGCTTCTGGATGACGTTCGGACAGGAATACCTCACCCATCTGCGTGTGATTCAGGATATCGGCATGGCCAGAATTGATCCGGTGATGTATGAGGGCAGAGAGATAGTGCCCATACAGTTTCTGAAGGCCGTGCTTCCCGATCCGGGAAGCCTTGGAGAAAACTATACGGGCGAGACATCCATAGGATGCCGCATCCGTGGTCTGGACAAGCAGGGAAAAGAATCCACATATCATATCTACAACAACTGCTCGCATCAGGAAGCCTATAAAGAGACCGGTGCGCAGGCCGTAAGCTACACCACCGGAGTGCCTGCAATGGTGGGCGCCTATATGTTCCTGACAGGGAAATGGGTGAAGCCGGGCGTACGCAACGTGGAGGAATTCGATCCCGATCCGTTCCTTGAAAAGCTGGCGGCATCAGGTCTTCCGTGGCACGTCATTATAGACGAAGACATCGAACTTTGACAGGAAAGCCGGGAAACCACCGGCTTTTTCTCATTAATTTAGACTCTTGGTAAATCACCGACTATGAAGACATCAGGATATTTGCTGCCGCTTCTGGCAGGATGCGGCGTGCTTGCGGGAATAGCCGGCAGTAGCGACAGCCCACGCATGATACGTGGCACCAAAGGACATTACACTGTGGCCACTCCGCAAAAGGCTCTCACCATAGACGTTATCGACAAAGACATATTCCGCATCAGTGCATTGCCCGCCGACAGCAGCGTGATATTTCCCCGGTCGCAAAGTGCCGTACTTACCCCTCAGGCCACCGACGTGCGCAGCATCGCCACTGACTCCACCTTTGTGGTGGCTACGGAGTCTACGATACTTACGGTGGACCGCAACTCCGGCCGCGTAAGCTTTATGCGCTCCGACGGCACCGAGCTCATTACCGAAGGAAGCGGAGTGGACAACGATAAGCCGATGAAGACCGTCGGACTCGTTCCGGCCAAAGGTCAGCTCCTTTACGGAGGTGGCGAACGAGGCCACTCCCTCACACTCAACGGCGATAGCCTTAGTATGTATAATCGGCAGAACTACGGCTACACGGGCACTGACCGCAGAATCTCACAGATGGGCATATCCGTGCCCTGGCTAAGCAGCGATGCCGGCTACGGTATCCTTTTCGATGACTACAACCGGGCAGCCCTCCTCACAAGGGGCGACTCCATATATTACACATCGGAGACACCTGCGGCCCTTTCGTATTACTTTGTGAACGGCAACGGCACCTTGGCCGGCAACTCCGGCGCATATGCACGCCTTACCGGCCACCAGCCCCTGCCTCCCTTCTGGACTCTCGGCTATATCACTTCAAAGTATGGTTATCACAACGAGAAAGAGACATTGGGCGCCATCGACTCGCTGAAGCAGCGCGGATATCCGGTGGATGGTATCGTCCTCGATCTCTACTGGTATGGCAAGGAGACCGATATGGGACGCCTTGAATGGAATTCCGATCAATTTCCGGATCCTCAGGCCATGCTGCGTCGACTCAAGGATCAAGGAGTACACACGGTGCTGATCAATCAGCCCTATGTCAATAAGATCGGAGCGATCGACAACTATAATCTTCTCGATTCGCTCGGACTGCTTACTAAAGATGCCGAAGGAAATACCCACGATGTGACCACGTGGGTGGGAGAAGCCGGAATGTTTGATATGGCCAATCCCGCCACCAGACGATGGCTTTGGAACAGACTTAAAGGGCTTACTGCCGACGGCGTAAGCGGTTGGTGGGGTGATCTTGGCGAGCCTGAGGTGCATCCCCTCTCCATAGTGCATGCCAATGGTCAGACCGCTTCGCAATACCATAATGTGTATGGTAACGAATGGTCATCTTTAATCTACAATGGCCTACGGCAGGATTTCCCCGATATGCGTCCGATGCTGATGATGCGCGGAGGCACAGCCGGTCTGCAGCGTTACAGCGTGTTTCCCTGGACCACCGACGTGTCCCGCTCGTGGGGTGGCCTGCAACCGCAGATCAAACTCATGCTGAGCGCCGGACTCTCCGGCCTGGGCTATATGGGCAGTGACGTGGGAGGCTTTGCCGTGGATCCCAAGCATCCCTACGACCCCGAACTGTATTTGCGCTGGATGCAGGCATCGGTATTTACGCCCGTGCTTCGCACCCATGCACAGGATAAGCCTGAGCCATATCATTACCCCGACCAGCAAGCCCAGATCCTCGAGCTGATCAAGATGCGGTATCGATGGCTCCCGTATAACTACACTCTCGCATACGAAAATGCCCGCTACGGTCTGCCTCTGGCGCGCCCGCTAAATTTCAGAGGCGATAACCCCGACAGGAAATATGCCGACATCGACGACGAATACCTCTGGGGCGACAATGTGCTTGTGGCTCCGGTGATGAATGCCGCGCAGCGTTCCCGCAAAGTGACATTCCCCAAGGGCACATGGTATGACTGGTATAATTCCGCCGTATCTTACAAAGGGGGCAGCACTGCTGTAGTGAAGGCACCGCTCGACCGCCTTCCATTCTTCATAAAGGCCGGAAGCTTCATCCCGCAGTATGAGACGCCGATAGACAATACGGGTGAGTATGATCCTTCAAAACTTGCCGTGGTATATTTCCCGGCCAAGCAGAAGAGCGAATACGTATTGTTTGACGACGATAGAAAATCTCCGACATCTCTTGAAGACGGGGCCTATCAGCTTACTACCTTCCGCGGTGTGGAGAGCAGCCGGAGCATCGACATCGAGATTTCAAGCGAAGGCGGCTATCCGGATATGCCTGCAGGCAGAATGATCACCATGGAGATCCGCAACGTAAAGAAGAAGCCGGTCAATGTATCACTCGGCGATGGCTCCGGTACGATAAAAATGGACGAAAGCGGCAGCGAAAAAAGCATCCGTCAATACGGCTGGACCTACAGCATGAAAGACCGCACGCTGCGCATAGTCTTTCCTTACGCCTATACTCCCTTATCCCTCACCATCGAGAGATAAGAAGAGGGTGCTTTGCAATGAAGTGATTTAAACTTTTTACGAAACCTGAAGAAGTGTTTAAAAATGTTTTCTTCAAACGCAATATTCATTAATATTTGGGCATTTTTTTCATTATTTCATCGGTTGCATAGTCCGCTATGCTCCCTCTTCAATAATGAAAATCTGCTCCAAATCTTAATAAATCCTTAATAAATCCTGCATTTGAAAAAAGTTTAAATCACTTCAACTCGCGAAACCTGAGTCAAACAAATAGTTTAATGAAACAGATAGCTGTAATTATAACCTGTCATAATAGAGTTGATAAAACCACTTGTTGTCTCGAGACATTTAAGAAGGCATTAACCAAACATAACAGCTTGGTATCACAGGAGGACCAGATAAAAATACATGTATATCTCACTGACGATGGATGTACAGACGGCACTGCGGAACAGGTTGGAAAGATTTACGGTCCCGAATCATTAACCGTTATAAAAGGTGACGGGAACCTTTATTGGGCAGGAGGAATGAGAAAAGCATGGAATTATGCTATAAATAGCGGAATCAACCATGACTATTATTTACTGCTTAATGATGATACCGACGTGTTTGAAAATGTATTTTCCGAACTAATGCAGTGCGAAAAATATGCTTATGAAACGTTTGGCAGATGCGGCATTTATTCCGGCATATGTTGCTCCACTGATAGGAAGTCGCTGACTTATGGCGGTGACATTATAACCAATTATTTATTATTCAAGCCAAAAAGATTGGGGCCCACGGGGAGTGTACAGCAATGTGACATGACAAATGCAAATATTTTGTTAATACCCGGCAAAGTAGTTGACGAAATAGGTATTTTCTACTCGGGCTATTTACATGGTAAGGCTGATAACGACTATAGCTTTTTAGCACGAAAAAAAGGAATACCCGTGTTGTTAACACCAGATTATTGTGGAGAATGTGACTATGATCATGGCACGGAAGATGATACGAAACGCAAAATAATAAACATGAGTAGGTCTGAGCGCCGAAAATATTTTCATTCGCCACTTCATTCTTCAAAAGATCATTTGACATTGGTTAAAAGGATAACGCCGTTAAGATATCCGCTTGTTTGGTTAGGCAGGTTTTTAAACGAGAATTTCCCCAAGTTATATTACGCAATTCATAAGATTTGATCTTACTGTCAATTACGAATAAACTTTAATGTCACTAAAATAAGAGTTCTCACTACATCGCCTCTTCGAGGCTCATTTTA
>JAMPGE010000027.1 GCA_023664085.1 Muribaculum sp. | reverse complement strand
ATGAGCCTCGAAGAGGCGATGTAGTGAGAACTCTTATTTTAGTGACATTAGAATTTACAACTGATTTTAACTTTCGTAAATAAGTGTATACAGCTCCATTAAATCAAGGGTAATTATGAAACTCAAAATAGCTCTCATTTATCTCATTTCAATTGTAGCGTCCCTCCCGAACCTTGCTCAAGAAAACGATGCTAGCCGATCTTCGACCGATATATCTCAGACCGATGAGATATCCAGATTGATGCGCCTTCCCGGCATTACCCACGACAATCCGGCCCAAAATTGCGCCATAATCGCTTCCGCTCTCGTTGGAGCCGGTGCCGATGATTACTATTACACTGACTCCATAGCGTCTCTTCGACCTAATGTGGAATCTTTCAATCCAATGTCGTTTATCAATACAGTGATTGCCTTGGCCCGGGCCGCTACCAAATCCACAGATCCGAATGTGGCGGACTTCTCCACCGCTCTTCGCGAATCATGGTGCCGACGTGGGATTGACAACGGTTTTCCATCCATAATGTGGCATGTATCTGACTGGGCCAGCGACAACATCTATCGGAATTATATCACGGAAATCACAGAAAACTACGATGGCTCCATCGACAGAATGAAATCGCTCGATTACCTCACCCGTCATCGCGACAACTTCGCGGCCCTCGCCGATTCAGCCACCTACGCCAAGGTGAGGATGACAGAAATGGGATTCCGCACCCACAGAGTGCCGACACTTAAAAAGGAGACCATCCAAAAAAAACAGCTGCTCTCCGACCTTCGCGACGGAGATATTCTGGTTATGAATCCTCAGGAAGACGGTATCGATTACCGATATATAGGATTCATCGTGAACCGTGAGGATGGCCCTCACTTTATCCATTACTCTCCGGAACAGAAAAAAATAGTAGAGGAGAAAGAAATACTGCCGCGCTACTTCAAGCTAAAAACAAAAATTTTCAACGGCTACCGCATATTCCGGTTGAAATAGGTGATTTTTTCACCCCAAAAATTTACGTTACAACCTAAAATTAACCCCCTTCTGATGCAAAATAAAAGAAATTTGAAAGAAAATACGCTTTTGTATCCTAAAAAATTTGGAAGTTTCGTAACACTTTGCTAATTTCGCAGCGTCAAATTGATAGAGGTAACATCTCTCATACACATCAATCGGCCAAATTCGAATACTAACCTTACACCAAATAAAAAGCACGTGGAAATGAATCCTTCCCAAACCGGCAGACCAAAGATATTGATGATATATACGGGGGGCACAATCGGTATGATCGAGAACCCCGAATCCGGTAGTCTTGAGCCTTTCGACTTTGATTATCTGCTTCAAAACGTTCCAAAGCTTAAAATGCTCAACTTCGACATCGACACATTCGCATTTGAAGTGCCTCTGGACTCCTCGGCCATGAACCCTGACCATTGGAAGGAAATAGCGCACGTGATAGATGATCATTACGAGGCTTACGACGGATTTGTAGTGCTTCACGGCACCGATACGATGGCCTACACGGCCTCCGCACTTAGCTTCATGTTGGAAGGTCTGGCCAAACCGGTGATAATCACCGGCTCTCAGCTTCCCATTGGAGAAGTGCGTACAGACGGTGAAGAGAACCTCATCACGGCGCTCCAGATTGCCGCATCCCGCGAAAGCGACGGAAATCCCACAGTGCAGGAAGTAGCCATACTTTTCGATGATTATCTCTGGCGCGGCAATCGAAGCACCAAGCACAGCTCTGACAACTTCAACGCGTTTAAGAGCAACAATTATCCACCGCTCGCATCCATTGGTCTTAAAATCAATTTCAACAGAAACGCCCTGTTGCGTCCTGTATACAGCGAACCCTTCCACGTTGCATATAATATGGATGTTAACGTGCTGTACATGGATCTTTTCCCGGGAATGCCCGAACAGACCGTGCGACACCTCTTCGACACTCCCAACATAAAAGGGGTAGTAATGAAGACCTTCGGAGCAGGCAACGGCCCATGCAACAAATGGTTTACCGATGCTTTGAAAATGACGATCGACCGCGGTATCGTAGTGGTGAGTATCACCCAATGTTCATCCGGCAGCGTGATTCCGGGGCTTTATCAGGTAGGACGCCAACTATGTCAGACCGGACTGATCTCCGGCTACGACATGACGGCGGAGGCAGCCATCACCAAGCTGATGTATCTTTTCGGCAAAGGTCTCACCCCTTCAGAAGTGAGCAACGAAATGAAACGCTCGCTTCGCGGCGAAATGACTACACTCACCTGATATTTTGTCACTCCTTTGATTTATTGGCACCCCATCCATAAAAATTTTATGAGATGGGGTCTTTAGCTTCCTTTATCGTCGAAATCATAAGTATATCAACTTATATACCGCCAAGTCCGATCTTTATTAAAACCTGATTCAGTAAGTATTGTCGGTAAGCACTGTTGGATTCAATAAAAACACCTTTTCGGTGGCCCGCGTCATTGCGGTGTATAGCCAACGATAAAAATCCACTGTCATGGCATCTTTGGCTATGCCGGACATGTCGATATATACGTGAGCCCATTGGCCGCCCTGCGCTTTATGGCATGTGACACAATAGCCGTATTTTGCCTGCAGAGCATTGTAATATGGATCTTTCATCACAACTTTAATCCGTTGCGATATCTCCCCTTCCTGCTCTGCCATGACATGGGTATAGAAACGGTCCATTTCTTCACGTGGCAGAGACGGACCTTCCGCGACCAGCGAACGAAGCATCACCTTGGCTCCTATCCGAATGTCGGTCTGAGGAAAATACAATTCCACGTCGCAGAAGTATCTTCCGTACATCTTCTCATTATGGCCCACCCATTCCACGATGGCCATGTCTCCATTGGCAATAAAAGTCTTGAGTTTGTTTTCCGCGCTCCAATAATAATCGTTTTTGGAGATTACAAGTCGGTCGCCACGCTGGAGCGGCGTGTCGGCCATCATAACCAGATTTCTCACGGCCTGATTATAATTGTTGGCCCGATAGTTTGAGCGGGTGATGATCAAAGTCTGCTCCGCACCCACTTTGGCCCATGAATCGGCAAGGCTATCGGCAAGCATGCCGGAGTCTATTACCTCTACATCGTCATAGTCCCGGACTTTAAGTATAGGAGAATTATGTTTTTTGTCGGGATTGGCCAGCATCGCCTCTATTTGGCGTCTCACGATAGTGGCATTAAGAAGAATACCGCTGTCGGTGGCTTGCCTTACGGGATTGTCAAGGGAAAAATATCCGGCGTTAAAACCCAATGAGGTATATCTGTCAGGGTTCATGGCTGGCGAATCGGGCTGGCCTATAGGTGGCAGCTGAGCAGTGTCGCCCACCATAATCAAGCCGCATCCGGGAGCAGCGTAGATATGCCGCTGCAACTGCACGAGCAACGAATCCTGCGTACCGCCACGATCCGTAACCAACGATGCCTCATCCACTATAAAGACAGTGTTGGGTTGTTGGTTGGGAGTAAGAAAATATGAGGAGCCATGGGTCTGATCAAGGGGGCGGAATATTCTTTTGTGGATAGTGGATGCATTGGTGCCCGACATGGACGAAGCTACCTTTGCAGCTCTTCCGGTAGGGGCAAGAACAACAGTATTTATACCGGCGGCGTTCATGGCTCCTATCATGGCACCCATCAAAGATGTTTTGCCGGTGCCGGCATATCCGTTGAGTATAAAAACATCGGCCGGCCCCCGAGTCAACGCATACTCTGCAAGCGACTCGAGAAGCCGGACTTGATCTTCATGAGGGATATAAGGCAGACGCCCTATGGCATCAAGCGTCAGGCGTTTAACCGCTGTGAATTCTTCAGCAGCCATTGAGCAATCTGCACGGCGTTTAATGCCGCGCCTTTCTTAATTTGATCGCCTACCACCCAGAAACTCAGGCCACAGTCATCGGCCAAGTCTTTGCGAAGGCGTCCTACGTAGACCGGATCTTTACCCGTGATATCAAGGGGCATGGGATACTCATTGCCCGAAGGATTGTCCTTAAGCACAAGTCCGGGTGCCTTTGCGAAGGCATCACGCACTGTCTGTATGTCCAAAGGATGTTCGGTTTCTACCCATACGGCCTCGCTATGAGCGCGAAGTACAGGCACTCTCACACAGGTGGCCGATACCCGTATCTGATCCGAGTGCATGATTTTACGCGTCTCATGATACATTTTCATCTCCTCCTTGGTGTAATCGTTGTCCAAAAATACGTCTACATGCGGGATGAGATTGTATGCGAGCTGATGCGCGAATTTTTCGATGGTAGGCTCCTTGTGATCCAGAAGTTCCCTGTGCTGGGTTTCGAGCTCTTTCATAGCCATTGCTCCGGCACCGCTTGCTGCCTGATATGTGGCTACATGCACACGTTTAATCCGCGACAGATCATCGATGGGTTTCAACGCCACCACCATCTGTATGGTGGTGCAATTGGGATTGGCTATGATATTCCGGGGTGTGTCCAAAGCATCCGGACCGTTCACCTCCGGCACTACCAGAGGCACATCCTCATCCATACGGAATGCGCTTGAATTATCGATCATGAGAGTGCCGTGGCGGGTGATGACATCTGCATACTTCATGGAGGTGGAGGCCCCGGCGGACACGAATGCCACGTCTACACCGCTGAAGTCGGAGTCTTCGGAAAGGAGTTCCACCGTATAGTCTTTCCCTTTGAAGGCAATCTGCGATCCGGTGCTGCGGGAGCTACCGAAGAGCCGCAGACTGTCGATAGGAAAATTCTGCTCTTCAAGCACTCGCAGAAATTCATGACCTACGGCACCGCTGGCACCTACTATGGCTACATTCATTATTGCTTTCCGCTTGTAGCTACGCCACGGTTAATCTTTTTGACCAATCCCTGAAGCACGTTGCCGGGTCCGAGTTCGATGAATTCATCGGCGCCATCAGCAATCATGGCTTCCACATCATATGTCCAGCGCACAGGGGCAGTGAGCTGCTTGATGAGATTCTCTTTAATCTCTTCGGGATCGGTGTGGGGCTTGCCGTCAACGTTTTGATATACCGGGCAAACCGGGGTATTGAATTTGGCTGCCTTTATTGCCTCTTCAAGCTCTTCCTGAGCCGGGGCCATCAAGGGGCTGTGGAACGCACCGCCTACTTTGAGCTTCAGAGCACGTTTTGCACCGTTTTCGAGCATCTTTGCACATGCGGCATCAATACCTTCATTTGTGCCGGAGATCACAACCTGTCCCGGACAGTTGTAATTGGCAGGAGCTACAATATCGTCTACCTCGGCGCAAAGAGCTTCAACTTTTTCATCGGGCAATGCAAGGACTGCCGCCATGGTTGAGGGCTGCAGTTCGCATGCGCGTTGCATGGCATGCGCACGCTTCGACACCAGACTCAGACCCTCTTCAAAACTGAGGGCTCCGGCTGCCACAAGTGCGGAGAATTCACCGAGGCTATGGCCTGCCACCATATCGGGTTTGAATTCATCTCCCAGACTTTTGGCTAGAATCACACTGTGAAGAAATATCGCGGGTTGTGTCACTTTGGTCTGTCGCAGATCTTCCTCAGTGCCTTCAAACATGAGGTCGGTGATACGAAAACCAAGCACTTCATTAGCTTTTTCAAAAAGGGCGTGGGCTTCTGCATTATTATCATACAGGTCTTTGCCCATACCTACAAACTGTGCTCCCTGACCGGGAAAAACATAAGCTTTCATCTTTTTTACTTTGTTGTTTTGAACTGCAAATTTACTAAATTATCCGATTCTGTACAACTCATGAGAATTGCATCGATGGTTACTACAACTGTACATTCACTCTCTGCCATTATCAAGGCTTCTTAGTTCCACTCTGTCGAGAAGTGCATGATTGGTGGAAAGATTCATATTTTCGTTTTCGGGCAGGTACTCTATCCGAATGGTATGACGTCCTTTGTCGAGTGATACCGTGACGCTGTTGGAGTAGCCCCAGTCAAACCAATTGCCTACACCCCGATGCGGCATAACCATTGTGGCAACCTTGTTTCCGTCCGCAGTCATTGTCCGGATTGCGGCCTTATTTTCTGTATTTACCGGGCCATTGCCGTTGGCATATCGCAGGGAGACACTGTATTGACCCGTCTGCGGCACTTCCACGGTTACCTCTACCGGAGGTGTAGTATGATCTAGTTCCACAAATCCTTCTCCCGTGAATCCCATCACTTGTTCAGCGGGTAAATAACTGATTTCCGGAGAATTCATCGTGTTTTTTTCGTTGTCAAACTGTACGGTTAGGATGTCGGAGTTTACTCGTGGTTCTGAAGCGAATGAGGGAGTGCCGTCGGTGCTTACACCAATCACCTGCCATTCGCCGGGGCTGGTTACGGGCCAAGACGTCTCCCGTGTCTCTGCTATGATCTTACCGTCTTTAAGTATCTGATACTTTCCTATATATTCGATCGGATTCCATTGCATTAGATTGAGCATGGGCACATTTTCGCCCTCAAAGGATGCATCGTGTATGAGCCATGTGATAGGAGTGACGGGTGCCTTGAGGTTGGGTTGTCTGTTAACCTGCATTGCCGGAATCGGCTCATTGTCCATTTCCACTTCTATATTGCATACGCCCTTTAGTCTGGACGCTGGTATTATATCGTCGGGGCTAAGAAACTTCCCGTTCAACTTAAGACTCTTCACACTGTCGCCGTAGCCTGAGACCGTAATGTTGAGCACCGCCCCGCGATAAGCTACGTTGTGGAGTGTACGAATGCCGTCAAACACTTTTGGCACGAAGGGCTTAATGAGCAGTCCGTCCGGCTCATAGTTAAGTCCGAAGAGCACTTTTGTGGTCAAGGCAATATTGCCTGCCAGACACCACAACATATTGCTTGAGTTCAGTTCGGTATAAATGTCGCCGTTGTCGAGGTTGAAGTTTTCCTTGTTGGTCGTAAACAAAGCTGCCGGACGAAACACGGATCCTATGCCTTCGAGCACACCCTGCTCATTGCCGGCCTTTGCCTGTGCTATTGTCCAATATGCTCCCACCCATGGCCAAAGTGCATTATTATGATAACTCGGCATATCCGATATCTGAGGATAGAAGATGGCCGGGCCGAAAGGAGTGTGTGGATTGCTCTGGGATATTGTCTTTTGTTTATCGGCAGGAGCGATGTCGTAGATAATGGAGAGTGCTTCACCGAGGGTTTCGGCCCGTGGATTGAGAATCATATTGTCCCGGCCATAGGTATACATACCGTAATAACCCTTGTCTGGCATCCAAAAGACTTTGTCGATATTGGCGGCAAGAGCCTTGGACTCTTTCCCGAATTTTTCAGCCTCTTTCTTTTTTCCCAATATACGCGCCATATCCGACATTGCCTGAAGAGCGGCGGCATACATCACGTTTGTGCCCATAGCTTCGCTTTGGGAAATGTCGGCGGTCTGCATCCATTTGGGATAACTCTGTTCTCTCCAATCGATAAAACTTGTCTCACCTTTGACGAGTCCTCTCGGCGACATCACGGTAGCCTCATCCTTGGCCAGCGACCGCTCCGCTATAGGATAAACCTTGCGGAGCCACGCTTTGTCGCCGGTGACCTTATAGATTTCCCAAGCGGCGAGCACCCATACCATTCGGTCGGTGGATACGGGCCATGCTCCGCCCGACCCGGTATCCTGGATTATCTGGCCTTCGGAATTGACTTTCTTCATCAGAGATATCATGGATGCCTCAGGCTGAAGGGCAGCCATGGAGAGGATGATGGAATAGCTTACATCTCGGGTCCATACCCCGCTCCATTCCTTTCCGGTGCGCAAAGTGGTGTCGGGCTCCACGGCGTTGACCATTTCATCCAGGCCCATATTGAATATGGCTTGATGAAGGAGATTGTCTGTGGTGAGCACCGGATATTTGCTCAGGTCGTTTTTGCGCTGCCATTTCTGCGAAATGGGCATGAAATATCCCGGTCTACCCTTATAATTCGATCTTAAGGTATAGGCATCGTCGGCCCATGCCTTAAATTCGTTTTGATAAATAGTGTCGCCTTCCCAGCGATACGCATCTGTCTCTACCATGATCTGTGCGTGGGCCGGCATGTTTGCAATGCACGCCGTAAGAATACCTGTTGCCAGATTGGTGTTGATAATTTGCCTCTTATTTACTTTCATAAACCTGAAGTATTTAAAGCGCAAATATAAATAAATATTTTACATTTACCAACTCCTCTGACAATAAGCTATATACGTAGGTCACAGATTAAAGTAGTAAGTACCGGTGGAGAGTACGGTATAGAAATCGAAATTGGTGCCGTTGAGATAATAGGAAGTGTTGTATGCAGGCTGGTCCACGCCTCTGTTCCACATATCGGTCCACGGGTTCCAGGCATTCAGCACCGTGACGTTGTATTGGGCTCCGTTCCAATTGTAGCTTACAGTAAGTGGTATGGTGCGCCACACGCCCTGCGAATCGTAGCCACAGGCCACCACTTTTGTGATTCCACTGTTCATACCGTTAACCACTACAGGGCTGTTTACGATTATCGAAGGAGATCCTCCCCAACCGCCGTAGCCCCATGGATTACCCCAATTTAACGGCGGAGGGGCCTGCGGACCGGGGTTCCAGCCGATGCCGTTGGCCGGAGTCGGGTTGAAACTTCCGCCGCTGCCCGGGGCGGGCGCACTGTTTTGGGCAAAAGCTCCCATAGCGATGAATACAGAGGCCAACAGAATTGTTACCTTCTTAAGCATATTGAGTTTAGCGATATCTTTCATAGCTTCAAATTTTTACGGTTTCTAAATTTATACAAAACAGGTGAGGATACAATTATCTGCATCCTCACCTTTATAACAAAGATTGCTCGAAAGTGGTTTTTGTCCCTAACTCATAATATTTATCGATGAAAGGGGTCTATACCTTCTTCATTACATTTCACCTCCCATGTCGCTGTAACCGCTTCCGTCCATGGGTTCTGCTTCATTGTTTTTATTGCGTTTGGCATTCATGTTGCCGAATGAATATTTGATGGAGAACTGTACGCGCCGTCCGCCATGGGTATGGTCGCTGTACTGTGTGTAGCCGATACCGTCTACGGTGTTTTTGAATTTACGGGAGTCAAACAGGTCGCGGCAACTTACCGAAAAACTCCATTTTCCAACGTTTTTGCGCACACCGAGATCCACGCTCCAGCCGGGCTGACGCGATCCTTGCGCGGTCTGCATCCTGGATGCGTATCGGCCAGTGGCTTGAAATGAAAGCTGCCATGGAAGCTTTACGCTTGCCATCATTCTAAGGTCCCATGCGAAGGAGTTGCGTTTTTCTCCGCTAAGGTCGAATTTATTCCCCTCCGGAGAGATGAATGTCTTGCGCCAGGCAGAAATGTGATTGTTGTAAAGATTGGCTGTGGTGGTAAGATCGAATTTTCCGCGGATGAAGGAATTCTTTACCACTATCTCCACACCGCTGTTGCTCTGTCGGGTGACGTTGTCGGAGGTGGTATACATCACGTTGTCCTGAAGATAGGATATGCGATCCATCACGTTGTCGCTTGTACGCAGATATGCCGAAAGAGATATCATGTGCATCGTCCAGCTTTTGATGTAGTTGAGTTCAAAGCTGTTGGAGTATTCCGGCTCGAGTTCGGGATTACCGTAGCGCACATTGTTGGGATCGGAAATATCTCTGAAGGAATTAAGCTGTCCGCCCCAAGGCCTACGGATTCGGCGTGTGTAATTTATCTGCAATTCGTTGTCGTGAGGCAGAGAGTAGCTGATGAATGCAGATGGAAACAGTGAGAATTGGTTTTTCTTGTACCAGTCCACGCTCTCCCGATCCTCGCCATAGCCCAAGGATTTTGTTTTCACCTGCCATGCTTCGCCACGCAGTCCTGCTGAGAAGCTGAGGTCTTTCCATTTGCCTCCGAGAGTAAAGTAGAGGGCGGAGATGTTGTTGTTGTAGATAAACCTGTTGTAGAGATCTTCGTTGAGCGTCTGAGTGTCGGGCGTATTTCCGGTCCATGTGGAGACAGGAGTGTCTTCATGACTGTAATTGCCGTTGAATCCGGCTTCAAGTTTGAGCCAACTTGTAAGCTGATTGGTATAGTCAATACGTGCTTCGGCGGAATTCAGGCCTATTGTCTGCTCCTGATCTTGATAAGTCTCCGAATCGGGCACGTCATCAAATTCATATTTTTCATGCATATAGGTCCATGAGGGTCCTCCCCAGTGGTTGTAACTCCCCATTATGTCGATATAATGATTATCTCTCCAACGGTGGATATAGCCGAGTTCGGCATGTACGCCTTTATTGTTGCCTTTGTTGCGGGTATGGTTGAAATTGGTGGTCCATTGTCCCGGCACGTTGCTAAGATAGTCAGTAAGGTTTTTGCCCCAGCGGTGTCCGAACATTCCGAAAGCGTTCGCATAGATATCGTTTTGGTCATCGACATGATAAGTGGCACCGGCTCGTACAAAAAGGTTGGAACCATGGTTTCTACGCACTCCGGTTGAATTGAGAAACCAGCCTTCATCGTAGATGCGCTCCGATGACGACTTGTCTTTGTTGTGGCGAAGACGTCCGCCGATGCTTGCATATGCTTCCCATTTTCCGGAATTGAAATTGATACTTCCGTTCACGTTGGCGCCTCCCCGGGTGTTGGCACCTATCTCGGCACTACCGAAGTAACCGGTCCTACGGTCTTTTTTCAGCACGATATTGATAATTCCGGCCGTGCCTTCCGGACTGTATTTTGCGGATGGATTGGTGATAACCTCAATCCGTTCGATAGATTCGGCGGGAATCTGCTCCAAAATCTGGGCACGGTTGTCGGCTGTGAGGCCGGAGTCTTTACCATTGATCCAAACGTTGACTGAAGAATTACCACGCAAAGACACTTCGCCGTCCTGATCCACTTCCACAGAAGGTATTGATTCCAGAAGTTCGCTGGCGGACGTGCCGGCGGCTGCAATGTCGGCATCCACTTGAAATACTTTCCTGTCGAGTTCAAACCTCATCTGCGAACGTACTCCCTCGACCACTACTTCCTGAAGCATCTTTGCATCGTCGGCCAGCTTGATGGTACCTATAGCCACATTCTTACCGTTGACGGTGACAGGGCGCTCCTGGTCCACGCTTCCGATGTTGGTCACTTTGAGGATGTAGCTTCCGTCGTCTACGCCAGGAAGTATAAACTTTCCGTTTTCATCCGTATTTGTACCGATAGTCAACGGCTTGTTGGTTTTAGCATCGATTAATTGGACTGTGACGTAATCCATTGCTTCTCCGGTCTGCTTATTAATCACAGATCCGGATATGTCTCCTTTGGCAAATGCAATTGCCGGGAGAGCCAACAAGGCTGTCGGTAAGATAAATTTCGGTGTATACATTTCTGTCTCTGTTATTCAGGGTAAAAAAAGGGTATGAAGACGTTATTCCGATGATGGCATTGCCATACCCTGTGCCATAAGAACCAAAATTAAGACGCGATGACGGTAAAAAGGTTTATTAAGCATATGTTTAAAATTTGTTAAAAAGTAAACAAAGCCACCCAACTCGTCACAACGATTTACAACTATTGGAATTCTCAAAGAGAGAAAGAGACAGGAGTTAAAAAATTGAAAAATTCATTATTTTTTACTAACTTCGCCACAAAATATCTAACACTAACATCATGAAACAACAAGAAGAACCGTTGACGCAGACAGGTCTGCCGGAGAACGCCTTCCGCGAACTTGCTGAAGACGAAATCTATAGCCCTGTCATGTCGCCGGCCCACGACCAAAAAGAAGTGACCCCCTACTCTGTAGGTATGGGTCTGCTTATGGCCATCATTTTCAGCGCCGCGGCTGCCTACCTCGGTCTGAAAGTAGGTCAGGTTTTTGAGGCCGCCATCCCCATCGCCATTATCGCCGTGGGCCTGTCCAATGCCTTGGGTAAGAAAAATCCCCTCGGTCAGAATGTAATTATCCAATCGATCGGTGCCTGCTCGGGTGTGATCGTGGCCGGTGCCATCTTCACGCTTCCTGCCTTATTTATTCTGCAGGCTAAGTATCCCGACATTTCCGTGCAGTTTTATCAGATCTTCCTGAGCTCTCTGCTCGGTGGTATTCTCGGCATCCTTTTCTTCATCCCCTTCCGCAGATATTTCGTGAAGGATATGCACGGCAAATATCCTTTCCCGGAGGCCACAGCCACCACCCAGGTGCTGATTTCCGCTCAACAGAGCGCGGGTGCCGAGAAGGAAGGAGGTCAGGCAAAGACTCTTATTATCGCCTCCTTGATCGGCGGTATATATGATTATATCGTGGCCACATTCGGATGGTGGGCTGAGACAGTCACCTCCACAGCCGCTTCCTGGGGCCAGACAATCGCTGAGAAGACCAAACTCGTATTCTCATGCAACACGGGCGCCGCCCTGCTCGGTCTGGGATATATCGTAGGTCTTAAATACGCCTTCATTATCTTCGCCGGATCAATCTTCGTGTGGTGGATCATCATACCTCTCTTAGGCACTTATGGCGCTCCCGAATTCCAGACAATGGAGCCCACCGACATATTCGCCAACTATGCCAGAATGATAGGTATCGGCGGCATCGCCATGGCCGGTGTGATCGGTATCGTTAAATCATGGCCGATTATCCAGCAGGCTGTAGGTCTCGCGGGAAGAGAGCTTAAAGGCAACGTCTCCACTGCCAAACCCATCCGCTGGCAGACGGATATCTCCATGAAGGTGGTGGTGGCAAGTATTGTCATTGCTCTTTTGGCTGTGCTCATCTTCTTCTGGGCAGGTGTGATCAGCACCTTCTGGCAGGCAGCTGTGGCATGGCTTGTTGTCACCTTGATTGCTTTTCTTTTTACCACGGTGGCCGCCAACGCCATCGCCATCGTTGGTTCAAACCCGGTATCGGGCATGACGCTCATGACTCTTATCATTGCATCCGCAATATTCGTGGCCATCGGTCTTAAGGGCACAAGCGGCATCGTGGCATCCATGGTGATCGGCGGTGTGGTTTGTACGGCTCTGTCGATGGCCGGCGGCTTCGTCACCGACCTTAAGATCGGTTACTGGCTCGGCTCCACTCCCAAAAAGCAAGAGACATGGAAATTCCTCGGCACTCTTGTGAGCGCAGCTACAGTAGGAGGTGTGATTATCGTGCTCAACAAAGTATACGGTTTCTCCGGTGAAAACGCACTTGTAGCACCACAGGCCAATGCCATGGCCAAAGTGATTGAGCCTCTCATGATGGGCGGCGACACTCCCTGGATACTCTACATGGTAGGTGCCATTCTGGCCCTTATCCTCAACTGGCTCGGTGTGCCGGCTCTCCCCTTCTGTCTGGGAATGTTTATTCCTCTTCAGCTCAACACCCCGATGCTCGTAGGCGGTGCGATTTCTTATTTCGTAGGCAAATCATCGAAAGATCCCAAGACTTGCGATGCACGTCGCGACCGCGGCACGCTGCTGGCTTCCGGACTTATCGCCGGCGGAGCCCTATTCGGTGTATTCGCCGCAATCACAAGGTTTGCCGGCTACGAATATCATTCTCCCATCTCCATGGGATGGACTCAGATCTTCGGTATCATAGCCTATGTACTTCTGATAGCCTACCTCTATACCGATTCTCGCAAAGCCAAGGCTTAATTACATTATAAAACAATATCAAGGCACAGACAGTACTTTTTCGCTGTCTGTGCCTTTTATCAAGCTTTATGACTCAAGATTCAGTATCCGCCAAAATAAAAGAGATCAAGCGGCAATTCATGGCTTTCCGCAACGGTATCGTGTCCGATACGCTCCGGAAAGCAGGATTTGAATACGACATAATCTTCGGACTTCAATTGCCGCAGATTTCGCAGATTGCAGCCGGACTTCCAAAAGATTCAGAACTGGCCTTAGCTCTTTGGCAGGACTCTTCCGTAAGAGAATCACGACTGCTTGCATGCTACCTGTTTCCGCCCGAAGATATTTCAATGGAGAAAGCGGAAGAGTTGGCATCCAACGTAAGAAACACCGAAGAAGCCGATATCCTTGCATTTCGACTCCTCCGCAGACTTCCCTTTGCCCAGATTCTTGCCGACAAACTCTCCGCTTCCACATCCGAAGGAGCCCAAAAGTCGGCCAAAGCACTCCTTCGCAATATATCCTAAAAAATAATGAGGTGATAACTGAAAGAAAACGGGTGAGTTTATTTTTAGCGAATAAACTCACCCGTTTTCTTTCAACTATCAACTTTCAATCTCAAGTTGCCCGATTTTGCGAGCCGGGAGGCTCGCCATCCTTGAAAGCCATACATACCGGGGCCATCCGGGGATCATTTCAGCATTTTTTTACCCTCTATAATGTAGAGACCTGAAGGGAGAGTCTGAAGTGCCTCCTTGGCATAAACTCCCCGACGCACCAAAATGCCGGATACGGAATATATGTCCACCGTTTTATTTTCGTCGATTCTTACATTTTCCACACCTGAATCAGGGTTGTCGATTATCTCCTTACTGATGATGAGCGAAGAGATTCGAATACCGCTCGGACGTCCAGTATTGCAGTCTTTGATACGGATGGTCTGTTTGCCGGCAGGTAGAGTTATCTCGTAAACCTGCTGGGAATAGGCATCATTTGAGCCGGAAAGCCCGAACAGGACTGGCGCTGCCAATTCTGTTTCTGTATCGCCTGCAACAGAATAAACTCCTATCTTAGGGTCGAAACGTGTGGGTTCGCCTTGACCTGCCACCCTCAAAGTAAGATAGTATTTTCCGGCTTGCATCACGTCAAACTGATAGTCGAGATAGGCTCCGCTGTGGAAACGGGTAATCTCAATCGGACCGCCGTGGAGAGTGTCGGTATTCGAACCCATGGCGCAGTTGCTCTGATCAATATAATTGGAAGCATTTACCCATTCTCCCACCGTATAATATACATTGGGGTTGAAATCACTCATATATACATATACCTTCCCTTGCTCGGAGAGCTCGCGCGGGTTCTCACCCTTCCCGCTTAATATCAGCCCGTAGTTAGGACCTTTGGCTGCATCGGAATCACCTATGGCCTTAAACCAAGCGTAGCGATGTATAAAATCTGTTTTTTCAAGCCATTCCACGGATTCGATCATTGAGGCGATCTGGGTTTCCGGACTTACGGAGCTGTTGGAGTTGCCCTCGTTAGGCCAGAGACAAAATTCGGTCACCCAGACATCCTTACCATATTTCTCATGAAAGGTTGTGGCCAAAGTTTTCATCACACCCAAGCCACCGTAATTATGGATTGCCGTATAATCGAATGCGTCGGAGCCAACGAGAGCCACGAACTCATCCATCCACTTTGTAGGGTCCTGATAAGGGGCGTTGGGTGAATAGTTCATGGCGGGAGCCACGAGTTTCAAGCCAAGTTCATCGGCTAAGGCTTTTATCGCGGGCCACTGCTCGGCAGCCTGCTGAGGCGTCATGTTGGCCTGAACAGTAAAATTGGGCTCATTGAACCCCAAAAGATACTTCGTACCGGGATGGCTTTTGCAATATTCACGGATATTGTCGGCGTTGTAATTGGCGTTCCAACACATTGGCGCGTATTCCATGTAATCTTCATTCTGAAGATATCGCCCTGGAGTATTGGCCCAATTGTAAAACCAGGATACACCGGGAGCGAGAGCCTCCATCTGAGCCTTGTATTGGAATTGGTTTTCGCTTACTCCGCGTTTGAGACTCTTGGCCTGTACAGGCAGAGCCATTGAAGTCATCAGCGCGGCTGTAAGCAGAAGATTATATTTAAATTTCATCGGTATAGTTTTTTGAAGTTAATTCTTAGACCCAATGTCACTAAATTAAGAATTGTCGGATTTCGCCTCGGAGAGGCGATGTCGTGGTTAACCCCAGGCTTTAGCCTGGGGACCGGCAAGATAAACAAAATGAGCCTCGAAGAGGCGATGTCGTGAAAACTCTTATTTTAGTGACATTATTCTTAGACCCCATTTCATGAAGTTGAAGTGATTTAAACATCCATAAGAACCATTCTGCTTTTTCCTCTTGTTTCGCAAAAACAAGAAATACCGGTTATTTTACCAATATTTTTTTGCTTGCTGTATTGTTTGTAACGAGATACGTGCCCGGAGCAAAGCGTGTAGTATCGATTTCAGTGCCGTCCGTATGTGCCTTGCAATAACCTTCTACCGAATATACCTCAATACCGGGAGTGGCACACTGTATGGATTTTCCGTTAAATTTTATATCGCTGCCGGACAACACAGGTTTTACATCATTGTATTCCTCAGGATCGCCGGCATCAAGGAAGTCGGTGTTTTCGGAAAGGAGCCCTTTCTGGTAAATTTTAACGTAATTCACATACATTGACGCCTCTTGACCGTTGTCATCGTTGAGGGCTGAAATGTCGTTGGCGGAATGGATACCTGTGAAGTCACCTCCTACGGCGAGATTAAAGAGAATGAAATTATCTTTGTGGAAGTAATTGCCCGGCGACCATATATTGTCCGGATCGTTGGCCGGGATGTCCATGCTATAGTAGGGATTTTGCACGGGGCGTTTATCCAAATCCACGTACATGGCCACATGATCGTCGTCCCAAACAAGGGTGTATAAATGAAATTCGCCGTCTTGAAGGCTATAGTTTTTGGTAGATGATTTCGCATATGAAGCGGCGGGCCAGCTTTGTCCCCAATGACAGGCACCGTTGAAGAATGCCTCTTGAGTGCCGGATGCTATACCCTGAGAATTGCCCATTTCAAGAATATCCGTCTCACCGCATTTGGGCCAACCTACCATGTCATAGTCGTTGCCCATCATCCAGAAAGCCGGCCAAAGCCCGTTGGCTGTTTTGGGAAGTTTGATCGACGCCTCAATTTTGCCATGGGTAAAAGCTATTCTCCCCTTGGAGTTGATGCGTCCGCTTGTAAATTGTCGGCCGTTATACTGCTCGCGTTTAGCTGTAAGTATAAGGCAATGATTACCCATACCGTCATCACCGAGACGTACATTTGCACCACGGTCTGTGTAGTATTGCAATTCATTGTTGCCGCCTCCCGAGCCGTTGACTTCGATATCCCATCGCATAGGATTCAATTCAGCCCCATCGAAAAGGTCCTGCCACACTAAGGTATAGCCATCGGTATTTCCCGATCCGGTCTGAGGTTCCGCGCCCCAGACTGAGATAACCGCCAGACAAAGCGGTATAGTATGGATTAATCTGATATTCATCTTAATTCAATTGAAAAAGGGAGGGAGGAGTGTGAAGTTAGGAAATGTAAGAATAGAAAGATGGCCCGGAGGATATGGCCCCGGGCCATCCGCATGTTAAAGTATATAATAACTGCTTGAGAACCTAAATGTACATTTGATTTAGCGTACTACGATTTTCTGAGTCTTGTTGCCGCTCTTGGCTACGTAGATACCGGTGCCAAGGTTGTTGATGCCTACTGTGGTGCCGTTGGTAGACTTCACGAGTTGTCCGGCTATGTTGTAGAGCTGGATGCCGTTGCCGCCCATAACGCTTACGGTGTTGTCGGTCACAACGAAGGAAGTGGCGTCTGCCGTAACGTCTGCCACACCGCTTTCATCTTTGAGGTTATAGAAATAGATTGCGTCGAATGCCATGCTCTGACCGGCTACTCCACCGCCGAGCCAAGCCATTACGTTTCCTTGCCATGCATTCAGGTTGGCGGGTGAGAACTGAGGCCAGATTTTCTTAAGGTCGCCGAGGGTAATGTCAATACCTTGCCATTCGTCGTTGACGGCAGCACCGATTGTAGGCCAGATCGCACCGTTGTCGTTGTAAGCTGTGCCTACGGCGAAGTGAGCCGGCACGCTGCCGTTTTCAGTCTTATCGAGAAGAGTGAAGCCGATGGATGCCGGGCCGTTGCCTGTAGGAGTCATATAGGCCAGGTGGAAGTGAGTTTCATCGTTGAGGTTTGAAAGATTCACTCCGGGGGCATCGATTGCGAATCCGGCACCGCTCCAACCGACTGTGGAAACTACCACAGATACGTAGCCGCCTTCTTCCATATCCACACGGGGATAGCTTTCGTCACCGGGTACGAAAGTATTTTCCCAGTACCACAGGTTGCGGCCTTCTTCGGGAGAAGGGCCGATATAGAGCACTTTGGCACCGGCCTTTTCGAACTGAGCTACAGATGCGTCAGCAAGAGTGATATACTCTATGGATTCCACACCGGAATTGATCACATTGGTATTGGAAGGATCACAGTTGTACTGTGCACTGGCTCCGAAAGCCACGGTAGCTCCGGCTGCAATGAGTAATGTTTTCTTCATTGTCTTACGATTTTATAGGGTTAATAAATTGATTATTTTTTCTGATTAATAATTAATATCCTAAAACTGTATCAAAGAATCCGGCTATAGAATTATCGGGTGAACTACGGATTAATATCCGTAGTTCTGTTCCATCGGATTAATAGCGATTTCTTCGGCAGGGATGGGGAAGAGTTCGTGTTTGCCTTCAATAAAAGAAGCCATTTCGGCACGGGCCTCTTCGGATTCATTTTTACCGTAAGTCCCATTGTCTTTATCCATAACGGAGGCGGCAATGCCCCAGCGTACGAGATCAAACCATCGGTGACCTTCCATGGCGAGTTCTACACGACGCTCGTGGCGAATAGCCTGACGAAGAGACTCGGGAGTGTCGCTGTAGCCCCTGTAGGCAGGGAATGCGGGCAAAGCTCCTGCCTCGGCGGCATTTGCTCTGGCGCGTGCCCTCACCTCTTCAAGTGCCCATTTTGCTCCGGCCAGATCCTTGCCGCTCTCCAAAGCAGCTTCGGCGTAAAGCAGAAGAACGTCGGATGCACGGATCAGACGATAGTTGAGAGGACCGCGAGACGGATGGTCGAGCGTGGGGAACGTGCCGTTTTCGTAGAGAGAGGTCTTCTTATTGTAGTAAACGGAGCCGAGATAGTTCACTTCTATTTCGTCGAGAGATTCCTCATCGGGTACACCGATAGTGACGTCTCTACGTGGGTCGTTGGCTTCAAATTCGTCGTAAAGATTAGCAGTGGGATGATTCCAGCCCCAACCGGCCTTTCCGCCCAACGAGCTCATGCGCGGACGTGTAAGAATCTGGGTGAAACAGCCGCGTGTGAAGCCATTGCCTTCACCGTAGTCTCCTGTCGGTTCGGAACTGTATTGAATCTCAAACACACTTTCCGGTCCGTTTTCACCTGCAAGCGTGAAATTGTCCGCATAGTTGGCACACAGGCTGTATTTACCCGTATTGTAGTAATCATCCACAAATTTTTTGCCCCACTTGTAAGCATTCTCATAATCCTTCTTATAGAGAAATACTTTGCAAAGCATAGCGGTAGCCGCTCCCTTGGTGGCACGGCCGAGATCTTCTTCGGCATACTCTTCTTTTGTGAAGAGAAGCTTTTCTGCTTCGATAAGATCATCAATGATGTTGGCATATACGGCCTCTGCAGTGGCGCGGGGCTGAATCCATTTTTCAGATGAATCAAGCACATCGTTGACCAGTGGCACACCGCCGAAGACGCGTACCAACTGGAAGTAATAGAAAGCGCGCAGGTAATGCGCCTCACCGAGCAGACAGTTTTTGCGAGCTTCGGTAAGAGACTCGTCCGGTTCGTATTCCGCCACTTTCTTCAGTGCGAGGTTACAACGGATTATGCCTATGTATTTGGCACGGTAATAATCAAGCACTACGGTGTTGTTGGCATTGGTTTTGAAGTTGTCGATGTCGTAGGCATCGGGACCGTCGGCAGTATTCTGACCGCCCTTGAGGGCGTCATCTGATGCAATGTCGCCAAAAAACCATTCTGAATAGTAAGTTTTGTTGTATTCCCAGGCAAGGGGGGAATAACATCCGTTAACGGTCTGAATACATGCCTGACCCGCTGTATAGAAATCGTCGAGTTTAGTGGAACCGGGGGAATCTTCGCCGAGCCAGTCGTTGCAACCGGTGAAGAGAAGTGCCAAGCCTGCCATCCCGGCGATTTTCATCATATGTTGAAGTTTGATTTTCATTGCTTTAGAAGTTTAATTTATCGGGATGTAGGATTAATAGGTTATGTTCACGCCGAAAAGGAACGTGCGGCTCTGCGGATAGTTGCCGTAGTCTACTCCACCGCTTACTTCGGGGTCGTAACCTTTGTATTTGGTGAGGGTAAACAGGTTGGAGAATTGCACGTAGAATCTGCATGTGCCCAGACCTTTTTTACCGAGCACGGAACGGGGCAGAGAATAACCTACAGTGAGATCCTTAAGGCGGAAGTAGTCGCCGCTTTCAAGAAAACGATCGGACACATAATAGTTCACCGTGTTGCGCGGATTGGGGATTGATCCGTCGGGGTTGTCCACAGTCCATGCATCAGCCATGATGGGAGACAACACGGAAGTGGATCCGTTGCTTTCCAGACGGTGACGCATTTGATTGTAAATTTTGGAGCCGGCGGTGCCCTGAAAGAAGAGTTGGATATCAAAATCCTTCAAGTGGGCACTGAAGTTGAGACCATAGTTTAATTTGGGGATGGAGGATCCCAGATATACGCGGTCATTGTCATCGATACGGCCGTCTTTATTATTGTCTACGTATTTTGCATCACCCGCGTGGAAGGGTGTATCCTCAGCGGTATATCCGGTGAGATAATCGAGCACTTCAGCATCCGTGCGATATAGGCCGTCGTACTGATAACCCCAATAATAGTACAGCGGGAAACCTTGATCCACTACCTGCACCTGATTATAGTTGGTGTAGATCGGAGAGCCACCGTTGAGGGATGTGAGTTTGTTGTCGATATAGGAGATATTGCCGGAGATGCTGTAGTCAAACCAATTGTTGACCATATTGCGGTGAGTGAGGTTGAGTTCGACTCCTTGGTTGCGGACCTTACCGACGTTGGCCATACCGGCATATCTGTTGCCGACGTGGGCCGGAGCGTTTACACTCATGAGCATATCATTGGTGTTACGGATAAAACCATCGAGCGATCCGGAGAATTTACCTTGCCAGAAGGAAAAATCCACACCAAGGCTCCATTGCTCGGTGTTTTCCCAATGACCGCCATTGTTGATCCATGTAAGAACGGCTGCGCCGTTGGCAAGCTGTTGTAACGGACCGAGCACGTAGTCCACAAACGTAGGACCGTTGTTGAACATATTGAGCACAAAGGCATCGTTGCCAATATTGTCGTTGCCTACCTTACCCCAGCCGAAACGAAGCTTCAAGTCGTTGAGACATTCGGCATCGCTCAGGAATTTCTCCTTGCTCAATCTCCAAGCGAGTGCGAAAGAGGGGAAGTAACCCCAGCGGTTTTCAGCGAATTTGCTGGAACCGTCGGCACGGAAATTGACGGTGGCCAGATATCGGGAATCATAAGAGTAATTCACACGTCCGAGCCAGGATTGGCGGCGGTTGCGGGCCACTCCGTCGGAAGGATTGCCGAAATCTTCCGTCACCTGAGATAGATACCAGTTGCTTTCCACAGGATTGAGGATAGAGGCACCCGAGTTGCCGATAGAGTAATAGTTGTATTCCTCCACTGTGAAACCTGCCATAGCAGAAATATCATGCTTTCCGAAGGTATTGGTATAGGTAAGAATATTGTCTACGTTCCAATAGTAGGCACGTGCCATCGAAGAAGACAGAAAGTTTTTCTCACGCTGGTCGTAACTCGACACTTCGTAAGCCTCCATGAAGCTCTTGTCGGTAGTGATACGGTAGTCGAAATTATAGCTTGTATGCAGATTGAAGTGGTTTACGGGTGAAAGATCCATGTATACGCTACCCACGAAGCGTTCGTTGCGCTGCTTGGGATGGGAGTATTCAATCATTGAAAACGGGTTGGTGACGTTTTTGAAATTTGACCCTGCAGCGATTTTGCCACTCATGTCTTCACCCTTACGGTTTACGTATCCGGCGGGATAATGGGTCGGGTCCCAAGGAGCCATAGCGAACGCTGCCGACAGGATGTTGGCACCGGCGCTCTCGCTGTTGTCGCCGCTTTCGTAGGCATTCTTGGCCACAGAGGCGTTGAATGATATGTTCTCACCAAGTTTCAACCAGGGGAATGCCTGAAACGAGGTGTTCAGACGTCCGGTGAAGCGGCTGAAGTCGGAACCTTTAATTATACCGTCTTGCTGAAACCAACTGCCGCTCATTGAATAGGTCCACTTATCATTGCCGCCGTCTACTGCCAGATGATAATTTTGAATCATACCGGTGCGGAACACTTCGTCCTGCCAATCGGTATTGACGGCCGAATAGTCAAAACCATTAGGATTGGTCAATTCATTGTAAACCGTGGGATAGTAATCGGAATTTCTCACACCTTGATACAAAGCGAGCCACTGGTTGAATCCTTGTTCGGCATAAACTTTCTTGGAAGAGGCATTGCCATTGATGGCCACATAAGTGTCGGCAAACTGCTTGGCATCCATCACTTCAAGTTTTTTCCAACGCTGCTGAAAGCCGATGTATCCATTGAAAGAAATCTTGGTCGGAGCATTCTTGGAGCCGCCGTTTGTGGTGACGATAATCACACCGTTGGCACCTCGCGAACCATAGATGGCAGTAGCTGAAGCGTCCTTAAGCACCTCAATATGCTCGATATCGTTGGGTGAAAGGAAATTGATGTCATCGCAAATCACACCGTCCACCACGTATATAGGGGAAGCGCCGTTTACAGTGCCCACACCACGGATTCTGACTTCGGCCGAAGCGCCCGGACGGCCGCTGAGGGAATTTACGGTCACACCAGCTACCTGACCCTGAAGGGCATTGGCCAACGACGAGGCGGGAGTGGTGTTGAGTTTGTCGCCGTTCACACTCGACACGGCACCTGTGAGGTCGCTTTTCTTTACTGTGCCGTAACCTACCACGACAACCTCATCAAGGGAAGTGGCTTCTTCCTTCATCATAACGTTAAGCGGACCAGTAGAGCTTACTTTTCTTTCTTCCGGCGTGTAACCTATGTAGGAAAACCTTAACACCGCGCCGTTCTTAACATTAATCACATAGTTTCCGTCCACGTCTGTCGTGGCGCCGTTGGATGTGCCCTTCTCCAGAATGGTCACGCCTATCAAAGGCTCACCATCTGTGGAGGAGGTGACCGTGCCTGTCAGTGTATAGCCGCTTGCTTGGCTCACCAGCAGACTCGTGAAGAGTGCTATAAACACGTAAAAACTTCTCATACTCGTTCGTAAAAATTGTTTTGTTGTATCGGCATTATCATGCACAGTTGTGTTAATTCATCTGTTAGTGTGATGTAAGATATCGCAAAATTATATTTTTTGAAACATTTATAAAATACTTTTAGCACTATTTCTACACTACAATCAATGAAAATTAACTCTACACTGACTTTACATATATTTTATTAACGATTGTTTATCTTTATTTTACAAATTTTATAAAATAGCAATAACACATTTTGACACCACTACAAGAAAATTTTTATTAGATTTGCAACATGATCGTGTTAAAATCAAAATCAATTCCACCCGATTTTGTGCTCTTCAAGGGCTTCCGGCCGGTACTTGTCGCTTTGGTTATTCTTGCGGCCGGAGTGCTATGCCGCGGTGCCGGATATATCCACATTGAGAACTTTGCCCGATCCTCATATAAAGCCGGCCCTCAAAACTGGGCATTCGTCACTGATAAGACAGGTCGCATTTATATCGGCAATCAGAACGGTATGCTCATATTCGATGGAAGAATATGGCAACTTGCCGCAATAAAAAACTACACCTCCGTGCGGTCGCTGCTTTACGATGAATCAGCCGGTAGAATTTACGCCGGAGGCTCAGGGGAATTCGGATACTTCTACCATGATCAGAAGCAGGGCATTCTCAAATACACCTCCATTTCCGAAAAGCTCTCGGATAAAATGCGGTTTTTCACTGAAATCTGGAAAATTTACAATTTTCATGACAACATATGGTATCAGAGTGACCACCATCTGTTTTGCATGAATGGCAATTCCATAGCGTCATTCCCCGTAGAAGGACGTATCTCCACTTCCGCCTTGATCGGAAACTATATATTCGTAGCCCTCGAGGATGGTAAAATCCTGAGGTTTAACGGAAACACGTACGACACAGTAAACGATTCAGGAACTTTCGCCGGAAAGAAAATAATCGGTTTCATGTCGTTGCGCGATAAGCCCATGATCGTGGCTACGGCCACCGATGGCCTATATAAGTTTGACGGTTCTCATTTCTCCCAACTTGATCTGCCCTGCAGCACTTATCTTAAAAACAACAGAATATTCTCCGCCACAGCTTCCGGCACTGTATGCGTTTTCGGCACGGTAGACGGAGGCGCTGTGATTCATAATTTTAATTCCGGTGAAACTTCATTCGTAAACAAACAGCTTGGACTTATCAACAACACCGTACTCTCCTCCTATATTGACGGAGCCGGCGACATATGGCTCGGTCTGGACAACGGCATCGCTTTCGCCTGCTACAACACAAGAATCACCGAACTGATACGTTCTTCCGACAATATTGGCGCCGGATATGCGTCTCTCAGACTGAACGACAATATATTCTTAGGCACCAATCAAGGCCTTTATTCACTTTCTGTGGACCCTGCAGACCGCATCATCGAAAGAGAACCCGTAAGACAACTTATCAAAGGACAAATCTGGGCTCTTGACAATATCGACGGCACTCTGTTTATTTCGAGTGATACAGGACTGTTTTACCGAACTTCACAAGGCAATTTTTCACATATCATAGGGTTGCCGGGCACCCATAGAGTGATCCAACTCCCCGGAAAACCGGATTATGCTCTGGCCTCCACCTACGAGAAGTTTCACTTGCTTTATCGCAACGGAAATCTCTGGACAGATCTGGGCCCCGTAGACGGATATGATGACATTGGAGGAAATTTTGTGATCGACGATAACATGAATGTATGGATCCCCCACTTTCGTAGAGGCATATATAAACTCTCCCTTTCGAAAGATCTGAAATCCTTCACAAACACAAGATTACTGACTATAGCCGACGGGCTCCCCGACAACCAGAACAATACCATCACTCTTATTAACGGCAAGCCCGTGTTTCTTACCAACTACGGATTCTACAAACCTGATTACGATCACAAACGGGCTATCAATTTCGAAAAGATGAACAAGACGTTTGGCGGGAATGCCGTAAGAGCTCTCTTTTCCTTTCCAAACGGCATCACATTATGGGTGAGCGATAAAAGACTTAACTTTGCACGAACCGCCCCCGACGGTCACCTCGTGGTGGATTCCACGGGTCTAAAACTTCCTACCCAAGGCTTCATGGAGGGGCATCATAGTGTGTCGGCCGTAGCTCCAGGTAAATACCTGATCTCCAACCAAGAGGGATTCTGGTGCCTTGACACTGAGAAACGTATCAACCCCGGGCTTACGATCCGCCCGTTCGTCAATACCATATATGCCAACGGAGATTCCATCGTATATGAGGCTCCTTTCTCCGGTGCCACTCAAATGTCCGAAAAACTTCCTTATCACCTCAATTCTCTGCGATTTATAATCGCCTATCCTGATTATTCCGCGGGAAACGATATCCTCTTCAGCACAATGCTTGAGGATTATGATTCGGATTGGAGCCAATACTCGGAATTGGCCACCCGTGAATTCACTCATCTTAGAGAGGGAAACTATACTCTTCATTTCAGAGCAAAAGATATACGCACCGGTGAAATTCAAGAATCGCTCTTTCGCTTCACGATCATGCCGCCATGGTATAGATCCACTGCAGCCTACGTGTGCTATTTACTTCTGATTTTGTCATTGGTTTTTATGGCTTATAAATGCACTAAAGCTTACATCGCTCATGCTCGATTAAAAGCCCTCCGGCAAAAAGAAATCGAACTGCAGGACCTGCGCGAATCCGCACAAAATGAAAGTTTGACAAAAAACCTTGAAATTGCAACCCTTAAATCCGAACAACTCGAACAGGATATTCGACATAAGAGTCAGCAACTCAGCGATACCGCCATGAGCCTTATTCACAAAAACGAGATCCTTCAGGAAATTTCCGATAAAATTGAATCCATTAGAAACTCTCCGGGGGCGTCGCAGATACCACCCGCCGTGGCCCGTCAACTCGCCTCGCTCCAGAAATCGGTGAAAAACGACATCGGCAAAGACGATGATTGGAAATCATTCCACCGCAATTTCGATATTGTGTACGGAGATTTCACAAAAAAGCTTATCCGTCTGCATCCTTCCCTTACCATTTCTGACCAACGCCTATGTTGCTATATAAGAATGGGGCTTAGCTCCAAAGAGATATCCCCTCTCATCAATATTTCGTATAAGTCGGTGGAGATGGCCCGATATCGTCTTCGCAAAAAGATTGGTCTGACTCAGGAATCGTCACTGCAGGAATATCTCGCAAAACTCTAATTCAATGAGGAATGAGGATTTAGAAATAATGTCACTAAATTAAGAACTGTCGGGGTTCGCCTCGGAGAGGCGGGATTCGT